>JAPYTK010000234.1 GCA_029941785.1 Polyangiaceae bacterium | reverse complement strand
CAATGCATCCTTCGCGGACCGCGCCCGCGCTCAAACGAGCCTTCTTGTGCACGCAGCGGTCCTGTTGAACGACCACTTGGCCTTCGACGTCTCGCCACACGACGAAGCGTTCGCCGAGCCGCTCAATACCAACGGGGTCTTTACCTAGCTTCGCGGATTCGAGCACCGCGTACCATTGATTGGGGATCATGAGATTCTCGTCGCGATGAGGACACGGAATATGAAGGCATCGATGGATCGCGTGCGAGGCTGACGCCTTGTCAATCCGACAAGTACCCCAATAACAGGACGAGTGTACCCTCAACATCGCCGTTGAGACAGCTTCAGCACGATTCGCCATCCCCGCGGGTTCGCTGAATTTCAAATCGCTGGTCGCAATCGCCACACAGCCCCGGGCGCGTATGCTTGAACGACCACAAAAACAACAGTAGCCTCCCGGCATGCGACTCCTGCTCCTGTGCCCCCTGCTATGCATTGCGATGGCCAGTTGTGTGCCCAAGCCCAAGAAGAACTACACCGCAGAAGAAATCGCTGGTGTCGAGCAGGTACACGAGGTGATGCGCGTCAACGCGCACTATGCCGATCCGTTGTTTGCCCTTCGTGATAACGCGAGCTTCAGTGACGAGCAGTTCGCCCAAATCGTCGACGCCAGCAAAATGCTGCAAGCCTCCGCTGCCCACATGGCGAGCAAGTTCGCGGTCAAGGGCGACTCGCGCGAGACCGGATTTTACGACGAAGGCTTTATCGATTTGTCGAGAACGATGGAAGAAAACGCGAAAGCTTTGCTAGCAGCGGGCGAAGCGAAGAACGCCGCAGCTGCAAGCGAAGCGCTGAACGCGATGCGTGGCACCTGCCAGTCTTGCCACAGCATCTACAAGTAGTTCATCACGTTTTCCTGACTCGATTCTTCGGTTGATCGGAGACTTCCTGCCCCGCCGCTGACCTGACGCGCTATCCTTCGCAGGTGGGACGGGCGGACAGCGACACGGTGGGACGGGCGGACAGCCTCACGGTCGCCATCCGAAAGCCGCACAAGGGGTCGGCATCGACGCCACACTCCCCAACGCCGCCCACCCCAACGGCTCCCACCCCAGCGCTACCTACCCCAGCGCTACCTACCCCAGCGCTACCTACCCCAGCGCTACCTACCCCAACGTCCCTGGGTGAGTCCCCGCTCGAGCTGCCAAAACCCGAAACGGTTCTTCGCCGCGCCGAAGTCGAGCTCACGAAGCGCACCGCCATCAGCGCATTGGTCTTCATCGTGCTGGGTCTTGCCTGCCTTCCGCTGTGGGGTGGCGATCCCTTCGCACGAAAGGTGTTTATCGGTGGTCTGGCGGTCGCGGCGATAGTCAATGGTGGGCTGCTGTACGGGTCCTGGACCGAGGAACGCTACCGCGAGCGCTACGTCATCATCTACTTCTTGCTGGCGCCGTTCTTCAACGCGGCGGTGATGTACTACTTCGGCACATTCGGGCCGATCTTGATCATGTTCGTGCTGAACCTCTATTCGGTCTGTCTCGGTTATGGACGGCGCGTCGCCCGCGTCACGCTTGCCTCGTGCGTCGCACCGATCATTTGTCTCGGTAGCCCCATGGCGTTCGGCGTCCTGCACGACCCGGGGCTCGTCGCCATCACGGGCGCGGTCAGCGGGTGGGGGCGGCCCGTGTTCGTCGCCGCCTTCGTCTTGTTTCTGTGCCTCACCTACGTCCAGGCGCGCAGCGCGCGCAAGCTGACGGTCGCGTCGCTGATCGAGCGGGACGATGCCATTCGACGTGCATCGCACCGTGAAGCGCTGTTCCTCGAGGCACGGCACGATCTGGAAAACGCGCTTCGCGCGGGTGGTCTCGGTCGCTTCACCGATCAGGTGCTCGGCTCCTTCAAGCTCGGCACGGTGCTCGGCCGCGGGGGCATGGGCGAAGTGTACGAAGCGACGCATGTGCAGAGCGGGGACGACGCCGCGGTGAAGACACTTTTGCCCGAAGTACTCGCGCAGCCCGACTTCGTGCGCCGTTTCATGCGGGAGGTGCACATTGCAGCCTCGGTCCAATCCCCACACATCGTCAAGGTCATCGAGATCGGCCGGGAAGCCCCCCTCCCCTATCTCGCCATGGAACGACTCCACGGCGAAGATCTCGCGGCCATCCTTCGCCGGCAACGGCGAATGCGACCCGTCGACGTCGTCGATCTGGTCCGCCAAGTCGGCCGCGGAGTCGCGGCTGCCACCAAGGCCGGCATCGTGCATCGCGATCTGAAGCCACAAAACCTGTTCCTCTGCAAAGGACAGCCGCCGGTGTGGAAGATCCTCGATTTCGGCGTATCCAAGCGGATGGCCGGAGACGCCACTTTCACGCACGGCGACGCGATCGGGACGCCGCAATACATGGCGCCAGAGCAGGCGAACGGCGAGAAGGTCGACGGTCGCGCCGATTTGTACTCGCTCGGAGCCATCGCCTATCGCGCGCTAAGCGGCCACCAGCCCTTCAAAGGCAGCGAGGTCATGGCGGTGCTCTTGCAAGTGCTCAACGCCATGCCCATACGTGCGAGCACGCTCGCCAAACTACATGACGACGTGGATCGGGTTCTCGCGATCGCGATGGCGAAAAAGGCCGACGCTCGCTTCGAAGATGGCGAAGAGTTTGCCGATGCGCTTGCGGCCGCATTGCGCGGTCGGCTCTCCACCGACTACAGACAACGGGCGAGCCGATTGCTAAGGGCAGCCCCGCCCGAATCGCGCGCCTGATCCCCACACCGTGGTCAGTGCTTCTTGCGGCGTCCAAGCCCGCCGTACGAAGCGGCCCGGAAGGCCTTCCCCTTCTCCTGGCGGCGCTGCTCCTTGAGTGCCGCGCGCTGCTTCTCGGCCTCTTTCGCTTCGGCCTCCGCCCGTTCGAAAGCCTCCGCGCTCGCCTTCCGACGATCGCTCGCTTCGCGCTCGGCCTGCCGCTCGCCTGCCGCTTCCGCCTCCAAGCGCGCTTTCTCCTCGTTCTCTGCCTCTATTCTCAAGCGCTCCTTGTCCGCCTTCGCGGCCGCTGCGGCGGCATCCTCCTTCCCGCCCTTGTCAGGCGCGACTAGCTCGTCGAAGGGCAAGGCGGCCGCGACAACGGAAGGCCCGCTACTGGAGAGATCGACCGTACCCGTGTAAGCCTCCTCGTCGTCAGCGGCGATGTAAGCCGCGGCAGTCTGAGCGACTTTCCGCCGCACCGTCGGCTTCGCGCCGGGCTGAAACGGCATCACCGCCCCGCGTCGGATCATCTCGATGTCGGCTGCATCCGCCGTGTCGCGGCTGTTCGGCGTCCCCAGGGCTTCGGCAGCGAGGAGGACCGTCTCCTCGTGGGAGTCATCGTCGACCACCTCCTGTGCCCCTTCGGGCGTGACGGTACGCGCAGACGAGTCCAACCCCGCCACGACACGCACTTCCTCGAAAGGGGTCTCCGCAGCCACCGCAACGTAACCCCGCCACACCAAACTCACCTCGGCCGCCGTCGCGTCGATCGACACCGTGTCCAAGCGCAGAGCAAACTCCTCGCCAGTCTGCTGCGCTTCCGCGTCGCTCAGCCGTGCGTGTGGACGCACGCTGGGGAGGGAAAACACCAACTCCTCTCCGTTGGGCCGCACGCCACTGACCCGAAACGCCTCATCGCCACAAAGTTCGTCAAGCTGCTGATCCGCAGGCGCCACTTGAAAGCACGCCCAATCGATATCTGCCGGGATCTCGGCCACACGAGCCTTCAAGCCCTTGAAGGAAAACTTGGCACGCAACTTCTTGCGACTGGGCCATGCGTCACCCAACGCACCGAAACCGATGGTTTTCGCCTCTGGCTCTTTGGGATGCACGATGTTCGGAAGTTTTTTCGTCATGCCTCCCGATCCCGTACCGAGAGGATTGTCGGCACAACCAATTCCACCGAGTGACCGCTCGTAACCCAACAGCATGCGCTCGAACGGCTTCGGCGGCGCATCGAGGCTCGATCGTTCGCCGTAGACGATGGCCGACTTGTCGATGAGGACGGTCTTCGCGCGCGTCACGAGCATCTGAACGCGGCCCTGGGTCCCGCTCTCATCGGGATACGCGTGGGCTCGAAGAACCACCTCGGGACGAGCGAGGTAGGGCATGTCCTCCCGAGCCTCACGGATGCTCGCCATCGGCATGTCGCCCTCGGTCTTGTCTTCGGTGTTGACCGCGCTCGTGACCACCTGCGCCAACTGACCATCGGGGCGAATGGCAAATGTGGCTTTCACGATCCCCGTCACGTAACGCCGTTCGTCCATCTTCCACAAACGCTGGTGCACTCGAACATCGGAGGACATGTCGATGCGAGTGTGACTGCGCTGCACGATGCGGTCAAGATGCGCCATCAGGGCATATGGCTTCGTCCACAAATCACCCGCTCAACGGAAGCCGTGTTATTGGAGCTTATGCAATCGTCCTCCATTTTCGCGAAAAACACTGGTGCCCTCTTATGCATCGCCGCACTTGCGTTCCTCTTGGCCTGCGGATCGGAGACATCCGAAACGTCGAGCACTTCGGCATCAACAGGCGGAAGCGGGGACGGACTCCCGGCTGATGCGGCCGAGATCTGCACAGCCGCGTGCAACAGGCTCGTCGACTGCGGAATCAAGTCCGATCAAGCTCAGTGCGTCACAAGTTGCGAAACGGATTTGGCCACCTGCGACGGGACGGCCCTCACAACCATCGCGTCGTGCATCGATGGATTCACAGATTGTGCCGCCGCCATGACATCGAAGTCCTGCGTGGACGCTCACCCTTGCGTCACCAATCTATGACCTGGGCGAGTGACGGTTCGGCTAGCGCATGGATACTCGTGCATGATTGGCGCGATTGAGTCCAAGGATCGTCCCGTCGGATCTATACTCTCCGCTCCGCTCACATGATCTACGATCCCACCCGCACCGCGAGCGAGCACGACGGCGCCGTTCAAAAGACGGTAGGCCTCGGACTGATGATCGCGCACCACGCGACAGACAAGTTTCTCGGCAGCACCTGTCCGCTCACCCCCGGCGAGAGTCTCGTCCTCGGGCGCGGCGGAGGCCATTTCCCTCCAACCGCTCTCGACGACGACCGGGTTTCGCGACGACACACCACGGTCACGCTCGACAAGACGCAGCTACGATTGCAGGATCTCGATAGCCGTAATGGCACCTTCCTCAACGGCCGACGAGTCGAGAGTGCGGCGCTGAAACTCGGAGATGTCATCGGGATTGGCAAGGTCCTCTTGCTGGTGTCCCCCATCGACCCCAAGCACAATCACGTCGGTCACCCCAACCTGCTCGGGCGCAGCTTGGCGCTCAGCCGGACGCTCGCGTTGATTGGCCGCGTCGCCGAACTCGACGTGACGGTCTTGGTGCTGGGCGAAAGCGGCGTAGGCAAGGAGCTCATCGCGAAAGAGATCCACGCCGCGAGCGGTCGCAGTGGCAAACTCGTAGCCGTCAACTGTGCGGCCATGTCGGACGGGGTGATCTCGAGCGAGCTGTTCGGCCATGTCCGCGGCGCGTTCTCAAGTGCTGATGCTCCCCGCGCTGGGCTGGTCGAAGAGGCGCGGGCCGGCACCCTGTTGCTCGATGAAATCGGCGACGCCTCGTCCTCCCTTCAGGCCAGCCTGCTTCGGCTCCTGCAAGAACGGGAGACTCGACCCGTAGGTGCCGATCAGACGGTCAAAGTCGACATCCGTTTCGTGGCCGCCACCAACCGACCATTGGCCCAAGACGTTCGCGACGGACGCTTTCGGGAAGACCTTTACGCGCGGCTCACTCGCTGCGTCGTACCCATCCCGCCACTTCGCGAACGCCGAGAGGACATCCTCCCCTTGGCCCGCCACTTCGCTGAAAAGGTAGCCGGAACGGGCCGTCCCTTTCATCACCGGCTCGCGTCGGCCTTGCTGTGTCACGACTGGCCAGGAAATGTCCGTTCCTTGCAGAGCACCATCGAGCGACTCGTACACGACAGCGGCTCGCCCGGCCCGCTGAGCGTCCCCGGGTGGCTCGACGAAGAGTTCTCCCAACATGCGCGCCACAGCGCGCCAGCGTCAGGAATTGACGACACGACCTTGCCAGAAGTGGCGGTAAGGCCGCGGGCCCGGATCTCGGCGCGCGATCTGCGACGGCTGCTCCGCGAACACGGGGGGAACATCACCGCCGTCGCTGGCGTGCTGGAGGTGACGCGGAACACTGTCTACCGTTGGATCAAGAAATTCGAAATCAATCTCGACGCTCTACGAGACTGAGGCTTCTTCTTCCTTTGCGCGCTCAGCGTTCGGCTCATCTCCGAGGCGACGCCACTGTTGCTCAGCGAGACCAAACGCCGCACTCGCGCGTTGCGAGTGGCCCGCGTCACGAGCCATTCGCGCGGCTCGTTGAGCCAGGGTCGCCAGATCACCGTGCACTTGCCCGCTCTCATCGAGAAGCGTGCACGCCGCTTCGAAGTGCTTCGACCAGTCTGGCCAGCGCTCTGCCGCCGCTGCGCACACGAGCAGAATCAGATGTACCGCCGCGAGAAACTGCCGCGCCCCGCTGACCTCAATCGACTGGTTGACGGCGCTCGCGAGGGCGCGCGCCTGAACGAACTCGTCGCTCTCCAAGTGCACGAGGGCGAGATTGAGCTCCGCGATCATGCTCGTCGCCAATGCGCCGCAACTCTGGTGCCGACGTACCGCCTCGCGGTAGCACCGCTGTGATTCGGCGAGTTGGCCCCGCTGACGTTCGATTTCACCCAGCATGTTCATGCACACCCCCGACAACATGCGAAGATCCCGCTCTTCGCAGGTCGCGCGAGCCTCCTCGATGTGCCGGTGCGCCAACGGCAAAGCACCCTGGGTCATCGCCACCCAACCCAGGCCCAGCTGGCAGGACGCGATTCCGCGAAACACGCCCGCGTCCCGATAAATACTGAGGGCATCATCGAAGCACCGTTGGGCCTGCTGTAATTCGCCGCGGTCCGTGAAAGAGCGCCCTCTCACCTCCAAACAACACGCCACGAGGAGCGGCGCATGCTGCGCGGCAAGCGCCTCTCCCTCGTGGCTGCGACTGACCGCCACATCGAGCTGGCCCGCGCGGTAGGCCACGATCGATCCCTCGCACAGGATCTCCGTCAGCCAGGGCGAATCCTCTTGTTGTCGCGCAGCCGACTCGGCGAAAGCCAAGCAATTGCTCGCCGCATCGATCCTCCCCTGTTGCCTGGCCATTTGGGCCTCGAGCAAGGCAGCCTCGATGCGAATGGGTGAAAACGATTCCGCATCCGCAGCATCGAGGGCGCGCAACAGCCATGCGACGCTCACTTGCGCCGAAGCCAACTCGCCCCGCGCCAAGAGGTCCCTCACGCTCTGCAGGAGAGGAGCGATCGCCAAGGACGGGCGATTGCCCTCGAGCAAGTGCCGTCCGAGTCGCCCGGGTGGAGGCTCGCGCTGCTCGCTCGTGGCGCGATCTTGCAGCACCTCCGCAGCCGTTTGATGCAGCCGGGCCCACGCCAATCGATCCGGGCCCGCCACCTCTCGCGCGCCCCGCTCGAGGCTCTCGTGAAGCATGCCATGCACGAAGGACCACCCCGAACGGCCATGCTTTTCCGCCAGACCACGCTCGGCGAGTTCCTGCACCAAGGACCGCAGGAGCGGCCCGATTTCCTCCTCGGGTGCGATTCGCAGCTTCGTACAAGCGAGGAGCCACTCCTGCTCATCGACGCGACGACCCGAGATGGCGGCTATCTCGAGGGCGCGCAACAGGACCGGGCGACCCTCGAACAAAGACGTGACCCGACCACTCCAGATCTCGTAGACGTCGTCCGGCAGCTGCACGTCGGCGCCCGCACGCAAGTGGAAACCGGACGAACTGGGCTCGAGGATGCCGCGCGCGACCCAATCGCCCATGAGCTGCACGGCGAAGGACGGGTTGCCGGCCGTACGAACCCGAACCCGAGCGGCCAGATCTCCACGCAACCCCAAGACTTGCTCGATAAATGGACCCCGAACCGCCTCGGGAAGGGGGCCGATTTCATGACGAACCGCATGCGGAGCCGCGAGGATCTCATCGAGCAGCTCGCGTTCGGTGCGGCGCACCGCCAGCTCTTCTTGTCGTGCGGTCATGATGACCAGCGCCGCAACGGGCTGTTGGTCCTGGCTCCGTAGGAGATAGCTCACGAAGCTTAGCGCATCGGGCGCCCAATGAACGTCGTCGAGCCACACCACGAGCGGGCGACGATGAGTCGCGAGCGCCAAGGCGCGGCTGATGGTGGCATAACGCGCGTCAGGAGCGTCCATCCAGACTGACGGCCCCACATCACGCGGTCTTCGGGCCGGTCGCAACAAGGAAACG
>JAPYTK010000233.1 GCA_029941785.1 Polyangiaceae bacterium | reverse complement strand
GCATGGTACCTCGTGGAGGAACAGCGCATCGCCGGCTCCCCTGGCATCTTCGCCCCGCCCCCCAAGAAGTCTTCTCCGACGAACGATGGCGCAAAAGACGCGAAACCGAACAACGGATAGCTCACGAGACCAGCGACGGGAACCGATGCGCCGGCACCGAGCTCAGGTCGTGGAGGAACTCTCCAAGACCTCGTCCAAGGCCACATCGCGGGACTGGACCTCGAGACGATAACGAGAGTTCATGGTCTCGATGTAAAAGACCTCGCCGCCAGCGAGCTTGAGAACGCGACGCACCGGCGTGGTCACGTATTCGTGCATCCCGTCAGAAAACTCGATCACGATCACCGAGCCCTTGCGCGGCGCGCGTACAAGTCGGCCCGAGATCGTACGACCTCCCCGACCAACCTTCCGCAGTACCACCTGCACGCTTCGATAGTAGCACGCTCTAGCGCGTCGAGCACAGTCTCCGTTCGCGGACGGAAAGTAATCAACCGCAACTGAGCAAATACTGCTCGTGCGTTACGTGGTTTTCTTCCGCACATGGCGGCGCCAGGTCCAGCCGAACGGGACGACCGCGCACGACAGACGAAGATGCTCAACCGTCGGCGCGCGCAGCCGCTGCGCTCTCAGCATTCTGTGCCGATTGGGCTGAATCGCCTTTCGCGGGTGGCTTCTTGGAATCGCTTGGGACAACCTTCGGGACGCCGCCGGCGTCCATCTCGCCTCGGCGCCTGCGCCCTTTGAATCTCAGTGGGTAACGGACGCCCTTGGCGCCACGATCCGCAAAATAGAGCCGGAGCATGTCCGACGCCACGTGCGTTCCCTTGACCCGCCACTTTCCGCGGTTGGTAACCAATACCGACAGCGCAACCTCTGGCTTGCGCGCGGGAGCGAATCCAATCCACCACGTATAGAGGGTGTTGGGCTTCTTGCGCACCAATGTGCCCGTCTTTCCGGCTACCCGGATATTCGGCAGAAAGGAGCGCCCCGCCCGATCGTGAAAGGACTTGAAGCTCGTGCCGTTGCGAACCGTCTGTTCCATCATTCGGGCCACAGCCCAAGCCGTCCGCTCGTGGAGCACCCGCTTGAATACTTGTCGCTGCTTTGGCCTCGAGTAAACCGTCTCGCCATCCTCATCGACGACCCGTTCGACCACATGGGACCGAATCATCTCCCCACCGTTGGCAATCGTTTGCGCCAGATTCACGCCTTGGAATGGGGACAGCGTGGTGTTCCAGAAGCCGGCCGCCGTTCGGGCAAAGCCGAGCCCATCCTCCGGCAGTTGCACCGTGCTCACCTCGACGGGGATGTCGAAAGGAACGCTGAAGCCAAAGCCCAAACGCCGGGCTGTCCCGTGTAATTTGTCACGATTCAGGCGCTCCTTGGCGAGACGCGCAAAGATGATGTTGAGGCTGCGACCCAACGCCATGCCCAAACTGGCACAATATTTGTCCCGGTCGGGATTCGGCTCGAGATCTCTCTCGACGATTCGACGTTCACCGCCGCCGCTGTAACAGAACTTCTCGCCCAGCGGCACG
Source organism: Polyangiaceae bacterium (assembly GCA_029941785.1). GTDB lineage: Bacteria > Myxococcota_A > Polyangia > Polyangiales > Polyangiaceae > JAPYTK01. Next base: position 6,784 of record JAPYTK010000233.1, on the reverse strand, counting down.
CCCGCCTCGATGAGCGCAGCACCCGTCACGACCTTGAAGATGCTCGCCGCCGGGGCATTTGCCTCACGCGCAAGGTCTCGCGCGCGGCCTTGGTTGTGGTTCGCCCACACCAAGACCCGACCCGTGCGGATATCCGTCATCACGACCGACCCCTCGTAGACGCTGCCCTGGCGCAGCATGCTCACCGCCGCGCGCTGGTAGATGGCATCCAAGGTCAAGTCAGCGTTTCGTTTTCCGTGGGCGGGTGCGGTCACCGTCTCACGACGATCATCGAGATTGGCCAGGTCCACGCCGGTCAAAGCCGGGGGGTCGAGCTTCTTCTTGTTCGCGCCCGAATCGTCGCCAGTGACCGCGATTTTCACCTTGCTAAGCATCTCGACGATCTGGCCGTCGTGTCGTCGTACAAACGGCAAGGTGGCAGCCACAATCCCGGCCGCCGCAAACAGAGCTATCCACTGGCGCATACCTGCCGCTACCACGCGGCGCGTCATTGGGGCCAACTAACGGCAGAGCTAAAAGCCTGATTCGCTTACGTAAACAGGCGCTAAAAGGAGACCGCCAGACGGCCTGAAAGCTCGTGCACGGCCTCTCCGATCCCGCGCCGCCCCTGATCGTCGTAGAATTCACGCACCGGAACAGTTGCCAGGTTCTTATCTGGCTCTCCGGCGCCCGGGACGAGATAGGTCGCAAAGTTCAGGCCCGCGCGAAAGTGCGTCGAATACCAGTACTGCACGCCGCCGCCGAGTTGATACACGGTCAGATCTCCGGACGGGGTGTTGTCATCGGGCGTGGAGCCCGAACGACTCGCCCCGTCGTAGCTGGCGTTGATTCCAGCGGCGAGCAAGAGAATCTCAAGTCCGCGGCGAGCGCCGTCGTCCTTCGTCGAGGAAGTGAGTTGGTAGGGCCGATAGGTGCCGGGCTCGCCACTCACGAAGGGGTCCCCGAGCGCCCACCAGGACAGTTGTGCGTACCAACCGACTCCCTTGAGCTGTCCGAAACGCTCCGTGTTGGTCATCTCGTAACCGGACACCGATTCACGAGTGCGATGGTGGACATAGTAAGCCTCCCCCCGCACATCGAGCCCACTGCCGTGCGGCAAGTCGATCGGTACGCGCATTTCGCCACCGACGGCTTTCTGCACGCCCGAGGGGATCACGTGCGTGAGGCGCTCCAAGCTGTCGATGTAGCTCGGCTGCCAGAGCACAAAACCCTGGGCCGTCGCGATGTTGGGGACCTGGTCGTGAATCGCGTCTTGAGAACGCTCGCCGTAGCGCGCGCTCAGGCCCACGTGAGCCTGACGGAACAAAATACTGGAACCGAGACTGGCAAGAGGGCGCGCAGTGACACGACCGACGTACATCGGACGCTCGTCGGCCACGGGTCGCTCTGCGCCGTCACCCGAGAAAACGCCCACCTCATAACGAAGCATGCGATGGGCCAAGAGATCTCCCCAGATCGTCAGTCCAACGTCTTTGCTGTGGGCCGCCGCGAGGCCGCGAATGGCCACGTTGCGTTGTATCATCGACGTCTGCGCGTCACGGGTGCGATTCGCCATCGAGAAGGGGACGTTCTGCTGACCCGCGGTGAAGTTCAACCAGCGTCGAAAACGGTAACTCGCGGTAATCTCGGCAGGACGAACGGTATCGTCAAAGGCCGTCGTCGGAGCGAAACGAGAAGCGCCGTCGCCGACGCCGTTGGAGGCCCCCACCCGACGACCCCCGAGCTCGAGACTCATGGTGAACGCGAAGCGACCTGTTATCTCGCCGGAAAACCCGAACCGCGCACGACGCACAAAAAAGCGCGGGTACAGGGCCGCGCCACCCTGCGGGACCGGCAGCGCTGGATTTCCTGGTGACCATCCAAAATCGATCGCAAGCCACCCCTGTGGATAGACACGAAAACGGTCCTCGCGATCACGGAGGAAGAAAAGCCCTCCTCGGTATCCCGCGGTGTCCGGGTCGCTATCGGCCTGCGCATCTCCAACGACCTGCTTCGCGTCGGGCGCAGCTTCAGTCGGCGGATCGTCAATAGCATCCACCGCAGACACATCGTCGCGGGGTTCAACGTGTTCCACTTCCTCTGCAATTTCCCAAGGATCACTCGATCCCGTCACGTCGTCGCCTTCTTCAAGGCCTGCCTGATCGTCTTCCTCGCCAACCGCTTCGGCTGGACCGGGGGACGGCTCGGAGGGGCTTGCCGGTGGATCCGACCCCTCCTGGACGGGCCGGGCGACGGCCTGAATCGTCGCCGAAAAGACAAAAATTCCGGTTAGCAAGGAGATACGGGTCCGCATGCGTTATGATCTCCTGTGGACGTCTCTGACTAGATCGTGGCGAGATTGGCTCGTCCTCTCGACGCTGTCACCCGACAGCCTCGTCGTCAAGCAAGGAGAAACGCGAGAATCATGGTGGAGGCCACGGGGGTCAGAAAAGAGATCGAGCTGGACCATGCCACAACGTTGGTTGCGCTGGCCGGACCCGCCAACAACCAACTCAAGACCATCGCCGCCCAACTGGGCGTGAGCGTCGGCTCCCGAGGACACACCGTTCTGGTGGGAGGCTCCGCGGACCGGGTCGAACTCGCCACCCGCTTTTTCAACCAAGTCTGTGATTTGGCGCGTGAGGGGATCCGGCTCGAAGACCACGACCACTTCCGCGCCATTCACGCGCTCGAGATCGACACCGATCTTCACCTGCGTGACATTTTTTCAGAGGTCGTGATCACCACGACACATCAACGCCCGGTCAGCGCCCGCGGTTTGGCTCAAAAACTGTATCTCCGCGCGATGCAGAGCCACGATCTCACCTTCGGCATCGGGCCAGCTGGTACCGGAAAGACCTATCTCGCGATGGCGGTCGCGGTCCGCGAACTGCTCGCCAAGAAGGTTCGACGCATCATCTTGACGCGACCGGCCGTAGAAGCGGGCGAAAAACTCGGCTTCTTGCCCGGCGACCTTCAAGAAAAGGTCAATCCCTACCTGCGACCGCTCTACGACGCGCTCGACGACATGATCGAGCCCGACCGCGTGGACGCCATGCTCAAGCGAGGGCAGATCGAGGTCGCCCCTCTCGCGTTCATGCGAGGCCGCACGCTCAACGACTGTTTCGTGATCCTCGACGAGGCGCAGAACGCCACGAGTCAACAGATGCGCATGTTTCTCACTCGCCTGGGCTTCGAATCACGCGCCGTCGTGACAGGGGACATCACACAGGTCGACCTGCCCTCGGGGCAACGGAGCGGCTTGGCCGAAGCGCACAAGCTCCTCCGCGACATCGATGGCATCGCCTTTTGCTCCTTTTCCGATGTCGACGTCGTGCGCCACCCGCTGGTTCAAAAAATCGTCGTCGCCTACGAACAACGAGATCGCGAGCGAGCCGAGCATGCCGCTCCACGGAACGAGGAGCCACAGAGCTAGGATTCGATGACCAGCCCGACCATCGACTTCGTCCCCACCGCGGGGCACGCCGGCAAGATGGCGCGTCTGGCGCGGGCATTGCGCGAGGACGGTCGACTCGCGGGGCATCCGGTCGTGCAGCCACACCCCTTGCTCGTCACCTTGCGACATGAGGATCGCGTCGTCGTTTTGGCGCCAGCGAGCGCATGGGCCGAGCACGAAACGGTCTTGATGCCCTTCATCGACGACTTCAGCCGCTACAGCGCCGCCTTGATCGTACTCGGTCAACTCAGCAGCGGAACGCTCCAGCAAGCGCTCGATCGGGGATTATTCGCCACGCTCAGCCGACAGCCAGGGCGAGACGAACTCTTCGTCGCCATCCAGAATGCCTTCGAGCTGCTCTCCGCCCGACGACGCTCAGAAACGCGGGGCGAATGGCTCAACCGCTACCGTTACGAAATCGGCGAGTTCGCCGAAATTGCAGAAGCCATCACCACGGAACGTGAACTCGACAAGCTTCTCGCGCTCATCTTGGAAAAGAGCCGCTTCGTTACTGGGGCCGACGCGGGGAGCATCTACGTCGTAGAGGGACAAGACCCCGACATTGCGCACCGCAGACTACACTTCAAGCTGAGTCAGAATGACTCCATCAGCTTCGACGCGGGCGAGTTTACCGTTCCGATCAACCCGAGTTCGATGGCGGGCTACGTCGCGCTCAACAATGTCGCGCTCAACATTCCCGAAGTGTACGAGTTGCCCGCAGACTCGCCCTTTCACTTCGATCGCTCGTTCGATGAAACGACCTCTTATCGCACGCGCTCGATGCTCTGCACACCGTTGTCATCGCGTCATGGCGAGGTCGTCGGTGTCATCCAATTACTCAACAAGAAACGAGATCCGCACGCCAAAATCATCGATGACGGCGCCGCCTTGGTCGTCCCCTTCGATCAGCACAGCGAGTCGCTGCTCGCCATGCTGGCGTCCTTGGCCGGGGTCGCCCTGGACAACGCAATCCTCTATGAGGAAAACCAACAAATGCTCGCTGGTTTCGTGCGGGCCAGCGTCGAAGCCATCGAACAGCGCGATCCCACGACAAGCGGCCACTCGATCCGGGTCGCAACGATGACGACCACGCTCGCCAAGGCGCTCGAGCGGAACGACACCGGACGCTATAGCGAGGTGCGATGGACAATCGATGATCTGAAAGAGCTCGAATATGCATCCTTGTTGCACGATTTCGGAAAGCTCGGAGTGAGCGAACAAGTCTTGATCAAAGCCAAGAAGCTCTATCCCCACGAACTGCAAGCGGTGCGAGCGCGCTTCTCCATGGCCCTTCGTGCCATGGAGGTGGACACGCTCAAGCGCCAGCTCGACGCGACGCGTCGTGGAGCCACAGCGGACGACGTCGCGGCTTTCGACGTCGAGCTCGAAAACCGCCGCACACAACTCGAGGACGCCTTCAACATCATCGTGGCCGCCAACGAGCCCGAAATCGTCAAGGGCGACCGCCTGAGCACGCTGGACGAAATCGCACGGCTGACCTTCGTCGACCACCGAGGCGAACAACAGACCCTTCTCACCGACGCGGAGGTCGAGAGCCTCACGATCCCGCGAGGTTCCCTCACCTCGAGTGAAATGCAGGAAATTCGAGGACACGTCGTGCACACCTACGAGTTCCTCAAGCAGATCCCGTGGGGCCGGAAGTTCCGGCGCCTGCCCGAAATCGCCAGTGCTCATCACGAACGGCTCGACGGCACCGGCTACCCCAACCGCCTTCGCGCCACGGAGATCCCCCTGCAATCCAAGCTCATGAGCGTCTGCGACATCTTCGACGCGCTCACTGCGGCGGACCGGCCGTACAAGCGGGCCGTGCCCGTCGATCGGGCGCTCTCGATCCTGGCCAGTGAAGTGGAGGCCGGACACATCGACGACGAGCTCGTTCGCATCTTCGTCGATGCACGCTGCTGGACCCATGTGAACTTACCGTTCGCCAGCACAGACTGATGCCGAGCAACCGAGGCCCCACAAACACCTCCTGCGTTATCCGTCGAGTTCGACGATGCGTCCAAGACCGACCACTTTCAGCGCGCAGGCGTGTTTCTCGTATTGGTCTTGCCGCACGTGAGCTTCGGTCAAAAGGCGAGCTTGAAGCGAGTTGAACATCGGCATCTCCGCCGCGATCACCTCGGGCACATACACGGGCAAGGGATCCTCTTTGCTGGAGAACTTCAAGAGCGCCCGGGTCATGTCCTCACCGAACACGGTTCTGTGCTGGTACTTTCTTTGTTCGAGCAACATCCGCTCCGTCAAGCCATCGAGTTGCTCGAGATCAATCAGATGCTCCCGCTTGGAATAGACCGCTCGCACACGCTCCGTCATGCGACTGGCAATCTCTTCGCCACGTTCGAGCCACGGTGTCTGCAAGAGCTCCCCGACGCTCTCGAGAACCCCACGTAGCTCCTCGTCGTCACCGACCAACGGCGTGACGCAGGTGACCGTCGCCTTGAGGCGTTCGGTGGCATCAAAGGGAAACTCGAGGCGACCCTGAACGACCACGACGGGCGGCACGAAACAGCCGCTCGGATCGACCGATTCTCGCATGGTCGGGGCGAGTTCGCGAATCAAGACGCGGGGACCGTCACTCATGATGGTCAGAATCTGCTGGCGCAGCACTTCTTCATCCTCAGGTGGTGGCGGAGGTTCTTCGTCGAAATCGATCGGCGCCGCGTCCTCCTCACGCTTCTGCGCCGCTAGAAACTCTTGCCACACGGGCTTGCCGATCGCTTTCTCGGCGGTTGTCTCATCAAACGCGATAAGCTGGACGATGGACCGGTGCATCGACAGGGCGGTCCTATCGTCTTCTGCGCCCGACTTCGAAGAGGCTGCAGCCGAAGAAACCGAACTTGAAACGTCGCTACGGGACCCGCCCTCTGAGAGCTTGTCAGCAGCGAGTGGCGAGGGCGGGATCACTTTGGGTATCCCCGCAGGTGGCGGGGCTGGCGCGGCTGGCGCGACGGCCGGCACGAGCACGCCAGGTGTCGCCCCAAGATCGCTCTTCGACCCCTGATCGACCAACGACTGCGCCCAGGGACTCGACGCTGCGTTCGGAGCCGCCGTGGGCTCGATCTTCTCAGGCGACAGTGAGGAATGAACCGCGTCAGGGCGCAGTGCGTAGGAGCTGGCTTCGCCCTCCGCGGCGGCGCCTTGCAACCATGCAGGAGAGCGGTCGCCCGCTCGAACGGGCACAGCAACCGAGGCCTTTTCGCTTCGCCCGAGAGCCTTTCGCCGCTGTGCGTCAGACCTGGGCTTGTCGGAAGGGGCAAACGGCAGCGCATCCCCACCAACCAGTGGCTGACCGACAATCGTGAGGTCGTCGGTGCTCAGCGTGGC
>JAPYTK010000232.1 GCA_029941785.1 Polyangiaceae bacterium | reverse complement strand
ATGATCGCGAGCAAGAGCAGGGATCATGAGACTTCCGTGAACAATCGAACGCTTTTCTTTAGTGTTGCCCTGACTGCCGCGATCACGGTGGCTTCGGCCTGTGGTGACGAGATCGACAAGAACGACGATGAAGGTGAGGTAGGTGCGAGCACGGCCGTGGGCATGGCTGCTGGTGGCGCGGGCGGGCAGGGGGGAGCCGCGTCCATGCCGCCGGATGAATTGAATTGCTTCGACTATGGTCAGCCGGCGGTGTTTGCACGCGACGTATCCTTCGAGGGCGACATCATGCCCCTCTTTCAAGCCCGCTGCGCGAAGGGCATGGAGTGCCATAGCAAGCAAGCGCCGACGCCCGACGGTGGGTTGGTGTTGGGTCCACCACAGGGCGTGCCGAGCCAAGCCGAAATCGACAGCGTCTACGCGGCGATCGTCAACATCGATTCGAAAAGAGCACCGGCCATGAAGCTCGTGGCGCCCGGCGATCCTGCGGGTAGTTTTCTCCTCGCGAAGACCGAATACGCCACGGTCGGCTCGTGCATTTCGATGTGCGTCGCCAGCGGCTGCGGAAACCGCATGCCCACAGGCATCGGTGCGCTGCCGCTCAGCGAGTTGCAACGGCAGCTGCTACGGGGTTGGATCCGAGACGGCGCGCTCGAGAACTGACGGCGAGTGGTCGGTTCGCCGCTCTTGTTTATTCTGGCGACCAATTGGCGTTACCGTCAAGAACCGGTGTCGTCTTAGCGCACGTGGACAATGCGTCGGCGGCAGGTGTAAGCTCAGCCGCCTTTCCGCTGTTGGGAGAGGCACGCACAGGAGGAACAGCGTGTACGTCCAATCTGGATTCTGGCTACCGGCCGCCGTCAGGTGCTTATCGATTCTCTTCGGACTGCTGATTTGCCAGTCGCTGATAGGCTGCGGCGCTTCGGCTCAGGGCTACGCGGCCGAGACGATGTCCGATTTGAAGGTTGGCAGCAGTGCCCCGGCCTTCGCTTCGCCTTCGCGTTCAACGATGGCGCCCGGTCCCGGTGTGCCCGATCGGATGGAGGGCGCGCTGGCCTTCAATGACGCCCCGCTCGATGCCGAGCCGCGGAGCAGGAGTGATGCGGGCGGGCCTTCACCCGTGAAAAACGCCGAAGATCCCAGCGGTACCGAGACCAAGCCGTCGAGCCGCGCTCCGCTCCTGATCTACAAGGCCCAGTTACGCCTCGCCGTCTTCGAAACCACCGCCACGCTCGACGCCATTCTGGCGATGACCAAAGCGGCCGGGGGCTACCTCGTTCGTCGCAGCAACCACGGCATCAAGGTCCGTATACCAACGGAGAAATTCCGCGAAGTGCTCGATGCCATCGGGAAGCGGGGCGATGTCTTGCACCGTCAAGAAGACGTGCTCGACGTGACCGACAAGTACTTCGATCTCTATGTCCGACTCAAGAATGCACGGGCCATGCGCGAGCGGCTCGTCCAACTTCTCGATCGAGCGGAAAACGTCAAAGGTGCTTTGGCGGTGGAACGCGAACTCGGCCGCGTCACGGCGACCATCGAGAAGCTCAGCGGCAAGCTGAAGCTGATGCGCGAACTCCTCGCCTTTTCTACGATCTCCGTCGAGCTCAAACCACGCCGGAGTGAATCGATAGACAGCACGGTCAAGTTGCCCTTTCCGTGGCTGCACCAACTCGGCCTGTCGGGTCTTCTCAATCTTTGAGCAGGGAGAAAATGACCATGTTATCGACTGCCATTTTACGTGATTTTCCTCGCCGAGCGGCATGGCCCTTGGTGGTCGCCTTTCTTCTTCTCGGCGCCTCCGCTTGTGGTCACCAATTTGCAATCCAAACACCGTCCGGATTTGTCGAGATCGACAACGAGTTCGACGCCTACGACTACCGCGCAACGACCGCCGATGGCTTGATCATCGCCGTGCGCGAGATCGAAAACGAAGTCAAAGGGGAAGCGGCTTTTTGGCTCAAGGCCATAGAGAACCAAATGCGGCGGCGCGGTGGCTATGCCTTGCTGGGGTCGGAGGATGTCAAGAGCGGCGACGGCTTGGCGGGCAAGCAGATGCGTTTTGGCCACGATCAGGACGGCAAGAAGCCGCACTTGTATTATGTTTACGTCTTCGTCAGCGATGACCATGTCGTGTTGCTCGAGGTCGGCGGAACCAAGAAGCTCGTGACGGAGGGGGAGAAAGAGATCGCCAACGCCCTCGCCGGATTCCGCGTGAAGGGCTCCTGAGACTGGGCACTGACCGGGAGGCCACCCGGGCCTTCCTCGGGCCTTCCGCATGCTCGCGGAGGGTCGCCGGAGCGGGAGGAACGTGGGGTAGGGGGCAGCCGTGGGGCGTAGCCGGCCTTCGTGCGGTCGGAGCTCATCGGGGTGAAGGTCATTCTTGGCTGGCGCGAGTCGCCGTTGTCGCGCACAATCCCCGCGATGATGCGTTGGATGGCTTTTACTTTTATTGGGCTTTTGGTGGTCGAGGCGGTCGCTTGCGGGGCGCGCACCGAGCTGTACGCTGGGCGCGTCGATCACGACCCCGCCCACGGCGGCATGGGGGGCGATACCTCTGATGGTGGGGGCGGGCAGGGTCAGGGCGGCTCTGGCGCCAATGGCGGGAGCGGCGGCGTGGGCGGTATGATCGAGTGCCTACCTGGAGAGGTGCTTATCTGCGGTAGCGACGTGGGCGAGTGCAAGACGGGCCTTCGCCAGTGCGTGCAGGGGTTCTTCGGCGGTTGCGAGGGCGAGATCGGACCGGTCGACGAACTCTGCAACATGCTGGACGACAACTGCGACGGCGGCGTCGATGAGGGCTTTGGTCTGGGGCTCGCCTGCGATGGGCCCGACAGCGACGTGTGTCCTGACGACACCATGACTTGCAACGGTTGCTCGCTGGGCGCCAACAATCTCGAAACGTGCAACGGCATCGACGACAATTGCAACGGGGTGACGGATCAGGACTGCGACAGCGGTGACTGTCAGCCCAAGCTGCTGGTCGTCAGCTCGACGCCCTCTTCACCCAACTGCACCAACTTTCCCGTGTCGGCGGGCTCGACGGGGGCCATTCAGTATCCGTGCACCGGAGGACCGGTGTCGGCGGTCTTGGGCGCGATTTCCTTTTCGGGCAGCGTCACGAGCGGCAACGTCCTGCTGACCGGGACGGAGCAGATGATTGGTCCGGACAACTGTCTGTGGCAGATGGATCACACCATTCAGGGAAGTCTCGCGAGCGGTACACTCAGCTACTTCTACGCCGAGACCTTGTTGAGCCCACCGCCGGGTTGTTGGTCGCCCTGCACGGAGACGGGCGTCGTCGACGTGGCCTGGTAAACGGTGTCTCCTCGGCTGCCCCTTCGGTCACGCGAGCGCGAGAAAAGCCATCCCGGCAGCGATTCCGAGCACCAGGAACCCGAAGGTGAAAGCGAGGCACTGCGTCGTTTCGCGTTGGAGAAAGCCCCTACCTTAGCCAAGTCACGACCCTCGCGGAGCAGAATTACGGCCTCTATTTTGGCACCACCGTTTCGCAGCCGAATTCGATGAGCACGTCGGTGACCTTGCCTTCTTTCAGCAGGTCGCAATAGGCGCCGTAAAACTCGACCTTGGTCTTGGATACCGCATTGGTCCAATCCCAGCCCGCCATGTGGGTGGTGTCGCGCGGAATCGGGTCGCCGTCCATGTAGAAGTTGACCTTGTCGTAATCGACGTCGCTTCCAGCGTAGGGCACCTCGAAGATGCACGAGGTCACCGCGCTCGAAATCATGTCGAAGACCTGTTCGAGTTCCGTTTGGTCGGCGGCTTTGGAATAGGTCGTCTGGCCCGTGCCGCCGTTCTTGGCAATGGCGTTGAGTTGCGGAGCGCTCACGCCGCTGCCGAAGCCGATGGCGAAGACCTTCACGCCGAACTTATCGACGATGGCTTTGGTGGCGTCTTCGAGTTGGGTGGGCTTGCTGGGGGAGAAGGAGCCGCAACTGTCAGCCCCGTCAGAAACGATGACCAAGGACCCTGACACATCGGCCTCGCCGATTCGTCCCGGATTGTAAACATAACGCTCCAGCGCCTTGATGAGTGGCGTGCTCCCATTGGGAACCTCGTGCGAGAGCCAATCGATGATCATGTGGTGGTTGTAGTTGCCCACCGGGATGTTCGGGTACGGCTGGATGTCGCAATTGCCCGTACCTTCCGCTGTGTCCGGAAACAGATCGAGCCCAAACTCGATGCCGTTGTTTCGATCGGAGACCAACATGTTGGTGATCGCGGATGTCGCTTCGGTCCAGCGGTAGGTCGGGGTCGACAGTTTTGGTTGGTCTTTCATGCTCCCCGAAAAATCTTGAAGGACCATGACGGCTACGTCTGGAGTCGGAAGGTAGAAATCCCGATTGGCACAGATGTTCTTGTCGCTTCCGACCTTCGTCGGACAGCCGAACTTGGCGCTGACCGTGGCGACCGAACCGTCTTTGATCTGTGTGCAGGTCGCGCCATAAAATTCGACTTCGAGCTCGTCGCTCTTGGCCCAGTTCCAACCGTCGGCGTTCGTGAGATCGCGCGGGACGACCACATCGTCGAAGTAGAAATTGACTTTGGAGGGTGAGGAGGAAGCGTCAGGTGATTGGAGAGTGAACCGGCAGGGTCGGATGGCTGTCGCGATTTCGTCGAATGCTTGTTCGAGCGCCGCCTGGTTGCTGGCTTTGATGTGGGTATCGAAGGTCGAACCGCCGTTCTTGGCGATGGTGTCCAGTTCCGGCGGCGCCGTGCCCCCGCCAAAACCGATGGCGATCGTCTTGATCCCCGCCACGTCCTTCAGGTCGTGGACCGCCGATGCGAGCATGTGGAGTTTGTCCTCCTCCGTGAAATCATTATCTGGATCGGCTGTAGCGTCCGGATCGTAGCAGGTGTCACCACCGTCGGAGATGACGATGAGATAGTTGGCCGTGCCCTCATTGTGGAGCGCAGAGGTCGGATCCAGCATATAGGACTCGACGGCGTGCACGAGAGGGGTCAGGTCGCCACCGACGGGGTTATTTTGGGTGTCTGCGAGCCACGCCTTGATCTCCGCGTGCTTGTTGGCGCCCAGTTCGACAGGAGCATCACCGGTGTTGTTGCATTTGTTGACGGCGGACGTGTTTTTCGGAAAGACATCCAACCCAAACCAGGTGTCGGCGTTATTCGGGTCGTCCAGCATCTTGTTGATGGCCGCCTTGGCCTGGTTCCACCGGGTGCCTCCCATGGAACCCGAATGGTCGAGGAGCAACATCACGCGCACGCCTTCCAGTTGCAGCATGACGTCTTGTTCGGAGCAGATGCCGGGGCCGCCTGCCTCCCCGCCGTTGCCCCCCGACCCCACCGAGAGGGTGACGGTCGATACGCTTGCGCCGCCTTGTCCACCCGCACTGCTACTCGTCTGCGGCGGATGAGGAGCGGGCGCGTCGGGTCCGCAGGCGGCAACGACCAGCGGCACGAGCGTGATGAGAAGAACGGCGGTGAGAGGAATCGGCAGTGTGGAGTTCATGAGGTGTACATCTTTCTCGCATGCGTCGTTCGGGGTTTTCGGCAATCCCGAGCGTGGAAAAATCAGCTCAGTATGCCCCGGTGAGCGTCATCGGAGTACCACTGTTCACTTGGCCGGTAACGCAAGCCACATCGCGTTGACGTACCGCCTACACGGTTTACATCGCCCCGACGGTCTCTTGCGATGGCGTGACGGTGCCGAGCGACGGCCACTTTGCGATTTTTCTCCTATTTTTTCGGACAACTTGGGCATGGGCCCGTCTGGATGGGAGACGAACCGTTTCGGTCGTCCTTCCCGCGAGGAGTCATCGATGCCGAGATTGAAGCCATTGTTCGTTGTTTTGGGTGTTCTGCTGTCGAGCATGGCGGGCCTCGTGGGTTGCGGCGACGAGGCAACGCTGACCTCATCGAGCGGTTCGGTCGGATCAGGCGGTAGCGGTACCGGGACGGACGCGGGCGGTGCGGGCGGCGAGGGTACTGCGACCACTGGCGGCTCGGCCAACGTGGGGGGCACGGCGAATGTAGGCGGAATGGCGGTGGGTGGAATGGCCGCAGGTGGCATGGCCGTTGGCGGCGCAGGGGGTGGGCCCAATGCCCCGATCGGCTGGTTTGAACCAAACGCGATGCCTCTGGCCAACGATCTACACGGCGTGCACTTTGTCGACGAGATGACCGGTTGGGCGGTGGGACCGCAAGGCACCGTCATCAACACGACCGACGGCGGTACGACCTGGGGCGTGCAAATGAGCGGCACCGCGAAGATCCTCGAAGGCGTGCAGTTCGTCGACCCGATGATTGGCTGGGCGGTGGGACAGTTCGGCACCATCATCAACACGACCGATGGCGGTACGACATGGACGACCCAATACGCCGGCACGGGTAATTGGCTCTACGACGTGCACATGGTCGATGCGATGAGCGGCTGGGTCATCGGCGGTGCAGGCAGCTACAACAAGACGAGCAATAGCGGCGCTTCATGGTCGTGGAAACCTCTCTACCCGGTGATCTACTTCCGTGGCGTGCACTTCATTGACACGATGCGTGGCTGGGCCGTCGGCTGGAAGGGCATGATCGTCAACACCACCGATGGCGGCAAAACTTGGACCGAGCAAGCGAGCGGCACCTCTACCGATCTTCTAAGCGTGCAATTCGTCAACGAGACGACCGGCTGGATCGTTGGCCATGGCGGCACGGTTCTCCATACGACCGATGGCGGCGCCACCTGGATACAGCAATCCACCCCCCCGGCGAACGTGCTCAACAGCGTTCACTTTGTCGATGACATGACCGGCTGGATGGTGGGCTACGGCGGCTCGATCTTCAAGACGACGAATGGCGGGAGCACTTGGGCCGCGCAAGCGAACCCGGCGACGAAATCTCTTCACAGCGTGTATTTTGTCGATAGCATGACCGGTTGGGCCGTAGGCACCGGCGGCACCATCCTCAAGACCGTGGATGGGGGGGGCGTCTAGAGCCTCGATACCGTCTCAACGGTGACTCCTTGGAGATCGCTATCAAAGGTGCTGGCGGCGCTGTCGATGTGACCCATACGGCTACCTTTCTCGCGACACGATGTGCCATGGTAGGGGCGTGCATCGCCTCATCACCATTCCCATAAGCCACTTTTGCGAGAAGGCGCGCTGGGCACTCGAGCTCGCTGACATCAGCTATCGCGAAGAGGCTCACCTGCAAGTTCTGCACTACGTGCCCGCTCGGCTAGCGGGAGGCGGAATGTCGGTGCCGGTGCTCGTGACTGAAGAGGGCGAGGTGTTCGGTGAATCGAGCGATATTCTACACTGGGTCGACCGTGAGGCTCAGCTCGGCTTGTATCCTGACGATCCCGAACAACGGCGCGAGGTCGAGACACTCGAAGATACTTTTGGAGTGGGTTTAGGGCCGCATGCGCGCTTGTGGATGTATCACCATTTTCTCGATCGCAAAGATCTGGCGGTGCGTTATGGCGGTCGGGGTACTCCGAACTGGCAACAGCGCGGGTTGGGCGCCATGTTTGCGCCGGTGGCGTGGTTCATTAGGAAACGCTTTTCGGTCACGCCGGGGCAGGCAGAAAAAAGTCTTCAGCTGGCGCAACAACAGATGGATATGGCCGCCGAGCGACTGGAAGCGGGAAACGGTTTTCTCGTCGGTGAAGGTTTCACCGCGGCTGATCTCAGCTTCGCTTGCATGGCCGTTCCCTTGTTATTTCCCGACGAATATGGCGTTCCACTGCCCCGGCCTGAAGAACTCCCCGACGTGTGCGCGAAAGTTGTCGCCCGCAATCGGGCGCACCCCGCGGGCCGATTTGCTCTCAAGATGTTCCGTGAGCACCGCGCCAGGCCGCCACACATGAGCCCATCGTAGGGGCTTCACGCTTGCAGGGGCCCGCCGGTCGGTGAAGACGACGGATGGTTCGTGCGCGCCGGTCATTCCAAGGGGTAACTTCTCTGACCTCGACCACACCGAAACGCATGAATCAGTGGCCGATTCAGCGGTCGCCTTCGTCTCATCGGGGTGCACGGTGAGGGGATCGTTCTGATCCGGCACGCGGTTTGCACACACACAATCCAATCACCATGTTCAGATCACTTACGGTTAGCCTTCTCATTCTATCCGGCACTGCGGCCTGCGCGGGCGAAGACGTCTACTTCCCTACGGATCAAAGCGGTACCGGTGGCGGCGGGGATGCGGCTGTGACCACGGGCGCCGGGATGGCCAGCGGAGCAGGAGGTTCGTCCCAGAGTGGCGCCATCGTCAGCAGTAGCTCCAGTACAGGGAGCGGCAGCTCTACCGCCAGCAGCTCGGGTTCGGGCGGCTCCGCTTGCACCCCCGACACCAAGG
>JAPYTK010000231.1 GCA_029941785.1 Polyangiaceae bacterium | reverse complement strand
GGTCTGTAGATGATGATCGGAAATCGCGTAGCCGAAGTCGAGGGTCGACACGTCCTTCTTCGCGAAACCGGTAAGCTCCGGTCCGATGAGCGACACCCCATCGAAGCCGTCCATCTGGTGACAGCCGTAACAGCCTCGGTAGGCCACGGCTTTGGCACCACAATCGACGAGGCTCATCTGCTGGCCGCCGGCGACCTGGCAAGCCACCATCTCTTGGCGCTTGGCGGGATCGGCGATGCGGGCCACCTCGGCCTTGGTCACCTTGGCTGCCGCCGGGGGCGGAGCATTCAAGCCGACCAAGTACTTCGCGATGCTGGCGGCCTCTTTTCGGTTGAGCCGGAGCGTCGGCATCGATGTGCCGTGCCAATAGCGCGAGGGGTTCTCGATCCAATAGGCGATCCAGTCGGCGTTCGTCTTGGCGCCAAGGTTGGACAAGGTCGGTGCGATGTCCCGCTCGCGCGCGCGCCAAGCCTCAGGCAGATCGGCCCCGCCATTGGTATTGGCATGGCAGCCCTGACAACCGTAGGCCGCGAACAAGTTTTTGCCATCTTCGGCAGAGGCTCCGTCGACATCGGCATAACCCGCGACGGTCTCCCGCAGAGGCGTTCCTTTGGCGTCGCCGGCGGCCGACTTCGCGTCGCTCTTCTCGAAGAGGTAAGCGGCGATGGCAATCGTCTGCTGGCTACGTTCCTTGTCCCATGCCGCGTACTCGGGCGATCCGGGCTGGTAGGGGAGCTTCGATGCCGGATCGAGCGGCCGCGGCCACAGATTGGGCATGCTGGTCTTGGCCCGCCAACCACGAGGGTCGCGCAGCCATGTCAACAGCCACTGCGGCGTCACCTTGGAGCTGAGGTCATCGAGCTGCGGGCCGGCGTTCTTGTTGCCCGCAAAGCCCTCGAGCAAGTGACAGCCGTTGCAGTTGAGCTGACGGAAGACCTGTCGTCCTTGATCGAGCGTCGGCGCGAGCGATTCGACATCGCGCGAACCCTGCTCGGTCTTGGGCAGGGCGTCCGTACCATGCGCGGCCCGGTACGCCTGGGGATCCTTGCTCCGCTCGACCTCTGCCTTCTCGTAGGCGAGCTTGGCGCGGATCGCTTTGCTGTCGGAACGACGGGGCACCAAATCGGCGTCGCCCAGATGACAACGCAAGCAACTCGATTCGATCTCGGGCAGAGCCTGAATGAAGTGGTCCCGCTGCGTGTCGGGTACCTGCAGTCCACCGTCGCCCCGCGGCGGCACGTAGGCGTAATCGGTCGCGGTGTTCACGAGCGAGCCTTGGGCCACGGCGTTTTCGGCTCGAACGGGCTGCACCAGCGGGCGGCTCGCGGTGTAAAGCTGGGTCGTCCTGCTCTTGAGCAGGCGAGTCCCGTGAAAGCCCAGCAAGGTGGCCAAACCCGATTTCGTGAAGCCGATCTCGACGCGCGGCGCTTTGCTGTCACTCTTTGCACCGGCACGCTTCTCGAGGCCGATGCTCACGCGGCCATCGAGCCTGCGCGTCACCGCTTTCCAGCTCGTCGCTAGATTCTTGTTGGTGTCGAGCACGGTCTGAAGCTTGCTCTGCAGGGCCGCCAGCAGTTCGCCTTCGGTCTGCAATGTACCGTGGTCCAGCTTGACGGTGCCTTTCTTCTTGCCGAACTTCACGCTGAGTTCATCGTTGAGTCCGTCGACGACGATGGCCTCGAGATGGCCAGGCGGGAGCAGCGGATCTTCCCAGTAATGATCACCGGCATAATGCCACCGCTCGTGGCCGTGATAATCTTCGAGCTCCCAGCCCGAGTGCGCGAAGTTGTCCGTCGCGCGTCCCTGCCCCTGATGGCACACCGTGCAACCGAACTTTTCGATCGGGTGCGACGCCATGAGAAGTCCGCGTCGCGGATGGGTGCGAAACTGCGGCGGGACGCTCGGGGCCGTGTAGTAGTTGCTATCGACGCCCATGTGGCAGGTCGGACAGCGATCGACTTGCTCGATGTCGATGTCCCGCTCGTACTTCATCCAATGGGTGACGATCTGTCGGATCTGGAGCGGTCCGACGAGCGTCTTGATGAGGTTGCTCGGATCGAAGGGGGGATTCGCCGCGAGGTTGGCATCTTTGTAGCGAAGCTCCGCATCGACCAGCCGACGCCGCGCCTTGGCCACCGTGATGGTGAGCAGCTTGATCTCCCGGTCCGTCGGTCCGAGGCTGAGCCACTTCACGCAGTTGATCGTGTCAGCGTGCTCGGCGCAAACCTTGGTGCGAGCCGCTTGCTTCGCCGCATGGCGCTTGCCCGCTGCCACGTCGGCAACCGACGGGTCGCTCGGCCCCACGACGGCGCTCATCGCGGCGTCCGCCGTGTCGACCTTGGCTTGGTGTTTGATCTCGAGCTTGACCTTGTTGGCGACAACCTGCTCGGCCGCGCCCGACACTTGAAGGGCCGTCCGAAGGGCTGCCGAACGCGCCGTCTTGCGCGCCTCTTCGATCTTCTCGATGTGGGCATTCATCCGCGCCACCTCGCTGTGGAGGTGATGCATCGCTGCCGTCATGTCGCCCCGAGGTGGAGCCTGCGGATCGCCATAGAGCGCATCGCCATCGCTGCGGGCCCGCTGCGCGTCTTCGGGATAGGCAGCCTTTAGTGCATTTCGCACCGCCACCGCCTTCGCGTCGCGCTCGTACTCCGCGAGGTTTCGATAGTAGTAGGCCTCGTCGAGGTCGCTGGCGCCAAAGGTCTTTGCCTGCTCGGCCGTGGCGAGAGCGGCCTTCAATTCGGCAAGCTTCGTATTCGCCGCAAAGTATTCGCCCGTCTTGAGGGACGCCTCGAGCGCGGCCAAATCAGCGATCTGCTTCTTCAGTGGCTCTTTCTGACTAGCGACTTCGTAGTCGGCTGTGGCCTGCTTGAGCTCCTGGCTGGCCATTTCGAACTCGAGGTCGAAAAAGGCCGTCTGGTCGGGATGCCACTCCACCCGGTGGGTGAATTCGTCTTGCACCGCCCAGACGGAAGACGCCGCGAAGAGGCCGCCGATAAACAACCACGTAAAGGGATATGTCCGCTTTTCGTCACGTACGAAGCGCGCCATGTTCAGTTAGCTTTCGAAAAACTTGGATGTTGGGGATGCAGCTCCACGAGTGAAGTTGCCTAAATGTTGAAATTGTACGGCCCGAGCATGATGTATTTCACGTTGAACGCGAGACGGAGGACCATCTTGACGACCACGCCCATCATGCTCATGAAGAGGAGCGCGGTGATCCAATAACGGAGCTTGCCGAGCTGGAGGAAGAAGGCGTCTTTTCGACGGACCGCCTTGATGTGCCACCAGACCGCGGGGGGACCGATCAAGAAGCCCAGCGCGCTCGCGGCCCCGATGAGGAAACCGGCTGTCGTGTCGGAGGCGACACCGAAGAAGGTCGACCAGTCGACGTTGGTGAGGGCCTGGGTCTTGTGAACATCCCAGTACTCGCCGGGCAAGAAGAGATACCAGCCCGGTCCCCGAATGAAGGTGCCGATGATGACGGTGCTGATCCACAGGCCGAGAAAGCCAAAGAGAAAGGTGCTGATCGCGAACCAGCGGTCCTTGAAGCAGTAGTAGCCGTTACCCTTGGGGTTGATGTCGATATAGGGGATGACCATGAGCCCGACGATCATCAGGCTGGGCAACACCACGCCGGCGAACCACGGATCGAAGTAGACGAGGATCTCCTGAAGCCCGAGGAAGTACCAGGGGGCCTTGGAGGGGTTGGGCGTCTTGGTCGGGTTGGCCGGCTCCTCGAGCGGAGCGTCGACGACGATCGACCAGACCGTGACGAAGGCCATAACGGCCGTGCCCACCATCATCTCGAGGCGAACCAGGTAGGGCCAGGTGTGAACCTTGTCGGGGATGGCCTTGGCGAGGCGCTGCGCTGTGCGGGCGCGCTCCTTGACCTTGGCGCCGTCGGAGCGATCGCCCGTCCCGTCGCCCGAGTCTTCGGTATCGGCTGTGATTGTTGACTGTGCCATGAGGGTTCTCTCAGAAACGCGACTGCAAGAAGACCTAGAGCGGACCGCTGATCCCGCCGTCCTTACGGACGCGCCAGAAGTGCACGATCATGAGGATCGCAGCGAGGAGCGGAATGAAGATGCAATGCAGCACGTAGAAGCGCAGCAAGGTTGCCGGACCGATGAGGCGACCGGCGGTGAGTAGTGCGCGCGCGTCGTAACGAGCGTCCACACCGAGCAGCTCGGCGAAGGGGCCCTCGTGACCGAGAAGCGGCGTGGCGCGACCCATGTTGGTGCCGACGGTGACGGCCCAGATCGACAGCTGGTCCCACGGCAAGAGATAGCCGGTGAAGGAGAGCATCAGGGTCATGACCAGAAGATTGACGCCGATCACCCAGTTGAATTCGCGTGGTGGCTTGTAGGAGCCCGTCATGAAGACGCGGAACATGTGCAGCCACACGGCGATGACCATCGCGTGAGCGCACCATCGATGCATGTTCCGCATGATCATCCCGAAGGGGACGTCGAACTGCAGGTACTTCATGTCGTGGTAGGCGTACTCACCGGTAGGCCGGTAATAGAACATCAGAATGACGCCCGTGACCGTGAGGATCAGGAACAGCAGGAACGTGATCCCACCCATGCACCACGTGAAGCGCAAGCGCAGCGCGTGCCGACGGATCTTCGTCGGGTGCAGATGCAGGAAGACGTTCGTCGAAATCTGAAGCACACGGTTGCGATACGTGTCTTGATATTCGTGCCGGAAGATGGACTTCCAAACGTACGAACTCTGGACGACGTCGAACCAACCCTTCTTTTCCACTTGTTTCTTCTCCGAGATGGCCCCGTCTCCGGGGAACCCGCTTGGCGCTCAATTGGCCGCGGGAGAGATCACTTCATGCATACGGTAGGAAGGCTCCGGGATCGGAGTCTTGTCCTTGATCGATACGATACGTTTTTCCCTTGTTGACGACGATGTCACCGGCGCCGCCAAGGGAGAGTTTGAAACGCTCGAGGGGGCGCGGTGCGGGCCCCTCGTAGTTGGCGCCGAGCTGTGTCCAGCCGCTGGAGAAGCCGCGGAAACCCGAGCCGTGGCACGGACACTTGAACTTGTCTTCGGTCGCGAGGTAACGCGGCGTGCAACCGAGGTGGGTGCAAAGCGCGCTCAGCGCGATGAAGCGATCGTCGTAACGCACCAGCCAAAAACGAAGCGCCTTGATCCACTTCGTGCTGACGGAATTGACGCCGTACAGACCGGGCGCGCCGATCTTGAACTGTGAGGGCGGCTCGAAAAGCACGCGCGGATACATGAACCGCACGAAAGCGAGCGTACCGATACCGAGCGACGTCAGTACGGCTCCCCAGCCGAGAAATCCGGCAAAAAAATCTCGACGGGTGGGCGCGAATCTCCAGATGCTGGCTTCGGGATTGGTCCCGTCCTCTGCTTTGGCCACGTCAGGTCACCGTTTCTCGTTTGGAAATCATCGCTTAGCGCACATCTCCGCCGGGCCGAGCTCAGGCCCAGCGGAAAAACATCTATCAGCGTCACTCCGCGCCGTCAACGAAGGCGAAAACGGTCCGTTTTCCTAATGATTCTGACGTGCTGGCTCGGCAAATCGCGCCGAAGCCGCCACGAGCGTAGTTTCGCCGCTCCGGAGGGCCTAAAACAGCGAGTGAGATGCCTGACGAACCTTTCGTTTACGGAGCTGTTTACCGGGTCCGAAAGAGCTTCGAGGCGGAGCGGGGCCGCTTCGAAGAAGGCGAGCGCCTCACCTACTATCGCTACGGCTCGAGTTTTTACGACGCAATGCAGGGCTGGTTTTTCAAGGATGGCGAGGGGGTGACGTAGCGATGGCGCGCGGCGCGGAGATCAGCGAGCGGGTGCGCTCCAGCGCAGAGCGGGACGATCGGGCCGCGATCCGGGCCATCCTCGAGGCGGGGAGCGCGACCTACCGGCTGAGCTTCGAGGAGAAGCAGCGACGCCTCGACGCGGCGACGGTCGCGTTTCAAGGTGGATTCACGGCGAGCGCCGCCATCAACGCGCTTCAGGCCATCGACGCGAGCTGGGGCCTGGCGTTTCCCGATCATCTCGCGAAGATCCTCGCGAAGGCCCTCGACGCACTAGGCGCAAATCCGACCGAGAGCTGAAGCTGTTCAGCGAGGCGCGAGCGGGCTGCGCAAGGTCCATGAGCTGCTGGACGATGCGCAAAACCTCAGCGCTCATGGGGTGCCCTGCCATTCGAATGCAAGGGAACGGAGGGTCCGGCTCTTGTCGTGAAATTGAAACTTCACTTCAACACCGTTGATGTCATAGACGAACGTCTCGGTTCCCTCGGGCGGGATGTGCATGTTGTAGTGGCGTGATGCCGGCTCCCCGAGAGACTCAAGGTCCAAACTTGTCTCGTGAATGGGCTCCTCCTCGCGGGGCTCGAGAACGAGAAGGCCCTTGCCTTTGGTGATGAGATTGCGCCGGAAGTCTCCCGTCGAGAAAGGCCCCTGCGCGATCTCGAAGTCGTGAAACTCCGTCGCGCTCGTGGTGTCCGTGATCGGCATTTGCGCACGAAGAACCGTTCCGACAGCCTGTCGATTCGGCTCCTCGAGATCAGCGATTCGCTGAACGATGTCGAGAGTCTGATCGCTCACGGGACGTCGTTCATGAATCATGGCGGCGAATACGCCCCCCACTCGAGAGCCAACAAGGAAAATACCTTTGTCTCGTAGGTGAACCGAAAAGAAACCTGCACGCCGCCCGTGCGAAAAACCTCCGAGAACGTTCCTTCGGGAAACATGTGCGGATTGATGGTCGTGGTCCAACGAGGCCCATAGTGCTGCTCGAGCTCGAACGAAGTCTCGGACAACCCCGCCTCCGGGGAAATATCCACCCACAACAAGGCCCGATGCGGCTCGGCCACGCTTTGCTTGAACGCCCCTTCGGTAAAGAGTCCCCCCGAGAATGAGAGGCCGTGTTTGTTCCAGGCGCCCTCATCTGTCAGCCGTGCCTCACAGCCGAGGACCACGGCGACTGCCTGCGCGCTCGGCTGCGCGAGGTCCATGAGCTGCTGGACGATGCGCAAAACCTCAGCGCTCATGGGGGTCATCCGGATCCCAATCGAACGCCAGCGTGCGTAGCGTGCGGCTCGTGCGATGAAACTGAAACGAGACGTTCACATCATTCACGCGGTAGATGTACGCGGATGTTCCCTCGGGAGGGATCCGGGGATTGGGGCTCATGGCGACAAGCGGCCCAAATTCGTCGAAAGACAGCTCTGCCTCGACAATCGGCGTGTTCGGCTGCGGTACAAGCGACAGCAAGGCTGAGCCAGGTTTCATCTTGGCTACCCGAAACTCCCCCTCAGAAAACCGGCCACTCTCGAAACTCAACGCATATTCCATCATGTATTCGTCGTCGTCCGTCATGCGCACGTTGCATCGGAGCGTTACGCCAATTGCCTGCGCGTTCGGCGCTACCAGATCAGTCACACGTGTGACGAGTTCAACCATTTCGTCGCTCAATGGCATGGTGTGCCTTAGGTGGGGATGTCAGCCTAGCTCAACCCCTCGGCGGCGGCTCGTTCATGTTCCGCTCACTCAATGGTCGAGATGTTGGCCATCAGGTAGTTGTGCAGCGCAATCACAACATCGGCGAGCACCGGATCGTCACCACGTAACTCTCGCTGGGCCAGCAAACCCATCGTGAAACGGTCCTTCTGTGCCTCCGTTAGACCGTTTTGATCCGCCACCCATTTCTTGAGGTGCTCAAGTTGGGCGAGGATGGACTCGAGCGTGCGATCACCGGCGTACTGGCTCTTGAGAAGCCCCACTTGATGAATCGCCTCATCGAGGTGCAGGGCGAATTCGTTTTCGGAGAGTATTTTCATGGTTACGGATAGGGGTTCTGTGTCTTGATTGCATCGCGAGTATCACGACCAACTGTCCATTGAGTACCACCGCCTTCTGTTTCTACAGGCTCCGGCTCGTACGTCCAATCATCGACAATGGGAGCCGCAGTGCTTTCTAGAGCGCGATGGCGACCTGGAGGAACGTCAAACGTGCGCGGCATACGGTGCTTGGGGTCGTCGTTGAGACCCACCTGATCTCCAGTCTGACCCCCGATCGGGTCGAACCAACTTCCTGGTTGGCCGTGGGATGTCCGGACGTATTGGTCGAGCTTTGAAGGGGGTGGGAAATCGCGAACAGCCACCGGTTCGTCAAAGTTGATTCCCTTGCGCGCCGTCGGCCAATCGTCGGGGACCTTTTCAGACTCGAGGAAGTCCTTCGCGACTTTCTCCCGAGCTTTGCGCTTCTCCGGTGAAGTGCCCGGCTCGGCAGCGAGTTTACGCTCAGCCGGCGTTGGTCCGCCCTTCGACGCCTTGCCGCCGCCGGCCGCGCCGCCC
>JAPYTK010000230.1:1221-8353 GCA_029941785.1 Polyangiaceae bacterium | reverse complement strand
AGAATAATTCCATTATTAATATTTTTTTTTCCTCGTTTCCATGTTTCGTCGTCGGCGATCGACGACTCCGTACGCGCCATGCCTCCGGCCCTTGTCAGCGGTGACGCTAACGGCAGCGACCATGCTCTTCGCTTGCGGAAGTGGGACCAACACCGACGACGCCCCGACGAGCAGTACCACTGGCAGCTCGTCGCAGGCGAGTGGCGCCACCACCGGCGGAAGCGGCGGCCAAGGTGCGAGCGGTACCACAACCAGCGCAACGACGAACACGACCAGCAGCTCTTCGGTTGGAGGCTCGGGCGGCGCGGGCGCGGGCGGCCCGTCGATTCTGCGTGTCATCGCCATCGGAGACACGGGTGAGGGGAACACCGCGCAGCATTGTGTCGGAGACGCGATCGACGCGAAGTGCGGTCTCGAAGGAGGCTGCGACGCGGTCATGCTCAACGGCGACAACTTCTACGATCAGGGCGTGCAGTCGGTGACCGACCCACAGTGGGGAACGTCCTTCGAGCAGCCTTACGACCGGCCTCATTTGAAAGGCCTGAAGTTTTACGCGGTCTTGGGTAATCACGATTACGGATTGACCAGCAGCGGCGATAAGAAATCGCAAATCGATTACAGCTACCTCCCCGTCGGCAACGGGCCCAATCAGCGGCCTAGCGACAAATGGACGATGCCAGCGGCGTACTACGACGTGAAGCTCGGCGGCGACTTGCTTCACTTGTTCGCCGTCGATTCCCAAGATACGGGGCAGGGTCAACTGAGCAACATGCAGCAACGGGTAGCGAGCTCGAACGCGACTTGGAAAATTACCTTTGCCCATCATCCTCGCTTCACCTCGGGCGATCATCAGGCGGACAACGAGTTGCTCGATGGCTTGACCCAGTTTGCGCAGCCGCCCGGTATGTTCGCTCTCCTGGAGGGCATTTATTGCGACACCGATATGTTGATGACCGGGCATGATCACAATCGTGAGCTCATCGACAAGGGAACCGACAGCAGCTGTCCAAATACGTATTTCGCGATCAGCGGAGCGGGAGCGAAGACGCGCACGTCGAAATTTCCCAAGGTGACGGGCTCGCTGTACTACGACGAGACGGTCGAGGGATTTGCGTACATGGAGTTCACCAGCACGAGCTTCTCTTTTGAGTTTTACGACGTGCCGCCTGGCGACTGTGTGGGCTCCGCGAGCAAGATGCCCGCTTTCGCCAAGGTCATCACGAAGTAGCTCGGCGCGGCCGACGATACCGGTGCCAACCTTGGGTCATCCAGGTTCTTTCGCCACCTATTTCGGCGGGTTTACCGGCGCGATGGTCGAGGATCCCGCACCCCAGAATTGCAGGCCGCCCGGCACGCTGGGTACGTTGATGAGTTGAGTCGTGACTGTGTTGCCCATGAACAAGATCTCGAAGAGCTTGCCCGCATTGGAGAAGCCGTAGGCGCTCCCGCCCCAGTAGGCGAGGCCGAAGACCGCGTTGTGCCCGACGCTCCCGTAATTCTTCACGAGTGCTCCGGTCTTCGGGTCGACCTCCACGATGCAATCGTTGCAGCCTGAGCCATTCACCGTCAGGTAGGTTCCGCCGTCTTTCACGCTGACGATGTCGCCGCTCGAGGAAAGCCCGCCCCCGAGGGTGCCGACCGACATGATGTCACCGGTGATGGTGTCGATTCGAATGTAGTTAGCGCCCTTATAGCCAACCAAGACCTCGATGGCGGGATCGAGCGTGCCGACCGGTACGAAAGACAAGGAGTTCGGGTAGCTGCCAGCCTTGATCAAGCTGCACGCTGCGGTGACTTTATCGATACGGTACAGGCCGCCGCTAGCGGCACCGTAGATCTCGTGATTCTGATCGATGGCAATGTCGATGATGGAGCTGCATCCTTGGAAGGGGCCAACCACCGAGACCTGTTTGGTGAGGGGGTTGAGCTTGTACAGCACGCTCGGACTGTGTCCGTAGACTTCCGCCACGACGTTGCCGCCCGCGCCGCTGCTCGAGCTGCTCATTCCGCTGCTGAAACTGCCCGCGCTGGTGCCGCCAGCCGCATTGCCGACGCTTGCACCTCCCGCGCCTCCGTCGCTGTCTCCGCCGGCGCCGACGCTCGCCGCCGTCCCGCCCGTGCCGTCTTGATAGAGATTCTTGTCGGTCGCCGAGCACGCGACCATCGGGCCGAAGAAAAGGGCAGAAACGAGGAAGAAAGGCTGTCTCATTACCTCGGACCATAGCACCAATTGGGCCCTGTCGAGGTCAGCGGTCCGCCGCCGTGCTGCTCGCTGGCGTCTCGAGCCTGGCAGGGGGCGCGAGGCCCGTCGATGCCGGCGGCGGTCGACTCAAGATCGATGACTGCCCCGCGGACGGCCCCCCGAGGCTGAATCCGGTCGCGGTCTAGATTTCAAAAGCCATCGCTTCGAGGCGGGCGCGTTCGCGAGCACGAATGATCTCAGCTTGGTATCGGGCGGCGTCAGCGGTGATTCGTTGGTTGGCGAGCTCGATTCGAGCGCTGAGAAGTGGGGCGGCTGCAGTGAGTTGTTCGTCGAGATTCACGATCATCTCGGTGGAGGCGCGGGAGAAGGCATCTTGGTCTCTGGCGGCGAGGTTGTGGCAACGTTCGGCGAGCGCGCGATAGGCGGCGTGAAGTCGGCTCGTGGTGTCTTCCGGTAGCGCCTCCGCATGGATGCTCGCGTACACGGCGAGGTCACACCAAAATTCGTTGATCTCCGTGACGTCGGGTGTGCCGCGCCGAAGCTCGTTGACGGTGAGCTCGATGTGCTGCCAGGCCCTTCGGTATTGTGCGAGCCGGATCACGAAGTCCATTTCTGCCGTGCGTGGCCACAAGGCGTGGCGCCAAGAATGGCGCTGGGTCGTGACTTTGTCTTGTAGCTTGCCTTCGGCTTCAGGCAGCCGGGAGAACAAGGCTGCGCTGATCCGCTCGGCCTCGTCGAGAAGCAGTCGGTCGGCAAAGCGTTGCCGCAGTCGTTGCATGTAGTGCTCGCCGAGCATCCGAATGTGTCGCGCGGTGAGTTCGACGGCGGCGTCCAAGGTGCCGCCGTAATCCTGAGCCCACTCGCGAAGCTCGTCCAGGTGCGTTTCCCGAATGGCGGCCAGTCGGGTTTCGCGGTCCTCACGAAGTGTCTTGAGCAGCGTGATGTTGTGGTGTGATTGTCGCCGCATCCAGAGGAACAGCGTCAGGTACAGGGTCGCGAGTCCGAGCGTCCAACCGATCAAGGCGATGACGCTCGGTGCCTGATTCTGCCAATGTGGGGGGAGCTTGTCGAACAGGGGGATGTGGGGCACGAGATGTTTGGCGATCACGGGCTCGAGCGCGGCCCGAAGACCGAATGCGACCTCCGCTACGATCCCCACGACGAGGAGGACGACCAACGATAGGCGCCGGACGATGACGCCGGTGGGCACGTGCGTGTATTGCGACATCGTAGCGATGTGTTGCGAGCTGTACACGACGTCCGCGATCCCGGCGCAAAAGACCAGGGCACGCTTGAGCCAGCTGTAGCGGGACTTGAGGCTCAGTTCGAAGAGAGAATCGGCGGGCGCTTCGGGCTCGCTGATCGGCTCGGGGTCTAATGTGACGTCAGCGCGCACGACCTTGCCCTCCGGATCGGGCGCCTCGAGCACGGTGAAGGTTGGGGGATCGACGGGCCCGTCAAGGCTCTGCAGCAATCGGGTCGTGATGCTTCGTGAACTGCGCTTCACCCACGTCAGCGTGCGCTCCACATAGTCGTCGAAGTCCTTGGCGAGAGCGTCCGCGCTCTTTGCCCCTTGCGCGTCCTGGGCTCGCCAGCAATCACCACATGCGGCTTCCCAGGCTGGCAAGACGGTGTCCTCGCTGCCGCGCATCGCGACATCGGCATCCTCCATGAGCATCCGCTGCAGCTTCTTGTAGCGTACGAGCCACAGCACTTTGTGAACGAAGAAGCTCAGCGACGCGACGCTCAGCAGGACGAAGGCGCTCGAGATGAAGTTCACGATGGCAGCCGAGAGGTTGAAAAGGCACTTCGCAGCAAGATGGCGCTCACATGCGTTTGACCTGCATACGCCGCGGGATGCTGCCTGACTTCATCACCATCGTATACGCTTCTTTTTCCAAGATCGGGTGCACGCCCCTGGGATGTACGCCCGCCGGGTTCTTCTTCTTCGTGACGAAGCCCATCAAAAGTTGCACGTTGATGCCCCGCAGCTTTCTCAAGACTTGTCTCATTTGTTTCGTCTTGTTGGACCACGCATAAGCGAAAGCCAAGCTCCGCAGGAGCTGAGGTTTGACGTCTTCATAGGCCTCGTCATTGGCGTCGAAGGTCTCGAGCAGTTCGGTGGCTCGTTTCGCTTGTCCGGTGCGCGCCCAGGATTCTCCGACGATGCAAGCGAGGGAGATGCGGGCTTTGGCATCCTTGTGTCGCGCCAAATCGATTTCGTCGGCGAGTGTGCGCGCGTGGTCCGTCTCTCCCAACATGAGATGAATCATCGCGCGTTGGGAACGAACCTGATCGGCGTTTTGCGCCATCATCTTCTTTAGGTCGAGCGTTTCCAAGGTGGTGAGGGCTGACCGGGGATCGTCCTGCATGAGGAGCTGCGCCTTGGCGATCGTGGCGTTGACGTCCCCGTCCTTGAAGTCGCTGTCGAGTTTGTCCAGCGCCTCCCGGCGTGCTGCGGGGGTGTCGGCACCACGGACGATGCCGGCAACCGTTTGGTGCTTGCGGGTGAACCTGACCATCCAGAAGATGAAGCCTGCGAGTGCGAGCGTGAGAACTCCCGCGATGATCTTCACGGTGGCGCCTGGAATAGCCAGGGCGATGATCCAACCGACGACGAGCGGGATCCCCATGCGTACCGCCATCTTCTTGCGGTTTTCCGGGCTCAGGGGATCGGGCACCTCTGCACCAGCCCGTTGTTGGGCGGCCATCTCCTCGCGCGCCTGTTTGGCGGCGTGCTTCTTCTTGAGCTTTGGGGAGGCCAGAGCGGCAGCGGCGCCAGCAGGCTTGGCCTTGGTGGTGTTCTTTTTCTTGGTCGCGGACTTCGTTTTCAAAGCAGCGCCTGCATACCACATCGCCGGGTCCTGTCGAAGCTGTGGGGCTGGGCGGTGCGCGAAAGGCCGCCGAGTCGCCCTCAATCGGCCGCGTCGGTATCGTCGCTATCGGCAGGATCGTCGCTAACGGCAGGTGAGCGGTCGGACTCCGCCGCTGTGTCGTCGGCGGGGGCCGGGGTGCTGCCAGCGGCCACGGCCAGGTCGGTGGCGATTTCTCGCGGTCCGTCTGCCGCGAGGACGGCCGCGCTCGGCGAGGTGGCGGCGTCGGGGGAGAAGGGGATCCCGAGAACCGACTCGCGAAAGTGCAGGAAGAGTGTTTGCACCAAGGAAAGGCACGGAACAGCAAGAAGTGCTCCCGTGATCTGGAAGAAATGTTCCCCGAACAGGAGGGCGAAGACGACGAGGACGGGATGTATCTTCGCCTGGTCGCCGATGATTTTCGGGTTGAGGAAATTGGCTTCGAGTTGGTGGATGCCGACAATCCACAGCAAGACCCACGCGGCGGTACCAAAGTTCTGGGTGAGACCGATCGCCACGGCAGGGATGGAACTGAGGATCGAGCCAAAGATCGGGATGATCGACATGATCCCGGCGATGAGACTGAGGATGGGCCAATACTTGAGGCCCAAGAACCAGAAGCCGATGGCGCTGAGGATCCCGTTGACCAAGCAGATGAGCAGCTGTCCCCGCACGACTCCGGAGAGGCCGCGGTCCAGATGCCGGAGAAAGTGATCGAAGCTCGGCCGCCGGTGTCTCGGCGACATCTCGCGCGCGAATCGCAGGATCCCCTCGTAGGTGAACATCATGTAGCCGGCGAGCATCAAGGTGAGAAAGAAGTAGAAGATCCCGCGCGAGACGCTCGCGACGATCGACCGACCGAGACGGAGCAACTCGAAGCTGTTGTGCTGGGCGTAGGCGACGGCCCGATCGAGACCGTCTTGAAGCGCCCGGGCACTCGAGAAGGCTTGCTTGGCTGGCTTGGGACCGCCCGAAGAGATCACCCAGGAGCCGCCGGGGCCCGACTCGATGCGCACGTCCTTGCGGATGTCCACGCGGTACGAGCCGTCTTTGTGAGGCGTGATCACGATAGGTGAAACGCCGGCGGAAGAGGAGGGCTGCTGCGGCACGTCGGGATCGACTTGGCGCGCGCGATCTTCTGCTTTCTCGATGTCGGTCGCTTTGACCCCCGACCATTTCTTGAGTCGCTTATCCAGCCAGGGGAGGTAGTTGTCCCGGACGCGTGCTGTGAGTCTTGGCAGCTCTGCGCTGAGCGTCTTGGTTTCGACGAAGAGGCGCGGGATGATCGCCCAGCCAAAGCCGGTCATGGCTCCGATGGTCAAGGTGTAGACGAGCAGAATGGCGACCCAGCGGGGCATGAACCGTTCGACCCGGACGACCAGGGGGAACAGGACATAGGCCACGACCATGGCGAGCAGAAAGGGAAGCAGCACCGATTGCCCGAGGGCCACGATCGTGACCAAAGCTGCGCCGCTCAGGCCGAAAAACACGGGCCGGGCGTAGGGAAAGGGGGGCGGCGGATCGGATATCACGGGCATCAATGTAGTCGGCTTGCTGGGCAAAGTCGCCAGTCAATCGCGGGAATCTACGGCGCGGACGAGCCGCCCGCCTCACGGACCGTGCAGGGCGAAGTCGAAGCTCAATCCGATTCCGACACCGACGAGTCCCCCGGCCACGCCC
Source organism: Polyangiaceae bacterium (assembly GCA_029941785.1). Taxonomy (GTDB): domain Bacteria; phylum Myxococcota_A; class Polyangia; order Polyangiales; family Polyangiaceae; genus JAPYTK01. The sequence continues at coordinate 1,618 of JAPYTK010000230.1, read as the reverse complement.
CAGGTGAAGTCCTTGGCCGAGGGTTGTCCGAGGCCGGCGGCGTCGAGCCCTTCTTTCGCGGCCGCGATGGCGATGGCAAGTCCTAGGCCCATTCCTGCCCGAAGGAAGCGGTCTTGTGTGGCTACGGCGCCCAGCCCGTAGCCACCGCCACCGAGAGCCAAGCCGCCACCGAAGTGCAGGGCCTTGTCGGGGCCGTGCCAAGTGTCGGGTGTCGGCTCGGCAGCATGGACGACAGACGCGCTACCCCATGAGAGGAGTAGCGCGCTGCACGCGAGGATCCGAGCGCGGCACGAGGTCCGCATGGACGCTCAGCTCTCGCCGTCTTCGGCCGGTGCTTCTTCCGCTGCGGCTTCGGCTGGTGCTTCTTCCGCTGCGGCTTCGGCTGGTGCTTCTTCCG
>JAPYTK010000230.1:0-1121 GCA_029941785.1 Polyangiaceae bacterium | reverse complement strand
CGGCTGGTGCTTCTTCCGCTGCGGCTTCGGCTGGTGCTTCTTCTGCTGCGGCTTCTTCGGCGCCGTCCATTGGGGGAGGGGGCTCGCTCGGCTTGATATCGCTCATCTTGCCGCGCAACTTCTCCTTGATGAGATCACCGATGGTGCCAGGCGTCGCGTCGGCTTGAGCCGCCAGCGCCTTCTTTTGGCGTGCCGCAGCACCTTCCTTGTCGGAACCGATGTTCTTCATGTTGAGGAACAAGCGACGGTCGATGGTGTCGACGCTCGATATCTCCGTGAGGATCGCCTCGCCAACCTTTGGTGCGTCATCGCCGAACGGCATGTCCTGGACGGACACGAGGCCTTCCAGACCGTCGCGAAGACGGATGAAGGCGCCGTATTCACAGACGCTCACAACGGTGCCACCTTCCACGGTCGCGCCAATCGGGAACTCTTGCAGGAGGGTCGGCCACGGGTCGTCCCACAACTGCTTGACGCCCAGAGACACCTTCTTCTCGTCGTGGTTGATCGACAGGATGATGGCTTCGAGGTCGGCGCCCTTCTGGTAGAGGTCAGCGGGGTTGTTGAGCCGCACACTCCACGAGAGGTCGGTCTTGTGCACCATGCCGTCGACGCCATCTTCGATGCCGACGAAAACGCCGTAATCGGTGATCGAGCGAATCTTGCCGCCGATCTTGTCGCCGGGTTGGTACTTCTCGGTGAACAGTTCCCAAGGATCGGGCTCGAGTTGCTTCAGGCCGAGGCTGATGCGCTTGGCGCTCGAGTCGACCTCGAGAACTTGGCACGCGACTTCCTGTCCGACTTCGAGCAGCTTGGAGGGGTGCTTGATCTTCTTCGTCCAGCTCATCTCGCTGACGTGAATGAGCCCCTCGATGCCGGCCTCGATCTCGACGAATGCGCCGTAATCGGTGATCGACATGACCTTGCCGCTGATGCGCTTGCCTGGCGGGTAGGCCTCCGTGGCGTGGTTCCACGGGTCTGCCATCGTCTGCTTGAGGCCGAGGGAGACGCGCTCCGTCTCAGCGTTGTACTTGAGCACCATGACTTTGACCTCGTCACCGACGTTGAAGACCTCGCTCGGATGATTCACGCGGCCCCAGCTCATGTCCGTGATGTGAAGG
>JAPYTK010000229.1 GCA_029941785.1 Polyangiaceae bacterium | reverse complement strand
CCCACCCCACCCCCCCACTCAAGAAGGAGCCCACCGGCACGTCACTCACGAGCCGTCGGGCAACGGCCTGATCGAGCACCTCCGCAAGCTCGCCCGCGATCCGCTCGGCAGGCGCCGCGTGTCGACGAGCGAAGGCGTCACGATACTCCCAGTAGCGCGAAATCTGATGAACGCGCCCGTCCTTGAAAACCAAATAGGAAGCGGGCTCGAGCTTGCACACCTCAGCGACAATCGTGTGCGGCGCCAAAATGTAGCCCATCGCAAAGAAGTGGTTGAGGCCGGCAATCGACAGCTCGGCACCGTCGCGGATATCGGGATCCTGCATGAGCGCCGTCAGCTCCGAGGCAAAGCTGAGGCCTCCACCACGCGTCGAATAATAGAGCGGCTTCTGTCCAAACCGATCGCGGGCAAGAACGAGTGTCCGGTCCTTGGCATCCCAAATCGCGAGGGCAAACATGCCATTGAACCGACCGAAGGCGTCGCTACCCCACTCGGCATAAGCGTTGAGCACGACCTCGGTGTCCGACTCCGTCGCGAAGGTCCGGCCCGCCACGAGCAGTTGTTCTCGAAGTTCGCGGTAATTGTAGACCTCGCCGTTGTAGACGATGTGATAGCGACCGCTGACGTCAACCAAGGGTTGGTTCGATCGCTCGTCGAGATCGATGATCGAGAGCCGCGTGTGACCCAGGCTGAGCCCCCCATCGAAAATTTCCACACCGGTGTTGTCGGGGCCACGATGGTGCAAGGTGGCCACCATTTGAGCCACGACATCGCGATGCTTCGCGCCCTCGGCCCCCAACTTGCCCGCAATCCCACACATTCAACGGGGCGTGGCCGTCAGAAGCAGGGTCATTCCGAGCGGCGGTGAGAGGGGGTTTTCCAAGTACTCGAACCAAAAACGCAAGGCACGGTTGAGCATTCGCTTGGGCACAGACTTCGAGTAGCGCAAACTCTCGTCGAGTCGCTTGCCTCGTTTGTTGCTCAACCACACCGGCGCCACACCCAGCAAGTTCCAATAACGACAACTCTGAACCTCGAGCCCCGCGTGGTCGATGACGGAGAGCAAATCGGGTTTGTCATAGCGACGGAAGTGCCCGACCTCGGTGTCCTTGGGGCCATACAGGGCGCTCAGCGCAGGCACGGACAATACCAAGGTGCCACCAGGCCTGAGGGCTTCGCGCATGCGCTTCACCGCGTCGACGTCATCCTCGATGTGCTCGATGACATCGAGGGCGATCACCGCATCGAAGTGCTCGCGTTCGGGAATGGCGTCCACACCTCCGAGTCTGACCTTGTCGGCATCGCAGCCTTGTTTCGTCAAGTGCGTGCGGCACATGGCCACCATCCGATCGGAAAGGTCCTGCGACACGACGTCCCGACCCGCCTTCTGCAATTCGGCGCTAAGCGCGCCGCTACCACAACCCATGTCGAGCACCCGGCCCGCGGGCGTCAAAGCCAGCACGAGTTGATTGAGCGTCGTGGCTCGAAAGTCACTTTCGATCTGAGCAAACCACTGCTCGTAGTGATCTTCGAGGCCCCGTTGCCCCTCAGCCGAGTCGAAGCTCGTGTGCTGGTCGTCTGCCAAGGTTGCCTCCCGGAGGCTCATCGCTCCAGAGCCGCGGCTGAGCCTACTCGCCCGATCGAGGCCACGCAAGGGCACGCCGGGCGGATCGCTCTTCGCCTCTCGGCCTTGGAATGCTAGCAAAGCCCGTGCGCGGAAAGCTGTTGCGTGTTGGTCTTCGGCTGCTGGGGCCCCTGCTGCTCCTCGTGGTCCTGTGGCGTATCGACCACAAGGACGCGCTTTGGGATGCCCTGCGCGGTGCCGACGGCTTGCTTTTGCTGGGCGCCGCGACGCTCAACGCGGGCAACATTCATCTCAAGGTCCTCCGCTGGCGGGTGCTGCTCGATGCACGGGGATTCAGCTTCTCCAATCGACAAGCCTGGAAGGCCATCTTGCCGTCCATGTACATTGGAATGCTCACCCCGGGCCGCGTAGGCGATGTTCTGCGTGTCCAGTACACGCGGCACGAGGCCGACGTGCCCTACCCCGAGGGTCTGGCGGTGGTGGTCATGGATCGCTTCTGCGATCTGTATGTCCTGCTCGCCTTCGTCGCCGCCGGCGTAGCCCACTTCGCGAGCGTGCTCGCCGGAGACTTGGGAAGGCTCACCTGGATCGGCGTGATCCTCACCGCCTTGGCCCCGCTGTTGTTCTTGGTCCGAGGCCCGGCGGATAGGCTCTTCGAGGGGATCTACGCCCGAATCGCCAAAGAAAACTCACCCGACGGGGCACGACGCTTCCTGCTTGCCTTGCGCGCCCAGCTCGGCCGACGACTGCTCTACACGGTGCCCCTGACCGTCGGAGCGTTTCTCCTGCAGTATGTTCAGGGCTTCATCGCCGCTCGCGCTTTGGGGATGAATATCGGTTTCGTCGACGTGATGTTCATGCTGGCCATCGCGAGCCTCTTGAGCCTGCTACCCATATCGATGTCGGGGGTCGGCGTGAGGGAGCTGTTTCTCGCGCTGGCATTTCCGGCGATCGGCTTGACGGCCGAACAAGGGGTCGCGTTTGGTCTCGTGATGTTCGTCGTCATTTATGTCGCCACGATGTCGGCTGGATTTGTCGCATGGCAGGTCGCGCCGCCGCCGATGGAGCCCCGCTCAGCAACCGACGCCAAGCGGCCCGAAGAGGAGTCAAGCTGAGGTGGATCCTGTGACGACACCACCCGATCGTCGGGACGACATCCCGCCAACGGTGTCGAGCGAGACGCAGCCCGACGCGATCGAGACTCCGCCGCTGGCTTCTCGCTTACGTCGTTTCGAACGGTCGCTTACTCGCAGCCTCTACACGGTGAAAGATCTCGCCGTGTGGCCCATGATCTATGCCATCGCCGTCGGCGTCAGCACCTGGCTCGCTCTGCACCACGGAGAGCTGGGCCGGGTGGCCAAGGGGTCGGTGCCTCTGGCCGAGCGGACCTGGCCCATGATCTACGTCGCCATCGCGGCAGGCGCGCTGTTGCTGATCTATGCGCTGGCGATGTCCATCCAGCGGGTCCGACGTGGAGCCTTCGATCCGCGAGGCGTCACAACCTCGTTGAACCGTCAACTCTCGCTGCTCGCCGCAGCGCCTTTCGTGATGGCCATCGCGACCCCAAAAATCGAATCGACGAGTCCTATTTGGACGATGCTGTTGTGTGGGGGCGCGGCGCTGTTCGTCGCGAAGAGTGCTTACGTCCTTCCTTTACGGTCCGTCGATCGAGCTCCGACGACAAGGGCCAAGACGTCCCTGAAGTGGGTCACCGCCTCTCTCCTGCTGCTGATGGCGGCCGCCTACAGCTATCGGTTCTCCACGCTCGCCATCACCAACCACGAGGCCCTCGTCACGCGGACCATCGACCTCGGTTACTACGACAACATCTTCTATCAGTCGCTTCATGGCCGACCGCTCAACTGTACCTTCTGCCGCGGCGCCACTCACGCCTCGGCCCATTTTGATCCCATCCTCGTTCTGCTGTCGCAGTTTTACCGGATAAGCGGCCGGGCGGAATTGCTGCTCGTGCTTCAGTCCGTATGGTTGTCGACGGGCGTCGTTCCGATGTACCTGTTGGCGCACCACAAGCTCGGAAGCCGCCTCGCCGGCCTCGCGCTCGGTGCCGCTTATCTTCTCTATCCGGCGCTCCACGGCGCCAACATGTACGAGTTTCATTCCCTCACGCTCATCGCGCCGCTCATGCTGTGGCTGCTGTTCTTCTTGGAGCGGCGCCAGTGGCTTGGCTACGGGATCAGCATGACGCTGCTCCTGCTTTGTCGCGAGGACGTTCCCTTGCTCTTATGCCTCGTCGGCGTCTACGGACTGCTTACCCGGCAGGCTGCCTTGGTCCGGGCCGGCTGGATCACGATCCTCGTCAGCCTCGTCTACATGGTGTCGGTGAGGTTGTTGTTCATGCCGTCGAGCGCCATCCTCAACTCGGGCACCAAGCACGCCTACTCCTACGAGTATTACTTCCGCGACCTGATCCCCAAAGGCACCGGACTGCGAGGCTTGCTCTCTACGTTCATCACCAACCCGGTGTTCGTGATGGAGAAGGCTTTCGCGAACAACAAGAAGATCCTGTACCTCCTACAGCTCCTGCTGCCCCTCGGCATGCTTCCCTTGTTCGCCGCCAAACGTCGCGTCATGCTGCTGTATGGGCTCGGCATCTGCCTGCTCGCGTCACGCCCGCCCGTGTTCAGCACACACTTTCAATACAGCTGCACCATCTTCCCAATCGCCTTCGCCATTCTTCCGAGCGCCATCGCCGACATGCGGGACAACGGGCGGCCACTTCGCGCCTTGGGGATCGATTCGCAGCGCTTCGGCCGCGCCGCGGTGACGTTCATCCTCGTCGCGACCGCCCTGAGCTCTTTCAAATTCGGTGGCATCGTCCACAACACAGCCTTCAAGGGCGGCTTCGCGCGCATCACACGTTCACACTCGCCGGCCACCAAGAAACGCTACCAGGCGGTGCGCCGCATGGTCGACAAGATCCCTCCAGGAGCGAGCGTGGCGGCGACCAATCGTCTCGGTCCCCACATCTCGAATCGCCAACATGCCTACATGCTGAGGCAAGCCAAGACGACCGATTACGAATTCGTCGACACCCGAGAAGTGAAGGGGCGAAACAAGAAGCGTCAGCAGGGTCGGATCCAGAGCGGCTCCCTTCGACTCATCGACTCACACGGCACCTTCAAGCTCTATCAGCGCGACTGGGTCAAAACCAAGATCGCCGAGAAGAAACGACGAGCAGCCAAAGCCAAGGCGAAAGCCAAGGCGAAAGCCAAGGCGAAAGCCAAGGCCAAGGCCAAGGCCAAGGCCAAAAGCGAGGGCGGCGTGAAACGCGCGCAGCCAAGTACTTCAGCACAGCCGTCGACACGGCCGCGTTGAACGAACGGACCACAGCTGCGGTCCGGTGGTCGAGTACAGGCCGCTTAGGGTCTCGGGCAGCTCAAGCTTCGATCACGTACTTTTTGTACCACTGCCAAAAACGCTCGGTGCCCTCTTCGGTCGAGACTTTCGGTTGGTAATCCAGCAACGCGCGCGTCTTGGACAAGTCGGCGTAAGTGTACGCAATGTCCGCACCGGGCATCGGCTCGTCGTGCAAATTGGCCTTGCCGCCTGAAAGCTCTTCGAGACGCTCGATGAAATCAGCAAGTAAGCTGGGCTCTCCACAACCCAAATTGATCGCCTCATAGCCAAGAGGCCGATCGACCGCGGCCGTTATTCCCGCGACGACATCGGTCACGAAAGTCCAATCGCGGTGCATCTGACCTCGATTGTAGAGCGGGACCCGCCTGCCAGTGAAGATGTTGTCCAGCACCTTGTAGGGCATCATGTCGGGACGACCGCGCGGACCGTAGACCGTGAAGAAACGCAGAGCGGTGAAGTTTTGACCATAGAGATGATGATAACTGTAGCCGAGCATCTCGGCCGACCGTTTGCTCGCAGGGTAGGGAGCCAAGGGCCGATCGCACATGTCCGTCTCGACAAATGGAATCACCTTGGTCGCGCCATAAACCGATGAGGTCGAGGCAAAAACGAAATTGGCCACCTCATGGTCCCGCGCACAATCGAGCAGGTTCAGCGTCCCGGTCAAGTTGACGTCGAGGTAAAGGTGCGGATCGTGCATCGAAGCGCGCACGCCGGCCATGGCTCCTAGATGAACGATGGTGTCAATGTCCTCCTTTGCGAACAACTCCTTGAGCATGTCCCGGTCACGAAAATCGCCTTCCCGCATGTCGAAAGAGCAGTCCTCGCCGACGCTCTCGCGCACCTCTCGAAGATTGCTCCGCTTGCGCTCGGGGTCGTAATAGGTGTTGAAGTCATCGAGGCCGATGACGCGATCCCCGCGGGCCAACAGGGCCTCAGCCGTATGGCTGCCAATGAACCCCGCTGCGCCGGTGACAAGAATGGTTTGGCTCACGGCCCGGTTTTTGAGCACACTCGCCGGCTCTCGTCACGCAAAGATTCACCGTGACCGGGGAAGCTGGGAGACACCACCGGTGTCTGATCGGAAGGCCGGAGAAAGCCACGACAGCAACGGACCGCCTTCGCGGGGCTGTACCGCTTTGGATGTTCGGGCTAAGACTCCCGCGTGCCGGTTGTTTTGCCGTTTGAGAAACCGATCGTCGAACTCTTGGATCGAGTGCGCGACTTGCGTGAACTCGCGCAGACGGACAGCTCGGTTCAAGCAGAGCTCGAACTCCTCGAGCAGCAAACCGCGGAGGTCGCGCGAGAGCTGCTAAGCCAATTGACCCCCATCCAAAAGGTCCAGCTGTCGCGTCATGCTGCACGGCCCTACACGATGGATTACGTCAATCGTTTGTGCACCGATTGGGTTGAACTCAAGGGGGACAGGCGCTTCGCGGAAGACGAAGCGATCGTGTCGGGGGTTGCGAAATACCACGGCCAAAGCGTGGTCATCGTGGGCCACCAAAAAGGCCGGGGCACCAAAGAGAACCTCCTGCGCAACTTCGGCATGCCCCACCCCGAGGGGTACCGCAAGGCCTCGCGAATGTTCGAACTCGCGGACAAATTTCGCTTGCCAGTCCTCACCTTCATCGACACGCCGGGCGCGTACCCAGGGATCGGCGCCGAAGAACGAGGGCAAAGCGAAGCCATTGGCTCGTCGATCGCCGCCATGGCCCGGGCCAAGGTGCCCATCATCGCCACAATCATCGGCGAGGGAGGGTCGGGGGGAGCCCTTGCGCTCGGCGTCGCCAACCGCGTCTTCGTCCTGGAATTCGGTTGTTATTCGGTCATTTCACCGGAGGGTTGTGCCGCGATCCTCTGGAAGGATGGCTCGCTTGCGCCCGAGGCCGCCACGCAGCTCAAGATCACTGCGCCAGACCTTCTTCGCCTGGGCATCGTCGATTCGGTCATCCCCGAACCGCCCGGAGGCGCCCATCAAGACGCCGACCTGGCAGCCGCACAACTCGACGAAGTCTTGAGCCAGTCTCTGGCCGAGCTCAGCCTGCTCGACGGCGACGCGCTCGCGGATCAAAGATACAACCGCTTCCGCGCACTCGGCACCTTCGAGAGCTGAACATACGCTCCGCGCGCGTTGGATAGCCCACCGCGATCGGCATGTTGAGCCGCCTCCTCCCCCAAGCCATTGCAGCTTGACCGTTCCGTCACGCATCGCTACTCAAGGAGCCCTCGTTTCGTACGACGGGTCCGCCACGCATCGGGGCGGTAGGACAGGAGCCCATCATGGCCACACGCATCGCCATCAACGGATTTGGTCGCATCGGACGCGCCGTCGCGCGGATCTTGTTTTCGGAAGGCACCGAGGATCTCGAACTCGTCGCCATCAACGATCTGACGGACGCGAAGATGCTCGCGCACCTTCTCAAATACGACTCGGTGCACCGCACCTTCGCCAAAGAGATCAGCGCCAACGAGGACTCCTTGTCGATCGACGGAAAAGTGGTCCGAGTCAGCGCGCAGCGGGATCCGGCCAAGCTCGAGTGGGCCTCGCAAGAGGTGGACGTGGTGCTCGAATGCACCGGCCGTTTCCGCACCCGCGAGACGGCAGGACTCCACCTCGCAGCCGGCGCCAAGAAGGTCATCATCAGCGCGCCGGCGAAAACCGCAGATGCGACCATCGTCATGGGCGTCAACCACGACATCTACCGCGCAGACGAACACCACATCCTAAGCAATGCCTCATGCACGACGAACTGCTTGGCTCCGCCCGCGAAAGTGCTGCTCGACAATTTTGGCATCGAGCGGGGCATGCTCACAACCGTGCACGCCTACACGAACGACCAGGCGCTACTCGACGTTCCGCACCGCAACGGGAATCTGCGGCGCTCACGTGCTGGGGCGGCCAACATGGTGCCCACCACAACGGGAGCCGCCAAGGCCATCTATGGGATCATCCCTGAGCTCGAGGGCAAATTCCAGGGCATGGCGGTGCGCGTGCCGACCTTCGACGTGTCGCTCATCGACCTATGCGTCCAGACCACGAAGAACACCACCGCCGACGAGGTGAATGCCGCCCTGAAGAAGGCGGCGAGCGAAGGACCCATGTCGGAAGTGCTCAACTATACTGAAGAGGAACTCGTCAGCTCCGACTACATCGGATGTCCGGCGTCGAGCACCATCGAGGGGAAGCTCACGGCAGTCCTTGGTGACAACATGGTCAAGATCGTCGCCTGGTACGACAACGAGTGGGGCTTCTCCAACCGCATGGTCGGCCTGACCCGACACATCTCCTGACACACGCCATGAGTCTCGAAGGGATCACCACAGTTGAAGCGCTCGAGTTGGGCCCGCTCGACGAGGGCGAGTGGCTGAGGACCAAGCGCGTCTGCTTGCGTGGCGACTTCGACGTG
>JAPYTK010000228.1:6402-8442 GCA_029941785.1 Polyangiaceae bacterium | reverse complement strand
GATGGGGTAGATGTCGAGGCAAGGATCGGCCAGCGCCGGCGTGGCAATAAGGCGCGTCTCGCCAACAGACGATCCCATCGCTGCCAGGGCGTGTCGAAACCGCGCCGGGAGACTGGTCCGCCCCTTAGCGTCGATCGTGTGCTCGTAATGTCCGCGAAACATCATGGATCATGAGGAAGTTATGGAACTATTTGCCACTTCATCCCACTATCCAAAGCAAGCTACGTTTGAGATCTCAATATGTCAATTAATTCATGGAATTTCAACGACATGACGTACCCAATGCACCTACATTTGCCTACGTATAAACACCCCGAACCATGACCTAAATAGCCTCAGATTCCATGCTTATAGATGAAAAGTGGGAACTAGTGGATCAGGCACAGCTGGACGCACTTATCTAAGTGCACGCGATCGAGCCGCTGCTCGCACGTGCGCGCGCCGCGCGGGCGTCAAATCACGCAGTCGGGGGCGTCAAATCACGCAGTCGGGGGCGTCACGTGCTCGCGAACCCAGCTCACGATGTCGGCGAGTGTCGTGCCCGGCGTAAACACGCCCTGAACACCAGCGGCCTGCAAGGGCTCGATGTCATCCTCGGGGATGATCCCTCCACCAAACACCACCACTTCGTCCGCGCCATGCCCGCGGAGCGCTTGGATCACGGCCGGAAACAAGGTGTTGTGCGCGCCGCTCATGATGGACAGACCCACGCAATCAACATCTTCCTGCACGGCTGCGCTCGCGATCATGTCAGGTGTCTGGTGCAGCCCCGTGTAGATGACCTCGAAGCCAGCATCCCGGAGCGCGCGCGCGACGACTTTGGCCCCTCGGTCGTGCCCGTCGAGGCCGGGCTTGGCGATGAGTACGCGGATCTTCTGCTCGGACATCGGAGCGGCACCATAGCAGTCCTGAGCCGCCTGTGACGCGTCTTTCGTGCGATCGTACAGGCATCTGCTGTCAACCAGGACCAGCTGCGTCGCCCGCTTGCGGAGACGAGTCCTTGGGACACGAAGCGAAACCTGCAGCCCACGTCCCCCGCTCTTGATGTTTGACGGGTAGACTGTCGCCATGGCTGAGCCCAGCACGCGCGTTCGTCACACGACCTGCAACCGCGACTGCCCCGATGCGTGCCGCATCGAAGCTGAAGTTCAGGGCGTGGGCGCAGAGGAACGCGTCGTGAAACTGCGAGGTGCAGCCGATCACCCGATGACGCAGGGTTTTCTATGCCATCGAACCGACCAGTTCTTGCACCGACAATACGATCCTCAGCGGGTCCTCACGCCCCTGCGACGCCATGGAGACGAGCACGTTGCGATCTCATGGGACGAAGCGCTTTCGGTGGCGGCTGAGCGCTTGGCGACGATTCGCGCAGAGTCGGGACCCGCCAGCATTTTTCACTACCGCAGCGGCGGCACACTCGGCATGGTGACCGCTGCAGCGAGCGACTTGTTCTTCGAACAGTTCGGACCCGTCACCGTAAAAAGAGGGGACATCTGCTCGGGCGCTGGCGAAGCGGCCCAAGAATGTGACTTCGGCGTTTCCGACTCCAGCAAAGTCGAGAGCCTCTCGGAGTCACGACACATTCTCGTGTGGGGCAAGAACGTGCACACCTCCAGCCCCCACACGCTCCCTCATCTGAAGCGGGCAAGAGCGCGCGGCGCGAAGTTGGTGTCGATCGATCCCGTCTTTCACCAGACCGCGCGGATGTGCGACGTGCACGTGCAACCACGACCGGGCGGAGACCTCGCCCTGGCGATGGCCGTCGCGCGCATCCTCTTCGAAACCGACCGCGTCACAACCCACAGCGCCGCGCGGTGCCTTGGCCTGGAGGACTTTCGGTCTCTCGCATTCGATCGCAGCGTCGCGGCTTGGTGCACCCGTGCCGACGTGAGCCCGGACGTGCCACACGATCTGGCCGATCGTCTGAGCGACGGGCCAACGAGCATTCTCGTCGGCTGGGGCATGGGGAGACGTTGGGCGGGGGGCGCCACGGTTCGCGCGCTCGATGCGCTTGCCGCCCTCAGCGCGAACCTCGGTGTG
>JAPYTK010000228.1:0-6392 GCA_029941785.1 Polyangiaceae bacterium | reverse complement strand
GGGGTGCGTCCTTCTATTTCAAGCGAAACGGAGCCTTCAGAAAGCTCACTCGAGGCATCGAGGTGGCGCCGCGAACGATCTGCGAGCCGATGTTTGGCCCGGAAATTCTCGCCGCAACCGAGCCCCCCATTCGGGCGTTGTGGGTTACCGCGGGCAATCCAGTCGCCATGTTGCCCGAATCGGACACCGTGGCCAAAGCAGTACGTAGCTGTGACTTCGTCGTCGTCGTCGATAACTGGATGAGCGACACGGCCCGCTTGGCCGATCTGGTATTGCCCGTCACCACGCTCTTGGAGTCCGACGACATCGTCGGCGCATACGGTCATCATTACCTGGGTGTGGCAAAACCCGTCATCGCCGCACCGCCCGAAGTGAAATCCGATCTCGCAATCTTTCAAGCGCTCGCCTCGCGCCTTGGGATGACCGACTATCTACAGGGCGACGCCGCCCAGATCAAAGAGCAGTTGCTCGGGGAGAGATTGCGGGAAAACGGTTACGGACTCGACGAGATCACGACCGGCCTCGTGCAAAATCCATCGGCCAAACCGGCGCTGTTTGACGACGGCACCTTTCCAACGACGAGCGGCAAGGTACAGCTCATGACCGAGCTTCCAGACAGGCCCGCCAACGTCCCCGTGCCGGACGACAGCTATCCGCTCTCCTTGCTTTCGCTATCCTCGCCAAAATCACAATCGTCCCAGTGGGCCAAAGCCCAGCCCCCTGACTATCTCGAGGCGACAGTGCATCCCGACGTCGCGGGGCCGCTTGCCGAGGGTGCACTTGCCTCGCTGTGTTCCCGGCGCACGCGCCTCACGGTGCGACTCAAGCTCGATGCACGACAACGCCGTGACGTCGTGATCGTGCCCAAAGGCGGGCATTATCATAACCGGACCGCAGCCAACTTGCTCATCACCGCTCGCACGACCGATCTCGGCGAAGGGGGTGCATTGTATGACGAGACGGTGAGACTCGAGGCTCTCAGTGAGCACGAAGGCTCAACCTCATCGTAGCGAACCGTTCAAAGCGCTTCGATGCTGTAACGTTCGATTCGCGCCCGCGACGCCGTCACCGCGCCGTCCTTGTCCATCTCGTCGTAGACGACATAAATGTCGTCGCCTTCGGTCTGGGTCATGACGCGAAACGCCGGGTTCTCTTCGTTGATCTGGATCGTCTCGAGCGCGGTCCACTGCGCGTCGAAGATCCTGATGAAGCTGGGGCCGAGCTCCTTGGATTTGCCCATGGTCCCGTGCTCGCCTTCTTCGTTCTCCATGGTGTAGCCGACCACCCAGAGCTGATGTTGGGTGTTGAAGGAGGGGCCCACAGGGAAATAGGTATCGAGCTCCTCCACCACGATGTCGCGTGTCGATCCTTCGATGAGCTTCAGATCCATGTCGGAGGCGAAGGTGTGGATCCCGACCCGTTGCGCGTTGCCGTAGTCCAAATTGGTGCTGAAGCTCTGCAGACGGTCGGCGCTCGCGTTCATCTGCCCCTCGGGTACATGGATGATCGCCGTGCCGGTCACGACGCTGCCTTTTTCGGGTTTCACGAACGCCGAGTCGACGGACTCCAGCCCATGGGTGAGTCGATAGATCACCGCCCGCCAGTTCTCGGGCGGCGCGCCGGCGGGGCGTGAGAAGAACTGCGCGTACAGATTCTCCCCGTCGCTGGTGAACCCCATGTCGACCTGGCTCTCCTCTTCCTTGACCGGGTTGCCAAAAATCGTCGGCCCCACCCGATAGGCGAAATCCAGGCCGAACTCGATCACGCCCGCTCCGGGCTGCCCCTTCAAGAGGGCGACCATGTAGATGGAATCGCCGGACAGCACGAGCTTGTGATCCCCCAGATCACCCTGGTAGTTCACGTCGCTGGAGTCGTTCACGTCGATCGCGGTGTCCTGCGCCGCGGTCGGTGACAGATCGCGATCGAAGGTCTGGAAATAGAGGTTCTTGCCATCCGTCAATGAGTCGGGACCGGCGATCTGGTGGGTGACGATCAGCTCGTCGCCATGGAGCAGCACGTTCGCAAACAGCGCGCGCCCCTCGGAGTTGAGGGTGAGCGGATCGCCGACGCGAGAAAAGGCCCAGCTCCCGGGGGAGGTGCCGCCTCCGCCTTGGTTGTCAGCAGGCGTCTTCGGTGACTCGCTGCAGCCGCCGATTGCCAACACCGCGATCGAGGCAAGCGCCAAGGTGAGCACGCCCTGTCGTAGAGACTTCATCCCACGAGGTTAGCAAGCCTCACTGCCGCAGCGGAACGGTTTTGTCGCCGGACACGATCGCCCTCAGCAAACCCAGCTCGACGCTTGAGGCGTCGTCGGCGATGTGGGGATCGAAGGAGATCGCCTTGAAGCCGAACTGCGACGCGGTGACGATGAACCCTTCGCTCACGCCCCCAAAGAGCGTGTCATCGCACAGAAGCAGAACGCTCCCCGGATCCTGAAGCGAAACCACGCGGCAAACCTTGGCCAGCTTGTCCTCGGGGATGGCGCCCCCTTTCATGGACAGCCGGAACTGCCGCCGTTGCCCGATGAGACTCGTCCGCCGCAGATCGCCTGCCGCGAGCCCAAGCGCAAGCGCTGAGCTTGACCGGCGTCACCCGTGCCGCGCGGGCCCGCGATCGCGATCACCTCGGGATCGGCGGGATGACGACCTTGTTGATGGGCTGCACGTTCATGCCGCCCGGGTAGCCGTAGGACACACGCTTGGTGAAGGTGCTGGTTTCGGGTGAGCCCCAACCCCAGATCCAGAGTCCGAAGCGTCCGTCGCTGCTGATCTCGTGGCGCCCGTTGCCGCAGTTGCCGACGCTCTGGAAATCACCGGTGCTGAGATCGGTGCGCGTCCACTCGTAGTCGCCCACCGGCTGCCAGCCGCTGAGCACGCCGAGGCAATCGAGCGTCACGTCGGAGAAGGTATTGTCCGGGTTCTTCGAGCGGACGATGACGAGATTGGTCTCCGGGATCGTGGGATCGGTAAAGAACACGTAGCGCGACATGTATTGTTGCGGCGGCACGCTGATCACCGACTCCGGATCGCCGTAGCCTTCGATCGGCAGTTTTGACCACGTCGCGCCGGACATGTGTGCGAACAGGATGAAGGGGTGGTCACCGTCCTGCGCCTTGACCACGAAGGGCGTGCCGGTTTCAAACTCGATGCTCTGACCTTGGTTGAGCGTTTGCGGGCCACCGACGTCGCTGCTCCACGTGAGCTGTGTGCCATCGACCGCACCGATGAGGCGCCAGATGGCCGGCTCGCTGATCCGCGGTCGGTGCATCACGCCGACGTACTCGCTGCCGAGCGCTTGGACCGGCGGCAACATCTGCTCGCCATGGTCGCAATAGAAGACATTCTTGGCCGGGATGTTCATGCACGGCGCGCCCGCCATGAAGCCGACCGGCTTGTCAGCCGAGATGACGCTGCCCGTCAGCGGGGCGAGCTGGGTGAATTGGGCGTGCTGTCCCTTGTTGATGGTGAAGGCCATCGGCTGGTTTTGCGCGCCGCTGGGCAAACCATTGCCACCGCTCACGGCGGCGACCGGAACCATCGTGACCGTGGTGTTGTCCTCCGAGGCGATGATGTTCATCGACGGGGGTTGTGCGCCGACGTCGTACGCACTGGCGGCGATGTAGTTCGTGTCCCAGACGCTGACCGGCAGGAGCAAGGAGGAGCCCGTCACCGCGGTGCTGCCGCCGCCGTAGGGGTTGATCTGGTAGGCGACGACTGGGACCTCGGACGTGATCCGGAAGGAGTTGCCCACGCCGGTTCCGATGATTTGCGCGTCGCCCATGGCGGGCACGACAGGGCACTGGGGCGGGTTGCCTTGGACACCGGTCAAAAAGAGAATCGCGACCTCACCCGGAGGCAAGCCGATCGCGGGGTCGTAGTTGCCGTAGGTCACGGACGCTCCCTGCCCTGAGGGGATGCGCGTGAAACTCGCGGTGGGCAGGGCTTGATTCTGGTACTCGACCGCGAGCTTCACGGGCGTGTTCCAGGTGTTGGCGACGATGGCAGCGAAACAGTAGGTCTTCGAGCTGGCCTGCATGTCGGTCGCGTAGTATTCGCAGCCGACCGACTGCTGATTGCTCTTCGCCGCTTCACAGGCGTTCTTGCAAGTGACGGTCTCGTTGTCGCAACCTTCCTTGTCGCCACACACCTCGACGACGGCGCCATTGCAATCGACGATGGCGTGAAAGTCGTTCGAGCAGCTGATCCCGCACGAGCCACCAGAGCCGACTCCGATCCCCACGCTGACGACGTCATCGCCGCCAGACGAAACGGTCGACGGCATGGCGCCGCCGGTTCCCCCGCTCGCCGCTGCCGCAGAGTTGGAGCTGCCGCCATCGTCGAAGGGCGTCACCGCGGTGCACGCCGCGATAGCCGCGCCCGAGAGAAAGAGAAGTGTCGCGTACGTCTTGTTCGAACCCATCATTGATCGTCGCCTCGATAAAGAAAGAAAGCCCAGCGGTGGAGCAGCACGCCTCGTGCCGTGCACGCTCCTCCGACCGGGCAAAGATATCATATTTGTACTGACCCTCAAATCAGGCCGGCTGGCCGGTTTATTTACCAGGATCATCCCTTAGCCGGACGTGCGTTTCTGCGACGCAGATCTGATTGAATTCAATGCCTTGCCGTAATCACCGGCGTTGGCGCGAGATCTGCTTATGCGGAGGGCGAACGGGTTTGTACACAGAAAGAGAGAGCCGCTCATGAACACCAACCGCGCCCTGATTTTGCTCAGCCTCACCGCCAGCACCACCCTCGCCGCCTGCGCCTCGCACGATTCGATCGAACAGCAGGAAGACGAGTTTCGACTGTGGAGTGAATCGAAGAATTGCATCGTGACAAAATCGCTACAGCCGGCCATCAAGGTTTGCGTTCACGGGCAAGGTGATCTCGAACGCGGCCGCGACCTCGTCGCCGAGTCGTTGCGCCAATGGCTCGACGCGGTGCGGGGCATTCATCCGGGCGTCACCGACAAGGTCGAGTTCACTTGCGACAAGCCCCACGGCCATGTGCGTATTCGCGGCGGCAGCGGGCGCGCCTTCGCCTCACCGGGCAAGACAACGGTCTACAACACTTCGAAGCTCGGGACCTACCTGCACGAGTTCGGACACGCCTTCGCGTGCCTCGGTGACACCTACCGCTCTGGCACGGCGGGCAAGTGCCAGAGTGGGCAGCCTCACTCGATCATGTGCGACGGCTTCCTGCGCAAGGATCTATCCGAGGACGACATCGCCGGCGTGCGCAAACAGTTCAAGCGCATGGTCGGCCTCGACGGTGTGGACGAAAACCCGAATCCGCCACCGGTCGATCCGGATGATCTCGACGCCGACGGCGTCGTCAACGCCGAAGACCTCTGCGCGAAGACGGAATACGGCGCCCACGTCGAAGGACCCGGTTCACGCTTTGGATGTGCCGAGGGTCAACAGCTCGATGACCCCAACGTCGACGCCGAGGCCGACGACGACGGCGACGGCGTGAAAAACCAACACGACCGCTGCCCCACCACGCCCCAGGGAAAGTGGGTCTGGGAAGATCAGCACGACGGCAAATGGAAGGGCTGCGCGCCGGGCGAAGTTCCGGTGTGGTGAGCGGCGTGGATCGACGGCCGACGAGTACGTATGCGCCGAGCCGGAGGAAAACGAGCGCGTGGAGACCGGCAGCAAGTGTACCGATGGCAAGGAGTGTTGCGACTTTCCCCGCGCGTCCCACCATCAGGGCTTCTGTCCGGATCCTGCGCCAAAGTGACCCGACGGGCGCTTTTCGCCTCTGACCGGGCTCGATCCCAGGCTTCGGCGACCTTCGCCCCTAGGCGGCTTCCTCGGCTTTTATCTGCCCGGGAGAGCGACGCATACTCATGAAATCATATGATTTTGTCGCGATACCGACCGTGCACAGTGGCCACCGCCACTGTGCCCAGGACAGCAATTTTGGCATTGCGAGGAGCGGATTTTCCTGTTCACTCCCCACGATCCGTGGTTTGTAGCCCTCGGTCGTGTGACCGACACAGGTCGTACGATGGTTTTTTCGGGCACCACTTGCCCGAATATGAAGACCAACCGGGATAGCCCGTGCGGTCATTGAGTGAGAGAGAAAATGTCTAAGAAGTTATTTGTTGGTGGTCTGAGCTGGGATACGACGGATTCGACCCTTAATCAGGCGTTCGAATCGTTCGGTGAAGTCACCGAGGCCAAGGTTATTACCGATCGCGAGAGCGGCCGTTCACGCGGATTCGGTTTCGTCACGTTCGTGGAAGCATCCTCCGCAACGAACGCCATGGCCGAAATGGATGGCACGACCCTCGACGGCCGTGCGATTAAAGTCAACGAGGCGCAGCAGCGCCAAGGCGGCGGCGGCGGCGGCGGCGGCGGCGGTCGCGGTGGCGGTGGCGGTGGTCGC
>JAPYTK010000227.1 GCA_029941785.1 Polyangiaceae bacterium | reverse complement strand
TGGCCTGAAGGATGGGCTCGCGGATGTACTCTGCGACGAAGTAGCGCGTGGGGCGATTGGTGAGCTGATCTTTTTCGAAAGCGGGCTGTCCCTCCGGCAAGAGGCGAGCCACCTCGTCGAGGACGCGCTGGATACCGTCTTGTCGTAGGGCCGATATGGGCACCACCGCAGCGAACTCGCGGGTCTCAGAAAAAGCCTCGATGAGGGGCAACAGTTTAGGCTTGTCCGGCAGGCGATCGATCTTGTTGATGACGAGTACGACCGGGACGCCGTCGGGTACGCTGGCGAGCAACTCGAGGTCCCCTCGGTGGGCCTTGAGGCGGGCGTTCGTGGTCTGGGGTAGCCCGATCACGAAGGCGATGACGTCAGCGTCTCGCATGCCGATGTTCGCGGCGCGGTTCATTTCACGACCGAGGCGGTTGCTCGCCCGATGAAATCCGGGGGTATCGAGGAGCCCGATTTCGGCGCCTCCGTGGCGGACCACCCCGAGCAATCGGTCGCGGGTTGTTTGTGGCTTGTGTGAGACGATCGCCAAGGGGAGATCGAGCGCGGCGTTGAGCAAGGTGCTCTTGCCTACGTTCGAGCGGCCCACGATGGCGACGGTTCCACTTCGCGTGATCGTCTCTGTTAGGTTTTCTCCCACGCGCGCCGAGTAGCCCAGTATGCGCGATATCACAAGCGCTTGCCGGTTCGCCCTCCGTTGGGCTCGACGTCTGTTCAGGACCGATCGCGGATGGACGCTCGCCACTGAAGGATCTTGCCGCGGGCAGGATCTTGCCAGTCTTGTCGTTCAAAAAGGGCCAACAGCTGGGGGGTGTGGTCGCCGCTTTGGTTGGCATCGGAGAAGGTCCGCCGCGCTTCGTCGATTTCGCGAGCCGCGTCGTTCAGACGGCCTTCGGCGTGGGCGAGCCAGGCGAGCGTCAGGTGCCGGTGTTGTTTTGGTTCGGCCTCAGACAGAGCGAAGGCTTCGCACCGAATGAGCGCGTCCCGCGCGGTGTCCGTGTCGCCACGGTACAGCGCCACCTGGCCGCGCAACAGCAACGCTTCGACCTTTCCCCAAGAATCGCCGATGCGGCCGTAGAGCACGCTGGCCGCTCGGGCGTGGACCTCAGCGGTGTTTGGATGCCCGCTATCGAGCCCATTCATGGCGAGCAAGCGCTCGCAGCTGGCCTCCCCCCGTGGATTGTCGATGAGCTTGAAGGCCCGGAGGGTAGCCGTGGCTCGCTCGTGCGTTTCTCCGAATCGGCCCTCGCGGTGATCGGCATGAGCCAGCGCGAGATCGCACTGCGACACGCCCAAGCGATAACCGATGGCCTCGAGATCGGCGCGCGCGATGGTGAGCAGTTCGCGGGCGCGCGACTGGTAGCCGCCCGCTTGTTCGACGAACCCGTGCAGGATGAGGCACTGAGCGCGTCCAAGGACATCGCCGAACTGCCAAAAGGCGGTGGCGGCCCGATCCAGTAACTCACGTGCGCGACCGTGGTCACCTAGCAGGTAATCGATTTCTCCGAGCAGCACATCGCATTGGGCCTGGCCGTGATCGTCGCCGAGCCGTCGGAACAGGTTGTGCGCACGCATGACGAGGCTTCGTCCTTGGGTCGATGCGCCGAGATCGGAGGCGATGTGACCCATGAGCCTCAGCGAGTGGGCCTCGCTCTTGTCATCCTTCAGATCGTGGAAGAGTCGCCTTGCCTGCTCGGCATCTCGTCGCGCTGCTTCCAGATCACCCGAGTGCCGTTGAGCTTCAGCTCGCCAGCGGATCTGGCGCGCAAGGTGATGGCCGGTGAGACGGTTTTCGAGCAATTGAAGGTGCCGGAGGGTGACGTTGGCGTCTCGCACTTTCGCCCAGCCACGTTCCACGTGATCGTGGACCAGGACGGCGGCTCGATTCACTTCGTCGGCGCGGAGCAGGTTGGTTACCCGATGGCGGACAATGCGGCTGCTGCCGGCTGCCGGGTGAAGCTCGAGCGAGTCGGCTGCTGCGGAGAAGACCTTCGCCGCGTTGTCTTCGGTGGTCAGGGTGTTCAAGAGGTGCTCTTGAAGCAAGGCGTGCGGCCACCTCAGGCGATCTGTGCCCGACGGCATCAGCAGTTGGGCTCGTTTCATGGCGCTGATCGCGCGACCTGGATCGATGTCCAAGGCGCTCAGGAGTGCGCTCAGAACCTCGCGCCGTATGTCACCGCCGAGGGCGGCCGCGGCCAGGGCGGCAGGCTGCAAGGACTCGTTGAGAGCGCCCAGCCTGGCGTTCCACAAATCGGCGGTCGTGTTGGCCTCACGCTGAAGTGCTTCGGGGATGACGTCATAGACCCCATCGTTCAGGCTCAGTTCGCCACTCAGAGCCCAGGAGTGGATCAGCTGCAGGGCGAAGAGGGGGTTGCCTTTGGCCCGTTTGGCTGTCGCGTCGACGACCTCGTCGCTGAGAGGCAGGGTTTCGCGCAGAAGGTCTTGTGTTTGTTTGAGGGTGAAGGGCTCAAGCTCGATCCGTTGGCCACCGAAGTCTTCGAGCAGAAGTTCGATTCGGGCACGTGCTGTCGGGTCGTTGGTGACGTCTTCGTTACGCATCGTGGCCAGCACGAAAATCGGCGAGTCCGCCAAATCCTGTTGGAGTCGCGCAAGCCGCTTGAAGGTAGGGGCGGAGGCGCGGTGCAGGTCGTCCAACCAGAGGAGCAGGGGCTTGCGTTCTGCCGTCTTCTTGAGAGCGTGACGAATGACGAGCCAGCGGTGTTCCGGACGGTCGATGATGAAGCGCTTGCCCGTGGGTCCGAGGGCATCATCTTCTTCTTTGCGCCGACAAAGCCACGCCGCCACACCGGCGACCATGGTCTTGCCCTCGTCGTCGTCGTCATCGACTTGCCAACAGTTCAACAAGACCTTCTCAATCGTTGCGCGTCGCGCCTTTTCGATTCGGTAGTGTTGGACCAATGCACCCACGACCCCGTCGAGCGGTGCAGCAATCTTCCGGTAGCGGGCGCGGAGCGGGAGCATCCATCCGCGCTCGTGCACCTCTTGGCACACCCATTCGGCCAACCGGCTCTTTCCTACCCCTGCCGTACCCGAGAGGAGCACGAAGTGATGGTTGACGTCTTCTTCACTATTGCAGACCTCGTCGATGAGTTCGAAAAGTTGTTGCTTTTCCTCGTGTCGGCCGACGAAGGGGCTGGGGCGCAGGCCGAGCAAGCCGGGCGTCGCTCGCGCGGTCGTACCGACCTCGAGTATTTCGCTGTCGGAAGTTGCATGCGGGGCGCTGGTCAAGCTGCCGGGGTTGCTTTGGCCGGGTTGACTCGTCCGCGAGCCCACGTGGCCGCTTTGCGGTGCGCCGTCGGGCTTGAAGTGCAACCAGTCGCGGCGTGCGTCGGCGGCGAAGTCGTAGCGGTTCCACGGCCATTTGTTCGTCAGTCGGAATACGAAATCTTTCGTCTCATCAGGTACGCCGTCGGGCAGGTCAAAATCGGGAGTCTCATCCTTCTTGTGTTGCTCGAGAAGTTCTTCGTTTGTTCCCTCGAAGGGTTCGCTTCCGCTGAGCAAGGCGAAGAGAATACAACCGAGCGGATACAAATCGGTGGCAGGCCCGATGTGGGGGGTGGCCATCTTGATTTGCTCTGGTGCCATCCAGCCTGGCGTACCCGCACCGTAGCGAACGGTGGGCGCGAGTTCGCGTGTCCCGTCCAGGCGGTGGTCGACGGGATCGCGAATCAGCCAGGCGAGGCCCAAGTCGAGGATATAGGCTCGCGGCGGCTCATCGTTGGGCGGTCGATCGAGCAGAATATTGGAGGGCTTGAGGTCGCCATGCACGACACCGCGGGCGTGACCGTGCGCGAGCCCGCCGAGGACTTGGTCGATCGTGGTCCAAACGACAGGCCAGGGGAGAAGGCCATCGGTGCGCGCGCGATAAATCCATTCGTGCAGACTCTTGCCCGGCACCACGTCCATGACGAGGAAGGGGACTCCATCGTCGAGCACTCCATAATCCCGGGCGCGGACGATCGTAGGGTGGGACAAACCCGCCAGAGCGCGTGCTTCTTCGTAGAAAAACCAGGCATCGTCGGCACGCTTTTTTTGGTGTTTTTTGGCCGCCTCCGGGTCTTGGTCGGCCGGCGCCGAGCGGGGCATGATCTTGAGCGCGACCCGTTCGTCGAGGACCAGGTCTCGGCACAGGTAGACGAATCCCATGCCGCCGCGTCCAAGTTCACGCCGGATCTGATACCGACTCGCGAGCACGGTACCCACAGATAGTCCAGAGGTGCGAGGCTGTGCCATGCCTAAGCAAGCGTAGCTTGAATCATCGGTGAAGTGTGCCCAGAAAATTGCCTGAGCCTCGACTTCATAAGTTTTTGTTGCCACACACGGCTGATTATCCGGGGTAAACATATGGAGTGGTAAAGCTTCAGGTCTTGGCATTTGCGGGAGCCCGAGACGTCATCGGCGCGGCGAGCGTGTTCGTCGATGTGGAGGATGGCTTGACCGCGGCGGCCCTACTCGCCGTGCTGTGTGATCGGTACCCCGGGCTCGGTGCCTACCGGGGGTCGATTCGAGTCGCGGTGAATGGATGCTACGCCTTGGGAGATGAGCGCATCACGTCCGGTGATGAGGTGGCGTTGATTCCGCCCGTTGCGGGAGGCTAGGACTCAAAGATGACGAAGAAGACGAGTTGTCTCACCCACTTGAACGAAGCTGGCGAAGCTCACATGGTCGACGTTGGCGAAAAAGACGTCACCCTTCGCAAAGCAGTGGCCGGCGCGACGGTGCGTATGAAAGTGGAGACGGCGCGACGGATAGCTGAGGGAACGGCTGCGAAGGGGGATGTGCTCGCTTCTGCACGAATCGCGGGGATCATGGCGGCGAAGCGGACGCCCGAACTCATCCCCTTGTGTCACGGCATCCAGCTTACCAAGGTGGTGGTCGATCTCAGCGTCGAGCAGGACCACGTGCGAGTCGTCGCCACCGCCGAGGCACGGGACCGGACCGGTGTCGAAATGGAAGCTCTTGTGGCGGCCTCGGTGGCCGCCCTCACGATTTATGACATGCTCAAGGCCGTCGATCGCGCGATGACCATCGACGACGTTGCGCTGCTCGAAAAACACGGCGGCCGCTCCGGACCTTACCGGAGAGAGCCGTGAGTTACCTCTCGACATTGCCCCTCGACATGGCGCCGCTCCTCGGTGCCGTGAGTCATTCTTCGGCGGGTGCGGTCGCGACCTTCGCTGGTGTGGTGCGGGACCACAATGAGGGCCGCCGAATCACGCGCCTCGAGTACCACGCTTACGATTCGATGGCGGAAAAGGAGATGGGCGCGATCGAAAAGGAGATCCTCGAGCGTTTCGACGGTGTCCGCATTGCCTGCATCCACCGCTTGGGGTCTCTCGATGTGGGCGAACTGGCCGTAGCCTGCGCGGCGAGCGCCCCGCATCGAGCTGAGGCTTTCGCGGCCTGCCGTGCCCTCATTGACGAGCTCAAGGCGCGGGTGCCCATATGGAAGCGTGAGCATGGTCCCGAGGGTCCCTACTGGGTGGGCTGGGAAGATGCGCGCTGCGGCTCCGATCATATGCATGAGTGATCCTGAGGCTTTGCGTGGCCGCACGGCGTCGGCGGACCGGGCAAGATCGCCCCTAGGCTGCAGCGACACGAAAAGTCTGTATATTAGGTCCCGACATGCCCGTTTCTCTTACGACTTCACGCATTCACTTATCTTCTCTATTGCTCCTGAGCTGGCTCGTTGCCTGCACGGCCGAGATCTCGCTGTTCCAAGATGGCGGTAGCGCATCCGGGTCTGGATCAGGCGGGGCATCGACCACCGGCCAGGGCGGGGGCGCCGACGCGGTGACGACATCTACCGCGACGACGGGCGGCCAGGGCGGAGCGGCGCATTGCGAGACGGCGCAAGACTGTCCGGCCACACTTTGTGTTGTCGCGAGCTGCGACAACGGTTTATGCAGCGAGTCGCCGGAAGCTTATGGCACCGAGTGTGGCGACGAAAAAGCCTGCGACGGCGAGGGCAATTGTCTTTTGGTGAATGGCTCTGCTTGCGGGGCCGGGGGTGCTTGCCTCAGTGGATTCTGCACCGACGATGTGTGTTGCGAGAAGGCTTGTGCCGGCGAGTGCGAGAGCTGCGCGCGGCCCGGCGAAGAGGGACTTTGTCGGCTGCATGATGCCGCGACCGATCCTGACGAGGAATGCATCGACGCAGGCGTGTGCGATGGCGCTGGTCGTTGTGCTTCGGGCGAGCACATTTTCAGCACTGGAGTTGTTTCCGACGGCAATCAATACGCTTACGATGTCGTGGTCGACAGCCAAGACAACGTGATCATGACGGGTCTGTTCTTCGGCTCCGTCGATTTCGGTGGAGGTAAGCTCTTCAACGATGGTGCCTACGACTATTTTATCGCGAAGTTCGACAAGACGGGGAAGCACCTGTTCTCCAAGCAGATCAGGCGCAGCGGCCAAAACAACAATAGCGGTTTGGCCCTCGCGATCGGCACGAACGACAACATCATCCTCGGTGGTCATTTCACCGGAACGATCGACATGGATGGCGACTTCGTCACGTCGGTCGATGGCTACGATGCATTCATCATGGCGCTCGATGCCAACGGTGCCCATGTTTGGGGGAAGGTGTACGGGGGATCCGGTGACCAACGCATTACCGCTGTCACGGCGGATGCCAACGGTAACATCTATGCCGCCGGGCAATTCTCATCGAGTATCAATTTTGATGGCAACAGCCTGACGGCCACGGACGTCGATGCCTTCTTGACCAAGTTCGATGGCACCGGGAAGGTCGTGTGGGCGAAAGACTACGGTGAACAGGGCAACGATTTCATGCGTGCTGTCGAGATGGACCCGCAGGGCAATATCATTGCCTCAGGTTACTTTTATGGCTCCGTGGATATGGGCTTTGGAACGGTGTCGAGCGTCGATAACGCGGACGTCTTCGTGATGCGGGTGGCGCCCGACGGTACGTCGTTGCTGGCGAAGCATTATGGTGGTCAGGAATACGATTCGCTGCGGTCGATGACCGTCGACAACGCGGGCCGTGTCACCTTGTCGGGCACCTATGCAGGTGACATCACCCTCGGCCAGGACACGCTCAGTGCGGGCCAAGGCTATCAGCAATACGTCGTCAATCTGGATGACAAGTTGGAGCCTCTCTGGGCGAAGAGCTTGGCTTCAACAGATGCGTGGTGGGCGGCTTCACCGGTGGCAAGCGACAGCAGTGGCAACGTCTTCGTCGGCCGCACCATCAACGCCACGATCATGGACGAGAACATGCAAATCGTACCCGACGTCGTCGACATGGTCGTCACGAAATTCGCCAGTGACGGTACTCGCTTATGGAGTCACCTGCTCACCGGTGCCGGCGGCGACTACCTGAGCCAGTTGGCCACGGACAGCGGTGGAGCGGTGTGGTTGACGGGCTATTTCGAGGAAACGCTGTCGCTTGGTGGCACCGGGTTGACCTCAAGTTCGGGCTTCGATGTTTTCCTCGGTCAGCTGTCACCTTGAGGTTTTCCAAGAACGGGCCTCTATCGGGGCTGTGCGTTGTGCGCTAGCTTGCCGTCGCAACCCACGGTGATGCGATGAAGATCAAGGACATGTTCGACCGCGATTCGGCGGTGATTTCGTTCGAATTTTTCCCGCCGAAGACGGAAAAGGGGACGACACAGCTGTTTGAGGCGGCACAGATGCTGGGCCCCTGTCGCCCGTCCTTCATCTCCGTCACCTATGGCGCTGGAGGCAGCACCCGGGATCGTACGCTGGACCTCGTGGTGAGGATCAAGGCCGAACTGGGAATCGAGACGATGGCTCATCTCACGTGTGTGGGAGCGAATCGCGCCGAGATCGCGAGCGTGCTCGATCGCCTACAAAAAGCCGGGATCCAGAATATTTTGGCCTTGCGCGGGGATCCTCCAAAGGGGCAAGACGCCTTCGTGGCTACCGACGGTGGATTTCACCACGCCAGTGAACTCGTTCAGTTCATCCGCGCGGAGGGATATCCTTTTTGCGTGGGCGCTGCTTGTTATCCGGAAGGTCACCCGGAGACTCCGGATCGCGAGGCCGATCTCGATCACCTGAAGCACAAGGTCGAGCAAGGCGTGGACTTTCTCGTCAGCCAGCTCTTCTTTGACAACGAGGACTATTTTGCTTTCGTTCGACGGGCACGGGCGAGAGGTATCGAGTGTCCAATCGTGCCGGGTTTGATGCCTATCACCAACGTTGCCCAGGTCGAGCGTTTCACGAAGATGTGCGGGGCGCGGATCCCACAAGAACTCAATCGTCGGCTGAAGATCGTTGAGCAGGATCCGGCCGCTGTCGTGGCGACGGGTGTGTATTGGTCGGCGGTCCAAGCGAGAGCGTTGTTGGCGGAAGGCGCTCCGGGCGTGCACTTCTACACACTGAACAAGTCGTCCGCGTCGCTTGCTGTTCACGCCGCGTTGGGCATGTGAGCGGTCGCCTTCTTCTCAGGGCGAAGGGCGAAGCGGAACGACGACGCGTGCGGTCGTCCCCTTCCCCGGTTGGGACTCGAGTG
>JAPYTK010000226.1 GCA_029941785.1 Polyangiaceae bacterium | reverse complement strand
TTTTGCACCCGGACTCGGTCGAGTTGACAAGCCCAGCGAGCTACGTGGACACCCTGCGTGGCGTGCGGGTCTACGTCGATCCTCAAGAACGCGCGCAGCTCATGGCGACGCGGTTGAAGGAGGCTGCGGCCTCGGCGGGGCTCGTCTTGATCGAGGACGAGTTCCTGCTTGGCGAGAATCTCTCCTTGGTCGAAGAGCCTCAGGTCATCGTGGGCACTTTCGAGCCTCGGTTTCTCGAGCTTCCGGAGCAGGTCATTTTGGAGGTCGCGCGGGGCCACCAGCGTTACTTCGGTTTGCGCGATACCGATGGCAAGCTGGCGCCGAAGTACCTGGCCGTGGTCAACACGGCAGAGAATCCGGCGGCCGTTCGAGAGGGCAACGACCGGGTGATGCGGGCGCGCTTGGCGGACGCGGAGTTTTTCTATCGAGAAGATCTGAAGGTGCTCTTTGGCGAACGGCGCAAGGAACTCGCTGGGATCGTTTTTCAAACACGGCTTGGAAGCGTGCTCGACAAGGTCGTGCGCATCGAGAAACTGTGCGCGAGCTTGGGCGCTGCGCTCGGTCTCAGCGGAGCCATCGTCGAGCGCGCGGTGCATGGTGCGGCCCTATGTAAGAACGATCTCGTGACATGGATGGTCGGCGAGTTTCCCGAGCTGCAAGGGCAGGTGGGGCGCGCGTATGCGCTCGCGCAAGGGACGGCTGAAGATATCGCGTGTGTGATCAGCGAGCACTACCGGCCAAAGGGTGCGGCGGATGCTGTCGCCCAAGATGATGCCGCCGCCTTGGTGGCGATCGCAGATCGTCTCGATACCCTCGTGGGTTGTTTCTCGATTGGTCTCGCTCCCACGGGCGGAGCGGACCCTTATGGTCTGCGCCGCGCATGCTTGGGCGTCCTTCGCACGGCGTTGGAGCGGCGGTTCGACATCGATCTCGTCGCTGCTTTTGCCCACGCCTACGCCGGTTTTGAAGGTGTCGAACTCGACATGGACGGCGAAGCGGTCAGGGGCAAGCTCGGCTTGTTTTTTCGGGATCGCGCACGGGGCCTGTTCTCGGACGCATTGCCCATCGACGCGGTCGATGCATCGCTGGCGGTCGCGGCCTCAAGACCGCTCGATGCCCGTGCCCGTGCAGCGGCACTCGCCGGCCTCGACGCGCAGACGAGATCGGGTCTGGGCGAGGTGTTCAAGCGAGCGACGAACATCGCCAAATCGGCACCGGATGGCGAGCCTGAGCGGGGCAGCGAGGCGGCGGAGTTGGCTCTCTTCGATGCGTTCTATGCATCCCGAGAGAGCGTGGCGCAGCACGGCTCGAACGCCGATTACGCGGCGGCTTTTGCTGAGCTCGCGGCCTTGGCGCCGGTGCTCGGCAGGTATTTTGATGAAGTGCTGGTGATGGCCGACGATGAGGCCGTGCGCGCTCGTCGCCTACGCCTGATGCGTGTCATCTCCGAAAGCTGCGGCGGCCTCGCTCGCCTCGAGCTTCTTGGTAGTGCGGGCGACGACACATCAGCAAAGTAGATGGCCGAGACAGCCCGTCCGTCCGTGTGAGAGAGGGTGGTTAGCGAAGGACCATTCCGACTGCCAGCGATCGACCGGCAGCGAGCGCTTGCACGTCGAGGGCCTTCTTTCCGGCGACCTGACCCCGCAAGAGCGCCACACAGCCTTCTCCGCAGGCGATCTGCGCGCGCCCCTTGTCAATGGCGACGACCGTACCGGGGGCCGCATCGTGGTCGATCGGGTCGAGCGTATTTTCAGTGGACAATAGTTTGAACCGTTGGCCACCCAGTTCGGCGAGAGCGCCGGGCCAGGGGGTCATGGCGCGAATGTGATCGTGGACGGCCTTGGCCGGGCGCGTCCAGTCGACATGGCCGTCCTGCTTGCTCATCTTGCGCGCGTGGCTGGCCCGCTCTTCGTCTTGCGCGGTTGCCAGGGTCTGGCCACAGACCGCTGCTGGCAATTTCTCGCGAACGACATCTGCGGCGAGTTGGCCGAGTCGCTCCGACAACTCTCCGGCCGTCTCGTTTGGTCCAATATCGAGCGTTTGCTGTGCGAACACAGGTCCGGTGTCGCAGCCTTCATCCATTTGCATGAGCGAAATCCCCGTCGTCGAATCTCCCGCCGCAATCGCCCAGTTGATGGGCGCCGCGCCGCGGTAGCGAGGGAGCAGGGATGCGTGAAGGTTGATGCAGCCCCGTGCGGGAGCCTGCAGCACATCGAGCGCTAAGATGCGTCCGTAGGCGATGACCAGCGCGACATCGACCGCTTGGTCGCGGAGCCAAGCGGCAAAGTGACCGTCTCGGAGTTTCGTTGGCTGAACCACGGTTAGGCCGTGCTCGAGCGCGCGCGCCTTGACGGGGGGCGGCCTCAGCTTCATGCCCCGTCCCGCTGGCCGATCGGGCTGGCAGACGACCGCGCAGACTTCGGCGATTTCGCACAGCGCATCGAGCGCGGGCACGGCGATGGCCGGGGTGCCCATGAACACCGCGCGCATGGTCATGGAGTGGGATCCTTGCAGCACCGAAAGCCCGTCTCGTAAAAGGCAAAGGTCGGGCCGTGCGCGTCGTTGGTTCCGCGGCAGCCGGTCCATGGCTTCGCCCAAAAACCACCCATGAGCGAGCCGGGGTGCTTGCGCGTCTCGCGGCTGTCCACCCATTCCTCGACATTGCCCATCAAGTCGTAGATCCCAAACGGCGAAACGCAGTTTCGATATCGTCCGCTTCTCGAGCCCTGCCAGAGCCGCAGCGATTCTTTCTTGGCCGAGGCGAAGTCTCGGCCGAAGGCCTCAAAGTTGACGGGCTTCCACTTTCTGGCGCTGTTGCAGAGCCGGCGATCCACCTGCCAGCCGTAGGCGAGGGGACGGTGCTCGGTGCCCTCACAAGCCAGCTCCCATTCTCGTTCGTGGCACATTCGTTTGCCTTGCTTGGCGCACCAGCGTTTGGCGGAGCGATGAGACTGAAGCACCATCGGCTTGGCGCCGCGCCGGTTTGGCGCTTCGAAGCGGTCCATGCAGACGTGGACCTTGGTCACGGGTCCCTCGAGAGTCGTGATGTCGGGCTCATAGGCGTAGCAGTGGGTGTCCTTGTTACCCTTGCTCGCATCCCGGCATACATGTGCGGTGTTGTCGTAGTGTTCGCCCTGTACCAGCCGCATGTCGTTCGGGCAGGCGGGGTGGGGGCCAGGATCGCCGCTCAGCGTGGCCGGGGAGGCCGCCAACTTGAGAGACAGAACCACGAGGCTGAACCAAGAATCAAGCATTGATCGGGGGCTCCACGAAACGTGATTTTCGCCTAACACCACGCTTTGCTGGCGTGAAGTGGGGCATCGCGGTCCGCCTGCTCGCCGCCACTTTTCGCGTACACGGTACTAGCCACTCGCGCCGAGCGTGCTTAGGATGGGGCAACTGGGTCTTGTGGCCCTTCTTGTTTCAGGTAACTGGTAAATAGCATGTCCGATACGCCCGATAGCGACGACGATATCGAGTTTGGTAACGAGCTCGCGATTCTCCCCATCCGCAACGCCGTGTTGTTTCCCGGGGCGGTGGCGCCCTTCGATGTAGGCCGCGAAAAATCCGTGGCTCTGGTCGAAGATCTCGACAACCTGCCCAGTCCAGTCATTGCGATTTTCGCCCAGCGCGATCCGTCGACGGATGATCCGGGGCATGGCGATCTCTACCCGATCGGTTGCGCCGCCCGAGTCCTGAAGGCATTGAAGCATTCGTCGGGCAATTATTCGCTCATCTTGCAAGGGCTCTCGCGGATCCGCCTCGCGGAGGTCACCCAAGACGATCCGTATTTGCTTTCTCGAATCGAGAAGATCGAAGAGGACGAGAGCGAAGACGTCGAAGCCGAGGCCCTTGCGCTCAGCCTCCGAGACATCGCCAAGCAGCTCATTCAGCTCATGCCCGAGCTACCGCGCGAAGCGGGATCCCTCATCGATTCGATTCAGGCTCCTGGCGCGCTTGCCGATCTCGTGGCGGCCAACCTCGACGCGCCCGTCGAGGAAAAGGCTCAGCTCATCGAGACGCTCGATGTGAAGGAGCGCATTCGCAAGGTGTTGCGCTTGCTGACTCGGCAGCTCGAAATCCTCAAGATGCGCGATCGCATCAATTCGCAAATCAAAGAGGAGATGGGCAAAAACCAGCGGGAGTACGTGCTCCGTCAGCAGCTCAAGGCCATCAAGGAAGAACTCGGCGACGATGACGGCGACCAGGGTGATCTCGATGGCATCGAGGAGCGCATCGTGGACGCCAAGCTTTCCAGCGAGGCCGAACAGGTCGCCAAGAAGCAACTCAAGCGTCTGCGATCGATGCAGGTCGGTTCAGCCGAGTACACGGTGGTGCGCACCTATCTCGATTGGATTCTCGATCTGCCGTGGCACAAGGAGACGCAGGACAACCTCGACATCGCCGCGGTGCGCGAGGTGCTCGACAACGATCACTACGGCCTCGAGAAGGTCAAGAAGCGCCTCTTGGAATACCTTGCGGTGCGCAAACTGAAGAAGGACAAGAAGGGCCCGATCCTCTGTTTCATCGGACCGCCAGGCGTCGGTAAGACCTCGCTCGGCCGCAGCATCGCGTCAGCGCTGGGGCGCAAGTTCCATCGCATCAGCTTGGGCGGCGTGCACGACGAAGCAGCGATTCGCGGTCATCGTCGTACCTACGTTGGGGCGCTACCCGGCCAGATTATTCAAGGTATGAAGAAGACGAGCACCATCAATCCGGTGTTCATGCTCGACGAGGTCGACAAGCTCGGTAACGATTTTCGTGGCGATCCAGCCTCGGCACTGCTCGAGGTGCTCGATCCCGAACAGAACAATACCTTCGCGGATCACTATCTCGAGATCCCCTACGATCTTTCGAGCGTGATGTTCATCGCGACAGCAAATATTGCCGATCCCATCCCGCCGCCCCTTCGAGATCGTATGGAGATTCTCGAAATCCCCGGTTACACCCGACGTGAGAAGCTCGCGATCGCTCGACGGCATTTGCTGCCCAAGCAGCTCGACGAGCACGGACTCGATGCCGAGATCCTCGACGTGCGGGATCCGGCGCTCGAACAGATCATCGACCGTTACACGCGCGAGGCGGGCGTGCGCTCACTCGAAAGGCAAATCGCGGCGGTGGTTCGGGGCATGGCCGTCAAGGTCGCCGAAGGCAGCAAGGAGCCTCGGGTCGTCGAAAACGTGGACGACGTGGCCGAGTTCTTGGGGCCGCCGCGGTACACGAGCGAAGTGGCCGAGCGTACGAGCGAGACGGGCGTCGCGACCGGGTTGGCTTGGACCAGCGTTGGCGGAGAGATCTTGTTCATCGAAGCGACGCGGATGTACGGCAGCGGGAAGTTGCAGCTTACGGGGCAACTTGGCGACGTCATGAAAGAGTCGGCGCAGGCCGCACTTTCTTTCGTGCGAGCCGGAGCCAACGAGTTTGGGATCAAAAAAGACTTTCTCGACAAGAGTGATCTTCACATTCACATCCCGGCCGGCGCGATGCCGAAAGACGGGCCGAGTGCCGGCGTGACGATGTTCACGGCGCTCGTGTCCTTGTTGACGGGGATCAAGGTGCGCCACGATGTGGCGATGACGGGCGAGATCACGCTCCGCGGTCGTGTCTTGCCGGTGGGCGGCGTCAAGGAAAAGGTTCTCGGCGCTCATCGTGCGGGGATCAAGCGCATCATCTTGCCAGAGCGCAATCGGGTCGATCTTGAAGAGGTCCCGAAGGAAGTGCTGGAAGAACTCGACTTCATTCCCGTGAGTCACATGAGCGAAGTTCTCCAGGCAGCGCTCGAGTCGATGCCGACGCCGATCGAAGGCGGCGACGACGAGCCCGACGGCGATGATAAGAAGCGGCCCAAAACAGTGGCCGCCGAGGCAGCGAACTAGCCCAAACGACGTGTAGCCACCATTGCAATGAAACCTTGTTCTAGCTGCGGATGGCAAATCAAAGACACGGATGCGCAATGTCCGATGTGTGGTGGGGCTGCGAGCGCCGCGCCAGGGGCGGCCGCGCCCGCGTATGCGCCAGCCCCAGTGGCCGCGCCCGTCGCTGCGATGCCCGCGGCCGTTGCGGCGCCGCCAGCGGCGGCGGCTCCCCCCGGAGGGGGCGCTAGCCCATGGGCAAGTAGCGGCGCGGCGCCAGCGGCGCAGCCCCAAGCCCCGCCGGCCGCCTATCCGCCAAGTCCTCAGGCGATGCCCCAGGCGCCCGTTGCCGCGCCGTCCCATGGCCAGCCTCCGGCGGTTCAGCCGGCACCTGCTCCGGTCGCTCCCGTCGCTCAGGGCGCTCCTCCGCCGCCTCCAGCGCGCGTCGGAGGAGCTGCCGCTCCGTCGGCGGTGCCTCCCGTCGTTGCGCGCGGGGGTTATCCGGCGCCGCCACCACCCGTCAACGCTCCGCCGGCCAATCCATCGGGCGCAGCGAGTCCATGGGGCGGGGGCGCGGCGGTTGCTCCGGTAGCGCCCGTCGCTCCGGTAGCGCCCGTCGCTCCGGTTGCTCCCCCGTCGCCCGTGCAGCCCGTTGCGCCGCCTGTCGTCCAGGGCTTTGGCAGTGCACAAGTGCAGGCTCCTCCCATCGTGTCAGCGAAGCCCGGACCCGTCGCAGGAGGTCTGCTCAGCACGGCCGATGGGGTCATTCCCCCTCGACCGATTGCGGACGCTGGAGATAGCCCCGTCTTGGTTGGTTTCGTCGTGACCTTCCAGCACGAGCCCGCAGGTCGTTTTTGGCCGCTACGCTCTGGTCGCACCACACTCGGCCGCGAGGGCGTGAGCGATGCGGCGGACATTGCCCTTGCGGACGCGAGCGCGTCGGCTCGGCATGCTCTGATCCAAGGCGATACCACGACCGGGCATGCTTTTGTCGAGGATCTAGGATCGCGCAATGGCTCGTTTCTCAACGAGCAGCGGCTCAACAAGGGCGAACAGCGACAACTTCACGACAATGACCGCCTTCGTCTCGGCAGCATCACGATGGTCGTCAAGCTGCTGGCGTGCAACTGACCAGCCGCTCCTTCGCACCGAAACGTCAGACCGTCAGCTGCACTGCTTGACGCCGGCGTTGAGCGCGCAGCTTCCGCTCTGGCAGTCGGATGCATCTTTGCAGGCAAGCCCGGCCGCGCATCGCGCCGCGCACGTCGAGCCGCCGCAGTCGATGTCGGTCTCGTCGTTGTTCTTCGCGCCGTCCTCGCAGGGCGAGGGCGGGGCGGGAATCGAGCAGCTGAAGTACTCGACGATGAAGTTCTTTGGATTTTCGCACTGCGCCTTGTTGAGGTCCGAGGCGCCGTCGGCCGGCGTCGTGCCGCTGCTCGAGCTGCTCGTGGCGCTCGCGGAGGGGCAGTCGGTGAGCGTCGTGGGCGCGGCGGAGGTCTCAGACGTGGCGGGGTAGTACACGCGCAATCGTACGTAGCCTGCCTTGGAGTTGGCGCTGACGAGGCTCGCGACGCCAGGGCTCGAGACGAACTCGGCTCGCGGCAACAAGGGCGCGCAGCTCGGGCAGGCGCCGGGCGCGAGATCCCCGCTGTCGTTCACGACGGCGTCGCTCACGTTGTAGGTGCTGAAGCGAAAACTGTCGCCCCCGTTCGGGCAGCTCACGTCGAAGGCGGCCCGGTCTTCGCCTTGGGTGACCGCAAAGGTACCGCCGGTGATGTCGTCAGCGAGCTTCGCCTCGCCGCCGGTCCAGTTGTCGTCACAGCCGTCTTCTTTGAGGTCGATCTTCTCGACGGTCAGCGAGTAATTGAATTCGCCCCCGTAACTTCCGCTTCCGCAGCTTACACCTTGTTGGTCGGTGATCGTGAAAGCGACCGAGGTGGGGGGGAAGGTCGTGATGTCGAGCGGCGGGTCGAAGATGATCGTACCGCCGGCGTTGAGCACGCAGATGTCGAGGGTGTCGCGCGCACCGAAGGCACCGGAGGTCTCGTTGAGGACCTCGACGTTTGCATCTACTGGCTGCGCGATGGCGGTGCCGCAGTGCGCCTTGACGTCCGCTGAGAATGTCGCATAGCAGCTGTTGGGGTCGTCGAGCCAGTGACAGAGATCTTGGGGCAGTGGCTCGGCTGAGCAACCGGCAAAGAGCGCGATACCGATCGTCGGGATCACGCAGGCGGCAGGGATCAATACACGTCGCGACATCGTGGCCTTAGTCTACGCGAGCGCCTCGCGTGGGCCGAGTTTAGCGCAGCGGCGTCGAATCTAAAGTTCCATGTAGGGGCCTGCCACCACGTAGACATCATCCGCCCCGGCCATCTCGAACATGCCCCAACATATAAGTTTGTACTTAAGCGCGAAGGCGATGGCTTCGCCGGTTGAGGCCTTGGGAGCCAGTACGCTCAAATTGGAGCGCCGAAGTCCCCACCAGCCGGGACCGTGCTCGAGCAACGAGCGATGCAATTCGTCCGCCGCTTGCTTGGCGTCAGCGAGGACGGCGACCCTCAGGCGCACCGTCTTTTTGTCATCACCTGGAAAATCGTACCAATACAGGTTGCCCCGCGCCTTGGTCGCTTCAATGCTCGCCCCTTGGCTCTGCAAGTAGCGGCCAAAGTCGTCTTCGCCCAAGATGTCCGTCGAGGTGCCGGTATCGACGCCCTCGCACGCCGAATCCCGGACCTTGAACGAGCCCAGGGTCAACCACGGATCTTTCTCATTTTCCGCGGTTTCCAGGCTTTCCTGAACCTTTCCGCGGTCGTAGCTCGGATAGTCGATCCCCGAGCGGATGCCGAAAC
>JAPYTK010000225.1 GCA_029941785.1 Polyangiaceae bacterium | reverse complement strand
GTGCGCAATGGTTGGGGTGGGAGTAGGTAGGCAGCTGGCGCTAATGCAGCGGAGTCGTGGCGATGATGAAGTCGTCGAAGGTGACGTATTGATCGCTGGTGGGTGCCCAACTCGCACCACTGCCGCCGAAAAACGTGCTGAAGTAAAAGATGTCAATTGCAAAGTCGGACACGTCGCGAAAGCGGATCCCTTGCTGATCGAGGGCGAGTTCGCCATCGAACCAGGCTTGCACCAGGCCGTTCGACATGCCCGGGGTGTTCATGACGACCCGGTGCTCCACCCGGTGCCAGCTACCCGGCTCGAAAACGCGTTGCCCGCCTAGAACCCAATCCAGGTCCTCGCCGTAGATCGTGGGTTGATCAGGGTGATAGAGGTACTGCACGACCTTGCCCGCGCCGCGCCACATCATGCGCGCGCTGAAGCCATCGCTACCGTCAGGCTTTTCGCCCCCCGTGTTGGCGGCGCCGCCGGCAAAGCCGGGGATCTTGCCGCCCTTGACGAACTCGAAGCCGTCGTCGAACTTCAACCAATAGGCGCAATACAATTCGTCGTAACCGGGGCCGTTCGCTGGGTCCGGAATCGTCACCTGGAACTGTGCACCGCTGGGGCCCGCCCCAACTCCCCCTGCAGGGTAGCGAATGCGTAGCGAACGGCCCTCGTGTGCATCGGTGCCATCGACGATCTCGGCGCGGCCGGCGTCGATGCCGTTGTTCCAGGGGATGGCGCCCCAATCCGCTTCCAAGTTCGTCTCGTTGTAATTGCCGAGCGGTGAGCTGTCGAAATCGATTCGCAGCAGCGCATCGATCCGCGTACCGCCGGCGCCGCCCAGTCCCCCAGCGCCCGCCGTCGCGGTCCCGCCCGCGCCTCCTCCTCCTGCGCCGCCGGTCACGCTCGTCGACGGTGCGCCGCTTGCGGCGGCTTCCGGTTGTGACGTGGCTGCCGAAGAATCTGGCTCCGAGCTGCAGCCGAGTAGCAGCCCCGCCATCGTGATCATCAGCGCGCCGAGGGAAACCATGTGCCGAGAGTATAGTCCCGATGAAGGCCTTTTGCGCCTTCCATAATGTGTCTTATGCGAGCATGTGCGGTCGGCGAGCAGCTAGGCGGCCGTATGTCGATGCCGTTCTCAGGCGGTGTCGACCTTGGCGGCATCCTGCAGGCCGAGTTCCTCGATCGCCGCTTCGCGCATCTTGAACTTTTGGATCTTGCCGGTCACCGTCATCGGGAATGCGTCCACGATCTTCCAGTATCGGGGGATCTTGAAGCTCGCGATGTTGTCCTTGCAAAACGCCGTCAAGGCCTCATCGGTCAGCGATTCGCCCTCTTTGAGCTTCAGCCACGCCATCACTTCTTCACCGTACTTCTTCGACGGCACGCCGATGACCTGCGCGTCCTCGATGCTCGGGTGCGTGTAGAGGTACTCTTCGATTTCGCGGGGATACAGATTCTCGCCACCTCGGATGATCATGTCCTTGATGCGGCCCACGATGTTGACGTAGCCCTCGTCGTCCATCGTGGCGAGATCGCCGGTGTGCATCCAACCGGCGGCATCGACCGCCGCGCTGCTTGCGTCCTGGTCGTTCCAATAGCCGAGCATGACGCAGTAGCCGCGGGTGCAGAATTCGCCGCGCTCGCCTCGTGGCACGACCGCAGCGGATTCGGGATCGATGATCTTGATCTCGACGTGGGGATGCACACGCCCGACCGATCCGACCTGTTTGTCGAGTGGATCGTCGACCGCGGTCTGCGTCGACACCGGCGAGGTCTCGGTCATCCCGTAGGCGATGGTGACCTGGCTCATGTTCATCTTGCTCTTCACCTGTTTCATCACCTCGACGGGACAAGGAGAGCCGGCCATTACGCCGGTGCGCAGCGTCGACAGATCGCGCGTACCGATGGCGTCGTGCGCCAGCATCGCGATGAACATCGTCGGCACGCCGTAGAGCGAGGTGCAGCGCTCGGCCTCGACCGCCTCGAGCACCTCGCCCGGATCGAAGGCTTCGCCCGGCGCCACCATCGTCGCGCCTCGTGCGACACAGGCGAGGTTGCCGATGACCATGCCGAAGCAGTGATAAAACGGCACCGGGATGCACACCCGATCCTCCTCGGTGTAGTGCAGAGTCTGACCGATGAAGTAGGCGTTGTTCAGAATGTTGTGGTGTGACAAAGTCGCGCCCTTCGGCGCACCAGTCGTTCCCGAGGTGTATTGAATATTGATCGGGTCGTCGAATTGCAGCGTGCGCTCGATCGTCTCCACATCTTCGACGGGCACCGCCTCGCCCTGCTTCATGAGTTCGTCCCACTCATGGTCGATGACGACGGCGCGCCGCAGTTCGGGGAGTTCGCCACGCACCCGTTCGAGGATCTCGCTGTAGCTGGTCATGCGAAATGCCCTCGCCAGCAGCAGCACACTCACGCCGGACTGCGTGAGCGCATGACGGAGTTCGGTCGCCTTGTAGGCCGGGTTGATGTTGACCAGGATGGCCCCGATGCGCGCGGTGGCGAATTGTACGATCACCCACTCGTAGCGATTAGGCGACCAAATGCCGACGCGGTCGCCCTTCTTGGTGCCGAGGGCCAACAGCGCCCGCGCCGCTTTCTCCACCTGATCCCATAGCTGTTGGTAGCTCGCGCGATAGTTTTGCGAGCGCACCACCAGGGCGTCGCGGTCGGGCCAACGTGCGACCGTGGACCGAAGTACCGCGGGAATGGTTACGCCGAGCAGCGGGCGCGTGGATGCTCCGTTGGCGTACGAGGGTCGTCGAGTCTCAGCCACGGGCGCATCCTCCCATTGTCGCTGCTGATTCACCAGGTGTGTCCGTCACGCCTACGCCAGATCGTCGGACCGATCGGCGGGCACGCCGAAGCGCCGGAGGATCGCCTTGTTGCGCTTAAACGCCTGTTCGCGGTCGAGCACCAGCTCGTCGCCGTCGCTCATCGCAAGGCGCAGAAATTGATCGTCGCATGCCTCGACCGCCGTGATCATGTCTTTGAGACACGCGATCTTCACATCTCCGACAGCCGTTACCGCAAAACTCTCCCAATCGTGGTAGCCGACGTTGACGCGATCGGCGAGCACCTTCTGGAGCACGACTACCTCTCGAAGGTTCTCGCTTGGGATCCCCGATTCGTAGAGAGCAACCAGAGGGTTGGGCGCCTGCTCCCACCAGTCTTCGCCCCAGGTCTTGAGATAGTCGCGCGTCAGCGGTACGAAGAGCAGTCCACCAATGATGTAGTAGGTCGGTTTGACGTCGTAGCGGTTCCGCGCCACCAGGTATTGCGGAGGGCACAGTTGGATCTGCACGTTGATCTCTTTTCGATCGCGCAGCACCTTGACCTCAATCGTCTCCCCGACGTGGCGTTGGGCGACGATGTGACCATGGTCGATCCTCTCGCCACGACGAAAACGCACGCTGCCGTCGTAGGCGACGGGACAATCGGCGACTTGGATCAGCACGTCCCCACGAAACAGCTTGCCCCAGGATGAGCCGCCATAGACCGTATTCGTGACGAGCACGCCGTGGCGTGGTTTCTTGGGCAATTCGAGCAGCGCGCGATGGGCATTGGACTCGAGGGTCTGCACGCAGATCCCGAGATCGGGAAAGCCATCGAAGCTGGCGTTCTCCATGTCTTCGAGAAAGTGCTGCACCACGGGTGCACCGATCATGTAGCCAATGTTCTGTCCCTCATCGAGGGCTTGGAAGGCCACGCCGACCAACTTGTCGTCCCGGATCACCGGGCCGCCGCTGTTGCCCGCGTTGATCGCCGCGTCGATCTGCACGGCCAGCAGTTGACGCTGGCTCTGAGCGTAATGCGACATCTCGATGCGCGACACGACCCCCTGCGTGATCGACAGACGGTCACCTCCGATCGGATAGCCCAACACGCTGACTTCTTCACCAAGCACGGGCAAGGGCCCCAGCTGTATCGGCGTGCAGCCCTCAAAAAATCTCTCGTCCTCGATGGTCAGTAGGGCGAGGTCGCATTCGTGTCCTACCCCTTCGACTTCGGCGACATACTTGCGCGCCTTGCCAAAGCACCGAGCTTCGACAAACACGCGATTCTCGACAACATGCGCGTTCGTCAGCACTCTGAGGCCTCGTTCTGTCGAGACGATCGATCCCGATCCATTGGCGCTGACAGTGCCTTGGGTCTGCCACGGTTGCTCGTAGTCGGGAGCATCCGAGGTGGCGTGGATCTTGACGACTGAGCGGCGTACGCGCGAAACGTTGTCTTTCATGGTCGGTGGCTTTACTGCTGAGCGGTGAGGTTCGAGTATACCTCGAAGGAGAGAGACATTACGCCGACCGAATGGCGGCCGGCGATCGAAACTTTGGTGTATCGTCCCGATGATGGCCCTTTTTCCCCTTCCTGGAGGTCCACATCATGTCTCTTATGCGCAATTGTGGGGGTGGGCGCAGCTAGACAGACGCCGACGGCGATCAGCCCTCTCATCACGGAATCCTATTGCAGTATGTCCACAGGGTGAAGCCCGCGGAGTGAAGTCAGTGTATGTCGTCAGGCACATTCGGACCCGAAGGATCTGGAGTTAAGCGACGGATTTGGGTTGTTGTCTAGGCCGCCGTGGCGGCCAGAAGCTCCTTTTTACGTTTCTGCATTGTCTGCCACATGGCGTCGTTGCATGAATCGGTCTTGCGCCAGAAAAAGCTCGACCGGCGGCCCGTTTGGGATCAAGAACACCGTGCTCGCCTTTGACGGTTAGCATCAAGACCACCGGACCGCAGAAGCGGTGATTTGGCACGGCGTGTTGACCGTCGCCGACAAGTTGAATGCAACAGCTTGTTGCCGACGGCAACCTCTGGAAAGGCCGCGCAGTTGTCTGCCAGCCAAGCCGTTCCACGATTGCGCATGAGTGAGATGATGTTAACTTCGATGATATCCCAAAAGGGCATTCATGGTGACTATCCTCGCCAACACATTTGTTCGATCAATGTTCGCAAATAGGGTTCCTTGTCCACGGGCGGCCTCGCGGGCGATGTTTGTTGCTGTCGAGCCGTTCTTGGTGCAGCGCCTTACTCGAAGTTATCGTTGGGGACAGCATTGGACCGTTTCCGATACACGCGCAGTGCGATCGTGCCAGTGCTAGGCTGTTGGATCTCCGCTACCGATTCGTATCGATTTAGGAAACTCTCTTGAGCGCGCTCTGGCGCCGTTGCGTACGTGGGTTCACCAAACCACGCTTTGGGTTCGTGCACGAGGACATACTCCGGTTGATGGGCGAGCCACCAGGTAGCATCGCCCGCGCGAACTGCCGCCAGCGCCTCTGGATGAATCAAGGCGTGAATGTCGAGCATCTTGCAGCCGGAAAAGTAGCCAAGGTAACCAATTTCAGTCGCTGCGACCTCCCCGCAGCCAAGCGCGCGGATCGATTTGGCGGCGGCGCGGTATTCGGTGGAGATGCGGTAACTGTGGTGGTGGGCGCTGGGCGCTACGATGAACACACTCGTCACCAGGATGAGCGCGGCTGGCGCGCACCAACTTGGCATGCCCCAACGCTCGCTCGCCCACTCGCTCGTCGCGAGAACCCCCGTCGTCCCGAGAATCAACAGCGACATGTGCAGCGGTGCGTAATACCAGAGGTAGCCAGGTGGAGCGCCGATAAGGGTATAGGCGACAGCGTGCAGGAAACCGAAGGTGATGAACAGCCTGACGGGCTTCGGGAGGGTGAGAAAACGCTCCCGTTTGCATAGTATGCCGCTGGCCGCTGCCGCGAAGCACCACCAGTACCAGCCGTGATGTTTCAACGCGGAGAGGAGAAAAGAAGGTTGCTCTGCCCAGTATCCGAGCTTAGATTGCAGGGTCTTGGCGCCGAAGGTGACCGGCAGCAAGCTACCGAAGGTCAGGTGCGAATACAGCAGCCAGGGCAGCACCACGCTGGTCGACACCAGCGCGAGCTTCCAAGGAAACCGACGCTCGCGCCACAGGTGGTCGCCCGCAAGCAATAGCGCCATTAGACCGGCGTCGGGTCGAGTGAGGATGCTGACGCCAAGCAACAGGCCCGCGAGGACGGCATGTCCGCGGTGGTGCGCAAGCGTGGTTGCGAGGGTCAGGGCGAGGAATGCAGACGTCTCCATCCCTGCAGATTGCCAAAGGGTCGGACAGAGCGCAGCGGCCGCGAGCGCGAGCCCGAGCCAGGGGTCACTCTCTGATCTGCAGCTCCACAAGACGATGGCGAGCAGGGCGACAGCCGACGCCGACGCGTACACCAGGGTCGTGATACCGATGTCGCCGACGAAAGCGACCGCGGCCAACACCAGCGTCCAGATCACGGAGGTCATGGCGTTGACAGGTTCACCGTGATTGTAGGCCCAGCCGTCGCCGCGAGCGATGCTCGAAGCGACCCGCGCGAAGATGAACCCGTCATCGACGACGTAGCTGCGGCGGACGGTGGCGAGCACTGCAACGACTACGGGGACCGCGGCGGCGGTGACGAGGCGCTGGAGGCGGTGCATTGGAGCTTCCGTTACCAGAGTACCCCTATTAGAACAAGACGCCCACCCGCACTGGAGGCCCTGTTCAAGCGAGTTTCATCGTTCGATTGTAGTCGGCATGCGCCACCGAGTTTGAGCCTCGAACATCGTCTCGGCGAGGGCTCTCTTTGGCCTGTCCACGAGTCAACATCATGAGTCCAATGAGCAACCGTGAGTCAGGTGGATCTGTAGCCCGCACGCAGCCACCATCGCGAACGGGGGAGCCGAGCGTCAATGGCTCCTTGGCGAGACGTACTTGTAGCATCTCGCTGTTGGTTGGCGTCGTCACGTGGGCAGCCACTGTCGGGATCACTTCGCGGATCGCCCACCTCTCGCTCGGCGACGCGCTGCTGGCATTGCCCCTGTCCTGCCTCGCAGCCTTGCTCGTCATCGGCCCGTGGGCCGGCGCCGTGGTCTGTTGCCGCTTCGCCCAAGAAAAGCTGGGGAGCGGCGAGCTCAAGACGATAGGTCGCCTCGGCGTCACGGCATTGTTGACCCTGCCGCTCATCGCCGTGACAACGCGGCTGCTCACCCGACCGGGAGCGCCCTTGGCTTTGGCATTGCTCAGCGGAGTGGTCATCGCGATCACCGGCTACCAGCTCAGCGGGCGTGTACGGCTCGGTCTGTATTGGCTGCCGGCCTCGGCCACCGCGGTATGGCTACTTGGTCGAGTGCTCGAATCGGTGGGGTTGTTGTCGCGCATCGATCCTCAAACCGTGGCAGCCCCACTGCTGCTTACCATCTTCGCGGGTTTCGCGGGCGTGGCCGTTGCATGGGGTTTGGTGTGGCTGATGCGGTCACTGGCTGGTGAGCGACTGTGGTTGCCCATTCGGTTGGTCGCGTTCCTTGCTGCGCTCCTGGCCTTGGCGGCGGCCGCCCATGTGCTGCCAGGGTTGTATCCAGTGGCTCGCAGGCTCTGTTACCTGCTGGCGTTCTTGGCTACGGCGATTGCTTGCGCTGGGTGGGTCCCGAACGTCCCCAAGCTGACTCATCGCTTGCTGCTCATGCCCATAGGTGCTTCGGCGCTCTATATTGGCTGGCTCGCGGCTTACGCGCCTCCTCTTTCGGCCGAGTCCCGCGCGTTGCTGACTCCGGTGGGCACGGTGCGGCAACTTCTCGATGTGAGCGGCGTCGAGCAAGTTTGGATGGATCGCTTCATCTCGCAACT
Source organism: Polyangiaceae bacterium (assembly GCA_029941785.1). GTDB lineage: Bacteria > Myxococcota_A > Polyangia > Polyangiales > Polyangiaceae > JAPYTK01. The sequence goes on along the minus strand of JAPYTK010000225.1, from coordinate 1,062 downwards.
ACGCGAACGTGCCCGTGCGCTACCGCCTAAACCCGCTGCACCGACCGAGCTGAGCAAGCCACCTGACCGCCGTTGGCGAGGTCTGTTGCTCGTGACCATCGACAGTCTTCGCTACGATCACGTAAGCGCGATGCCGGGAGCCAAACCCGGGCTGACGCCCCACATCGACGCCTTGGCTCAACGCTCTGCCCGCTTTCATCATTGCAGCGTGCAGGGAGCGTGGACTTCGCTCTCGGTACCGGCGCTTCAATGGTCGCGCCATCCGAAGGACCTGAAGTTCGTGGCGCTCTACGAGGACAAGTCCTTCAACCTCCATCTCGCGGGGCAGGTGCCCAAAGGGGTTACGCTCGTGCGCCAATTTCAGTCGCCCGTCCATGAGCCCAATCCGAATCTCGCCGAGATCCTCAATGCTCGAGGGTATCGAACGATCGCGGTTCCCAACGATGGTTTCACCCACTATTTCCACCCGCGCCTAGGCTTTACCCGCGGGTTTTCCGAGGTCAAATTGGTGCCCAAACCTCAGGGCGCGACCGATCCCAAGGATCCGCGCTTTGGCGATGACGCGCCCACCGTGGCGTTGGCGCTCGAGGCGCTGCAGCAGTTGGGGGACGAGCCATTCTATCTTTGGGTTCACTTCTTTGGACCTCATGCGCCTTACCGCGCGCCTCGCAACGACGACAACCGGCCTCCTTACGAAGCTGAGATCCACTACAGCGACGAGCAGTTCGGGAAGCTGTTGGCGGGTTTGCAGAGGACCGGGCGTGCGGACGACACCATCGTGATCCTGAGCGCCGATCATGGCGAGGCCTTTCTCGAGCATGGTCGCGCTCACCATGGACTGAATCTCAACGACGAAGTGACCCACGTTCCGTTGCTGATCCATGCGCCAGGTTTGCCGTCGGGCGACGTCCCGCAGGAGGTGGCCCTCATCGATGTCGCTCCCACGGCCTTGCATCTCCTCGGGCTACCGCAGGCTGGCTCGATGCAAGGGCGGCCGCTCACACCATTGTTGCTGGCCCCCGGGCGCGGCGCGATGGCCGAACGGCCCAGCTATCTTGAGAC
>JAPYTK010000224.1 GCA_029941785.1 Polyangiaceae bacterium | reverse complement strand
AGCACACGCTGAGTGGGCACACGGCGCCGGTCTTGGGCGTGAGCTTCAGCCCCGATGGCCGGCTGCTCGCGTCGGGCGGCGAAGACAAGACGGTCCGGCTTTGGGATCCGCGCACGGGGAAACTACAGCACATCCTGAGGGGGCACACCGCGCAGATCTGGAGCGTGAACTTCAGCCCCGATGGCCGGCTGCTCGCGTCCGGTAGCCAGGATCACACAGCGCGGCTTTGGGATGCGCGCACGGGGAAACACGAACGCACCTTCTCCGGACACACGGCCGCGATCCGGAGCGTGAGCTTCAGCCCCGATGGCCGGCTGCTCGCGTCCGGTAGCCAGGATCACACGATACGGCTCTGGGATGCAGAGACCGCAAAGCCAAGACGCATTCTCGTGGGGCACCGGACTGGCGTTTTAGGTGTGAGCTTCAGTCCCGATGGCCGGCGGCTCGCGTCCGGTAGTACCGACAAGACGGTGCGGCTTTGGGACACGCGCAGGGGAAACCAAGAGCACATCTTCACGGGCCACACGGTTGCGGCGTGGGGGGTGAGCTTCAGTCCTGATGGCCGGCGGCTCGCGTCGGGTAGTACCGACAAGACGGTGCGGCTTTGGGACACGCGCACAGGGGATCAGGAGCACACCCTGACCGGGCACCAGGGCGGGTTCTGGGGGGTGAGCTTCAGCCCCGACGGGCGGCTGCTCGCGGCGGGTGGGTCAGACAATTCCCCGCGGATCTGGGACGCACGAAGTTTGACACTGCAGCACACGCTGAGTGGGCACACGGCGCCGGTCTTGGGCGTGAGCTTCAGCCCCGACGGGCGGCGGCTCGCGTCAGGTAGCCAGGACCACACGATACGGCTTTGGGATGCGAGGACGGGGGAACACGAGCGCACCTTGACCGGGCACACCGCGGGGGTCCCCGACATGAGCTTCAGCCCCGATGGGCGTCGGCTCGCGTCGGGTAGCCATGACAAGACGATACGACTCTGGGACACACGCACGGGGAAACACGAGCGCACCTTGACGGGGCACGAGGCGATGATCTGGGGCGTGAGCTTTAGCCCGGATGGCCGGCTGCTCGCTTCGAGTTCGAGCAAGACGGTGCGGCTTTGGGATGCGAACACGGGCAAGCAAAAGTTTGTGCTCACGCATGGCGGCCGCGCCTACTCGCTCGATTTTCACCCTGATGGCCGGCGACTGGGTGTGCCCTACGCGGACGGGGTGGCGCGCATTTGGGACATCGAGAGCAAGCAGGTCGTCGCGACACTCGCCGGTCACAGCTCGGAGGTGAACTCGCTGCGCTTCAGTCCCGACGGCAAATGGGTGGCGACCTCGAGTGACGACGGCACCGTGCGACTCTGGGATGCGTACACCGGCAAACCGGCGTGGCGCGGAACGCTGCTCGTCGACGGTCCGCCGCGCCTGTCTTCGCATCGGGGCTGGCTTCGGCTGGCCGATACGACACAGGGCGACAATGCGCACTCGAAGACCTCAACCGATGAGGCGGCGGGCCAAGCGAGCACCACGAAGTGGCAAGCGGCGGTCGAGCAGTACGCCCGCTTTGCCGAGGTGACGGCGGACGGCAAGCGGCTCTGCTTGCAGTCCTTCGACAACGCGCTCGAGCTGTGGTCGATCGATGACGACAAGCGCCTGCTTCAGCAAGCCGTCAGAGGCTTGGACGAGCTGCGGGCCGCCGCCGGCGGATGTCTGGTGCGGAGCCGTGACGACAACGGTAGCCGCGCGCTGTTGTTCGGTCCCGAGGGCGACAAAAGGAAACTGCCCACCGAAGGCAAGGTCACGGGTCTCGGCGTGAGCCCGCGCCAGATGGGCGCACGCGCTGGCGAACTGTTCGTGGCAGCGGGTGACGAGATCTACGTATTCAATTCGGCCGGCGCCAGCGTGGGGCGTTACGCCGCGAGCGTCGGCATCACCACCATCGCCCGCATCGACAGGCAGCGGCTCGCTGTCGGTTTCTCCAACGGCAACATCGAGATCGTCGCCGCATCAACGGAGGCGGTCGACCCAAGCCAGCCCCCGTCTGCCGAGTACTCCTTCAAGCCAACCCCTGCGAGTCCGGTCACGCGTATCCTGCTCGGGCCGATGGATACCCTCATCGTCGCCTTTGCCGACGGTACCTTGAGTTTGTACAGCTGGCGGGACGGCAAGCAGCTCGCCACGGCCCGGATCCACGGTCCCATCGAGCACGTCCTGCTCCAGCCGCCAAAGCTGTACGCCGCCAGCTCCCTCGGCCAACACCGCGTGTGGGATCTGAGCACGCTCTACGCCGAGCGTTGCGCGTTGCTCCGCGAGGTGTGGAAGAGCGTTCCGATCGTGTGGCGCGAAGGCCGGGCCGTTCGTGAGGCGCCCCCGAGCGATCACCCGTGCCGGGTCGCCGACGCCGAGTAGCGCTTTCGGCGGCGGCGCATGGCGAACGCCAGCAGCAGGAACGACACGCTGAGCGCACCGGTCGATGTGGGCTGTACCGCAACGCGGCAGCCGCAGCCTGAATCCGCGCTGTCGTCGGCCCGATCCGCGCCCCCGCCGGCGCCGCTGGTCGCCGCGCCCGATCCGGCTCCGGCTCCGGTGCCCACCGGCCCCCCGCCGCCGCTGCCGGGCGGCGTGGTGATCATGTCGACGAAAGCCACTTCACCGAAGTAGTAGGGCGCCTTCTGGCCGCCAATGCCCGGGGTCCATTCGAGCCAGCCTTCACGTCCGGACCCGTCGGCGTCGTTCACCAGGAAACTGAAGCCGACCACCTGACCGAGCGCGAAGTTGGCGCCGGGCAGCGCGGCCGCCGGAAGGAAGATCTCGTAGCTCGTTACCGAGCCGCTGCGGGTGATGGCGCCGCTGAACGAATCGCCCGCGCCGCTCGGGCCCTTGAAACGGAAAGAGCGGGCCCTGCCGCCCACCAGCGCGAAGTTGATCTCGTGGTCGTCGATGTCGTCGTAGCTGGCGCCGCCGCTCTGGGCGACGTCGAAGCCGAGCTGAATGCTGTCGCCCTGCCAGAGATCGGCGTCCGCCTGGCTGTTGTCGTGGGTGTCGTCGGTTACCTCGAACGCCAGATACAGCCCCTCGGGCGCGAAACGACCGGCCGCGAGAACCTCCAGATCGCCGGTGCCCAGTGGCCCGGTGCCTTGCCAGCCGTCCAGCGACAACTGCACCCAGCCATCGCTGCCAAAGTCCGACAGATCACCGTCCACGGTGATGCCGTCGGCGGCCAGCGCTTGCAGCTGGGTTCGCGGCGGGTCGTCTGACTCATCGGTGTCGAAGGCGTCGTCGCAACCACGATCCGCCACGTCCCTAAAGCCGTCGCCGTCGTTGTCGAGGCCGTCGCTGCAGGCGGGGCTTGGTCCGGTGCCGATGATCTGCGGGTTTTGGGCGATGAAGTGCTTGAGAGCCAGGAACGCGGGCTTCAAACGGAAGTCGCTCGGGAAGGTGCGGCTTCCAGGGGATCCGCTTTCGGGGCGCATGAGCCCGAAGCCGTCGATGGGGCAGCCCGGCTGGTCCACGCCGCAGTCGTTGATCTCGTAGAAGAAGGTGTTGGTGTACCAGTCACGGAGGAGCTGCTCTTCCAGCACGCGGCGGACGTACACCGCCTGGAGATCTTCATCCGCGGCGTCCCCGACGTTCGCCTTGTAGCCCGTCTCGGTGATCCACACCTCTCCGGTCCAGCCCCAACCGTCGAGCAGATCGCGCATCGAGCGGCGCGTGAGGGCCTCGAGGGGCGTGCCTTTGAAGCGCTGTTGGTCGAGCGAATTGAAGAAGCGATCGCCGTCCCACACGGACTTCCCGGTCTCCTCGAAGCCGCCGTAGATGTGGTGCGCGAAGATGTCGAAGGTCGAGGTCGGGATGAGGGCGAAGAGCGCCTCCATGTAGTCATCGACGTCACCGACGTGGGCCAGGTCGGGACCGAGCACCTGGCAGCTCGAGCAGGCCGCACGCACCGCCGCCGCCCCTGGCACGAGGATGATGCTGGCGTATTCGCCGACGGAGCTTTCGCCGCCTTCGAAGAACTGGGTCAGGTTGGGCTCGTTCCAGATCCCGTAGTGCGTGACGTTGTAGGGCGACGCGCTGTAGTGGTTCACCGCGTCCGTCACGAAGTCGACCCACTCGGTGCTGGCGTTGGGGATATCGTTGTTGGAATTGCCGTTCGTGTCGCCGTGGCGCGGCACCCAGTCGGGCGTGTACGCCAGCGTGAGGTAGACTTTCAGGCCGGCGGCATTGGCCGCGGTGATCGCCGATTCGATCGGACCCCACTGGTAGTTGTCGTCCGACGGCTCCATCGACTGCCAGTTGCCGTCGAGCCGCACCCAGCCGAGGCCGAGGTCGGAGCTCGCATCGACGAACGCCTGCGTGCCGTTGTGCACGTTCATGGAGACGTTGCTGTCGCCCACGGCGGCCGCGGCATGACGCTCCATGGCGCCAAACAGCAGCGTGAAGACGATGACTAGTGAAAACCTGCGCATACGCGTTTCTCCTCGCCGGATCGCGATCCCCGAAAAAGAAACTCCGAGCGCACGTCCCGCCCTGGCGGACCCGGCGAGGGCCCTCATACATCGAAACGAGTGGCGAGTGAGTACAGTCCGCATGATGACCCTACTTGGACACGCCGCTAGTCAACACCACGCCACTTCTACGCAATCGTGGAGCTGGTGAGCTGGTAGGCCTCCAGTAGCGCCTTGCCGCGGCTCGTTGCGGCGAGTCTTTCAGCGATTTGCCGCGGCGCGATCGGCGAAGAAAGAGGAGGCCCACGAGGAGCAACCACTCGAGGTGTGAGGCTGCCCGAGGCTCGAGGCTGACGCTGCAGCCGGCGGCCTTCCCGTTTGCTCCCGGACTCGCGGCTCCTCCACCGTCATTTCCGCCGGCCGAAGCGCCGCCGTCGGGCGTACCCGCTGCCCCACCGGCGCTCGACACGGCCGCGCCGCCAGCTCCCATGGGAAATCCGCCGCTGCCCCCGCCACCCGTAGCCGGCGCCAATTCGCAATCACACCAATCGGATTGATTGCCGCTTGGTGGGTCGCATGGCAGGGGGTTGTTCGCCTCCTTTTGGCAGCCGGGCTCACCACCAAATGATGCCGTGCAAACCATCCCCGCTGCGGCGCAGTAGGCCTCGCAGCCCGATCCATCTGCTGACACGCCCGCGCAGCTCGTGGCGGTCTGTTCGCACACTTCGTAGGCGGAATTTGCCGCGATCCCAGCACACACCCCTGGTGGCGGAGGGTCGTCGCAGTTGACGAGCTTGAAGCTGGTGACGTCGGCCGCGTCCGATTGGCCGTCGTCGGTCCCGTCGAGCTCGACGCGGCAGTCGCCGCCGGCTTTGCAGTAGAAGGTCCCCAGCTTGACGTAGGTGCAATCACCCGTGTGAGCTTGGTCGATCACTTGGTGCGTCTCGCCACCCTTGTCGTCATGGACGATGTAGTCGGCGTCCTTGGTTCGATTGACGGTGGCTCGATAGCTGATCGTGACCTCGTAGTTCCCCGTCACGGTGATCTTCGGTTTCCAGTTGGCCTTGCCCTTGCGTGTGCCGTCGTTGTTCGGCGCCACCTGCTTGTCGTGGCTCAGGTAACGGTAGGTGCCGCTGCACGCGCCGGTCGGCCGGCTGGCCCAATTGAACCCATTCGTCTCGGTATATCCCGATCCCGGAACGTCATTGTCGACGTGTACGGTGATGTCGGGGCAAGGATCGGCGTTCGCGCTGGCCGGGAGGAATAGCAAGCAAAACACGGCGATAAAGCTAAGTTTATACATGGTAGGGAAGTGTGATTAGCAGGCCGGTGGGAGGTTTCAAGGTGTCTCCTCGATTTTTGGAAAGTCGCGTCGGAATCATGCTCCTCGATTATCAACCGGCGAGCCGGTTTGAATGAACCGGGTCCGGCTACGTCTACTATTCGCAGGCCAATGAGGTCTCTTCTTTTTTTCTTATCCGCCATCGCGCGGACACCTACAGTGTCCTACTCCGCTCGTCGAACGAGCAGGAAAACAGGCCATCCCCTGGAATCGACAGGGGGCCACCCTATAATAGCCAACTCAAGGATGACTTTATGAAACGCACCTATCTCTTATCTACAATTCTTTTGACGTCACTGGCTCTCGGAGTGGGCTGTTCAGCCGATGCGGAGGTTCAGCCGACGGAAACCGCGGGAGCCACGAGTGGAAGCGGGGGCGCCACGAGTGGAAGCGGAGGCGGCAGCGACACCGGAGGCGGAGGCGGCGAGTCACTCTTTTGCGTGATCATCGACAAGGACATCGTAAAGGACACCACGCTCGGCGCCGACGATTGCTATGTTGTCGAGGGCGACAGGGACGTGACGGCGGAGCTGACAATCGAACCTGGCGTCACGCTGCAATTCGATGCCGGCGCGTCGCTGAACATCGATGACCAGGGGGGCGCTCTCATCGCGAACGGTACCGCTGCCGAGCCCATTGTGTTCACTGGTACGCAGTCGGTGAAGGGCTTTTGGAAAGGAGTCCTGATCCGCTCCAACAGCCCGCTCAATTCCATGAAGTTCGTCACCGTGGAATACGGCGGAAACGACAAGCTCATCAACTCCTCGGATTCCTATCCCGCCAACCTGTTCATCTACGGCGAAAGCCGTATCGTGATCGAGGACTGCACCCTCAGCAGCGGCTCTGCTCATGGCCTCGGGATTTACAACAGGAATGCCGACCTCGCCGGCTTCGCGCGCAACACCTTCGCCGGCAACGAAGGACCGCCCATCCGCCTTCCTGCAGATCATGTGACGGTGCTCGACGCTGCATCGGACTTCGTGGGAGGCCCGGGGATGGAAAACGGTGAGCCGAACATCGTCGTCACCTATAATGAGGTCATCGTCAAGAGTACCTGGTTGGACCACGGCGTACCGTACCTGTTCACCAGGACGTCGATAGACGTGGAGGCAGACCTCACCTTGAAGCCAGGCGTGACGCTCACCTTCCCCGAGAACGGGCGAATGCGCGTCGAGGGGAACGGCTCGCTCAACGCAGTGGGTACCGCAAGCAAGCCGATCACGTTCACAAGCACCACACAGGTCGCCGGCTACTGGCGTGGCATCAGCATCGATTCAAGCAGCCCGCTAAACATCATGGAGTACGTGGACATCGGCTGGGGCGCTCGAGAGAAGCTCATCAACTCCTCGGATTCCGAGCCCACCAATATCATCCTGGATTACGCCCCGTCGCGGCTGACCATCACCAACAGCAACATCCACGACAGCCTGGGTTGGGGGATCTTCGTACGCAGCGGTGGGAACCTAACCGAAGCGAGCAACACCTACTCCAACAACGCCTCGGGCAACGTGAACTTTGTGCAGTGAGTCGATAGGAGCTCGTCACGAGCGTGAAGGGGCTTTCCCTGGCGCGCCGCGTTACGGCGAGTATCGTGCCGATGAAGCCCCGTGTGGCTTCGCCGATGTTTAACACAACGCCTGTTCTACGCAATCGTGGAACTGGTATACAGCTGGGGCGCCACCCCACTTCTTGGAACGGACATCATGAAACTGAATGACGGCATTCCAACGCTCTGTCTCATCCTTTCTCTCGGCGCGATCGCGTGCGTTTCCACCGGTAGCGTGGTCGTGAGCAAGGCACTTACGGCGCCCATCACCAGCGGACCCGTAACCATCGAGATCGCAAATGATGATGGTGAAAACAAGAAACACGGAGAGCAGCTCAAAGCCGCGCTGGGCGCAGCCTTCCGTGAAGCGAAATTCACGGTAGGCGAAACCGGAGGCATCACCATCAAGGTGAATATCACCTCGTTTGACGCCGGAGACACAACGCGGCGGGCAATGAACATGGGCGGCGAAGCGCAAGTCGAGATGAACGTGGAGGTTGTCAAGGACGGCTCCGTCATCAGCAACTTCGTGGTCACCGGAAACTCGGCCCGAACCAGCAGCGTTAGCATCGGCGGCTACAACACCAAGTGGGGCGACAACCTGTCCTCGCGCGCACTGCTCGCAGCAGCCGAGAAGACCGTTGAGTACTTGGCGAAGCCCGCTTCCTAGGTGCCGGGTGTCTAGCGTTGCGTGGTGACGTTGGGGGTGCCGGCTTCCGACTTCAGCGCAACGCCATCAAACTCGGCGAGCCAAACGAGAACCGCCCGCGCGTGCTGAAACGCAAGGAGGCGCCGTTTGACTTGGTGGTGCTCGATCCGCCGCGCACCGGCGCCAAGGATGCGTCATCGGCGAGGGGGAACAACCGGCGCTCTTAGAGCGCACACGCGCCGGGCTAAGGACACTTCGACTTATAGCAAAGTTGGGCAACCTCGCAGCCTGGGACGGTGGCGTTGTCGTTAGCGTCGCAAGACCATTGCTTGCCCATGATGCAGTCAGCAAATCCACCCCACTCACCACAGTTGTTTTGATTCATCGCGAGGCACTCCGTCGCACACGCTGTGGCGCTTGGGGTTTTACAGTTAGCCTTGGATAGATCAGAACACATCAGCTTGCATTGAATTTGGCTGGTGCTGGTGGGGCATTCTCCTGCGCCGCCTGCGCCGCCGGAGCCACCAGCTCCGCCACTGCCGTCTGTACCACCGGCGCTCGTCATCCCACCGGCGCTCGTCATCCCACCGGCGCTCGTCATCCCGCCCGTACTCGTCATCCCGCCAGCGCTCGTCATCCCGCCGGTGCCGGGAGAGCCGCCACTGCCGCCTGTGCTCGCCGCGGTACTCGTTGCGGTGGTGCCCGAGCCCCCGCCGCCGCAACCAATCAAACTACCCAAGCTGAGGAGCAACGCAC
>JAPYTK010000223.1 GCA_029941785.1 Polyangiaceae bacterium | reverse complement strand
AGTCAATGTTGCCCCGCTTAGGTTCGCGCCCAGAAGCGAGCAGCCGGCCAAATCGCCGTGGTCGAGGCGCGCGTCCTGGAGATCCGCATCATCGAGAAGAGCGCCGGCAAGCTGGGCTCCTTGCAGATCGGCTCCCGCGAGCTTGGCGCCGGTCAGCACACTGCTATCGAGCCGTGCCTCGCCCAGCATGGCGTGACAAAGCGAAGCGTTTTGGAGCTTGGCGCCAGCCAAATTCGCACGGCGAAAGTCGATACCGTCGAGCGTCGCGCCGCTCATATCGGCCCGTTCAAACTGCGCGCCGGTCAGCGGGAGCGAGGTCAGGTCCAGGCCGCTGAAGTTGGCACCATTGAGGGTCGCGCCGCGCACGTCGGCAGGAAGCCCGCCGCGAAAATCGACCGATTGGGTCTTTACGCCCACCAGTGAGGCATTGGCGAAGCAGGCATCGTTGACGAAGGCCTGGCTGAGATCGACCTCGTTGAGCGTGGCGCCCGACAAGTCGCAACCATCGAGGGCCGCGTTTCCAAGCGACGCACCTGTCAGATCGGCGCCCGCGAGTTTCGAGCCGCTCAATGTGGCTCCGCTCAGATTGGCTCCAGTGAACAACGCTCCTTCCGCCACGAGGGAGCTGAGACGTGCTCCGCTGAGCGTCGCTCCGCTCAAGTCGACCGCGCGCAAATTCGAATCGCCCAAGTCGGTATCGATGAGCACGGCGCCGGTGAGCTTGGCCCCCTCGAAAGTGACGCCCTTTTTCACACGGATGTTGGTCAGCACGCAATCGACGAGCTGGGCGCCGGTGAAATCGACCTGATCGAAAGTGGATTCCGAAAAGATGCAGCGCGTGAGTTTGGCGCCCCGGAAGCTGACCTTGTAGAAGGTCGAGTTTCCCAAAAATAAGCCTTCGGCCTCGAAACCCGACAAGTCGGCACGGTCGAAGATTTCGCCAAGCAGGGGTTGGCTTTCGTCGGCCAGGCGAGCGTTCAAGTCGTCGCGGCTGCGGATCATTTCCGGCCTCCCAGTTGGGTATTGACGACATAAGCCTGCTCGATGTTTATTTTTTCTGTTTTGGCACGCCAACTCGCGACGCCGTACAGGTTGGCGCCCCGTAAATCGGCATGGCTCAGATCGGCCCCTTCAAAGCTCGCCCCCATGAGATCGGTTTTGAGGAACGACGCCTCCGTCAGTGTCGCGTTGTCGAGACAAGCGCTGCGAAGCCGTGCCTTCGAAAAGATCGCGCCCGGGAGAGACGCCCGTACGAAGCTCGCTTTTTCGAGTTGGCTGCGGAGAAAGCTCACGCCGTCGAGCTTCGCCCCCTCCCACACCGAATCGTTCGCGATGACCTTCTCGAAAATGGCCTGAGTTAAACAGACTCCATCCGCCCGGGCTCCGCTGAGATCCGCTCCTGAGAAGCGGGCGCCCGTGCCCGTCGCCCCATAGAGCCGGATCTTCGGCACGTGAGCATGCTCAAAGCTGGCGCCATCAAACGTCGACCCTGTGAGATCGAGGGCGGGCAGTTCGGCCTTGTCGAAGCAGGCGCCGTTCAGCTGGGCCGCCGGGAGACGCAAGCCTTTTCCGGTTGCCCCGACGAAACTGGCGGCCTGCGCGAGCATCGCTTCACCTTCACACCCCGCCATCGAGGCTTCGTCGAAACACGTCTCCTTAGCGACGCAACCGCTCAAGTCCGCTTCGTCGAGCGTCGCGACCTTGAAGGAAGCCGAACTCAAGTTGGCGCCGCCCAGCTGCGCCTCCGACAGATCGCAGCCATCGAAAAGGCTACGGCTGAGATCGCAGCCTTGCAGCAGTGCGCCTTTCATCGAACGCCCCGAAAAGTCCAGATCGCTCAGGTCCACCCCTGTGAGTGACGCACCGTCAAAGTCGTCCCCGCGTTCGAGTGCCACGATGACGCCTTCGCGCTCGCTCAGAACAGCCTCGGACACAGCGGCTGGTTTTACATCGGGCACCGCTGGAGGCTCGGGCGGTTCGGGAGGCTCCGGTAACTCGGGAAAGTCGGCCATGGTCTCATCGATTTTCTCTTGGGGTAGGCCGGCCTTTTTCATGAGGCCACCCAGGTCACCCTTGAGATTGGCGAGCATGGTGGCGGGGGAAGCTGCCGGCTCGCCAGCGGAGCCTCCAAACAGAGACGCCATGTGCGCTTCACTCATGCCGGCCTTCTTCAGTTTGGCGAGCATGGCATTCTTATCGGGCGCATCCGTGGCAGGAGGGTTGCGAATATCGATCGCAGGCAAACCGGCATCCGCCCGGGCCGTGTCCACTTTCGCCTGCAATTCGCCGAGTTGATGCTCGATGGCGCCTTCCATCTGAGCTTGTTCTGCGGCTTGTGCATCGAGAAGAGCTTGTTCGGCTGTTGCGCTCGCTTCGTCGTTCTCCGGCGCGGCCACAGGCGGAAGCGCGACATCGTTGGCCGGATCGCCATCCTGATCTGGCTCTTGTTCCACAACCTCGAGCGGGACGAGCTGCGCCGCGAGAAGTGCACGGACCTCATCAATGGTTTGCGGCGCCGCATCGAGCGGTTCGTGGATGACGAAGAGCGTGGCAATGTGCGTGGCATCCCAATCGCCAACTTCGAGAAGTCCACGCCACACGAGATCAATTTGCATCGCATCCGTATTGAAAACGACGGTATCGAGGTGCATCGGAATTTCCTCGATGCCCTCCCCTGCCTCTGGCGTCATGCACGCAAAGGCGCGGGCGCGCAGCCCCGGCAAGTGACCTGCGAGTGTGCCTCCGTGAGACCGTACACCATCGAGAGCAAATGGCTCGTCGCCGCGCAGATGCTCGAGCCGTTGAGGCAGCGGTGCACATTGATAGAAATGCCAATCGAAGTTAGCGGGCTGGTGGGGCCAGCGCTCGTGGAGCCAAACCGCATCGTAGCTCCCCAGTAGACGCCAACGTGACGGCCATGTCATCGGTATCGGTCCGAAGCCCATGGGTGGGGGAGCATCCCTCTTGCTTTTCATGAGGCGCCCGGGATCTTCGATCCGGGGAAGTTCGATGCTCCCTGAGGGGCCAGCATGTTGGCCCGCGCCCACCGGATTGATGGCGTGGCCTCGTCCACCGAAGGCATAATCCCAGCTCAGCGGTAGACGCTCGAAGGGTGCCGGAGCCGTCATTCCGCGAAGCTCCCAACGGCGAGAACCGAACACGGCAGCTTGCCGTTCGAAGCGGTTGCCGGGATGACCGAAACGGAAGCGAACGAGACAGGCTTCCGGGGTCGACTCGAGCGGACAAGCGCTACCTACCAGCACCACGTCGGCATCGGGTTTGAAGAGGGCGAGATCAGAGGGGTAGCTGATGCTGGCCGGCTCTTCGACAGGTGGTGTGAGAGGCAAGTCGCCGACGGGCAGGCCACATTCGTCGCGCAACGTCACGCGGCCGTCCTCATGGAGATCGCATGTGGCTTTCGCCACCACCGTGAGAGAAAACGACGGCGGCCGAACCGCACCTTTCACTGTGGTCACGCTCATGTTCGTCGTGCGACGAATGGGTACGCTCCCGGTTTTGCGCGGTGGAAGGCCAAGAGGCGCCGCCGGAGAAGAGCCTGCCGAAGGCTTTTCACGCAGCCCATCGCGAGCCGCCACCGGAGACGACGCCAAGCGGACATCGGCACGCGCCGGAATACTCAGCCTCCACGGAGAGAGGTGGTGCGCTATTTGCGAGTCACCAAGAGGGTGAGGCTCGACGCTCGGGGGAGAGCGTACCCACGGTGATTCGGCGATCTCACGACTCAACCCAGCTCGTGGGAGCGAGACATTTTGCGCCTCAAAGGGTGTCGCCGCCACACCAACCGCCTCGTGCGCAGCCGTTTCCGAAAGGCTCACCGTGCCAGTTGGGCGCCCTGGCATCGGGCGGAGGGCGTCGTCCGACTCGCGGCTCTCCGGCGATGCCAAAGCAGCGGCGCGGTCAAAGGGAGTCGCAGCCTCCGACCCGGCGCGAATGTGCTGGGTATCCGACAGGCCAACGGTACCCTCAAAGTCGTGCGCCGATTCAAAGGGGGTGGCCGGCGACGAGCTCGCATCAGCGTGAAGAGCGTCGGATAACGACACCGTCTCTTCCGCACGAAGAGGAGCGTTCGGCGAAGGCGTCGCCGCGACAGCCGCGGGACTCGCCTCCGCTGGCCAATTCAATGTTTCGCCGGTAAAGACTGCCCCCGCCCAAATCGTCGCGCCCTGTAGCTGGGCGTCGTCGCTCACGGAGAAGCTTCCTCTCCACAGCATAGTGCAGACGTCGTCATGTCCGTGGATCACCAAGGTGTCGCAACACATCAGCACCTCGTGCAAGCCCTCATCGGCGAAGCGCACCCGCGCTTTGGCGTGCACGTTCGGGAACCGTGATCGCATGACGACCGATTGCCTGCTCAGGCCTTCGAGCACGAGCCACTCATCGCCACGGAGATACGGACAGCGCTGGTCCACCGGTGCGCTCTGTAGACTCCCCCAGTCCAAATCATCTGGCAATTCCGAGCCAAACGTCACTTTCCGTTCAGCACCAAGTTGCGGGACGGGGTGGTGATCGAATGGCGTGTCGCTCGACAACGCGAGCGTCTTGTCGACAAGGACATGCTCTCGATACACACCAAGCCGGACCGCCACACCGTGAACCGCGGCCGGAAGCCGCGCGTCGCCCTCAAAGAGCACATCGGCTTGTGCGAGATACGGCTGCATCTCTTCGGGTCGCAGCGCCGGAATGGCGGCCGGCTGCATGACAGCGCGGGGATGCAGGTGAAAGGCCACCTTCACCACGACCGTCGCGTGCAACTCACCACGCCAGCGCCAAGACGAGGTCGCCACGCGCCCGTGGCCGATGCCAAGCAGTGAAGGCTTTACCAACATCGAACCACTCAACCGAGCAAGATGCGTTCGCCGTCGATGCTCGTGTCCTCGGTCGAGTTCATAACGGTTCGCCGAGACCGGACCGTCAAGACATCGTTGACCAAGGTGCGCATCCGGCCCACGCGCTGCTGAAACAAACCTTTTACATCACAAAACGCATCCTTGGCCTTCTCGACCAGCCGCTGCGCTTCGACTTCGACAACTTCAGCTCGCGTCACGACACGTTGAGCGACGGTGGCGACGTGCCGACTAAACAATTCGGCGGAATCTGCCTGTACGTGACCATGGCCAACGCTCACCTTCAATGTTGAAGCATCGACCGACACAGTGTCCGGCTCGATCGCGACCTCGGCGTTTCCGCCACCTTGGACGCGCACCTTTCGATGACCACGAAAAAGGAGATCGCGGTTCGCCTCGATCAGGACATCTTCGGCCGAACGCACTGTCACCCGCCCACGAGGTGCGGCCAACACGAGATCCCCATTGGGCGCGGAAATCTCCGCGTGGCCGTCGGCGTAACGCAAGAGCAGGCGCCCTTCCCGATCATGGAGCTTTAACACCCCCTGCTCTACGCGTGCGACGGAGCCATCGGCGAGGCGCGCCTCCAATTCGGGGTCTTGGGATGGGGACAACTCAACGGCGAGGGATGACATGAGACCCAAGGCAATACCATCCTTGTGGCGCAGCATCCACGCGAGTTTACGCTGCTTACTCTGCCTCCGCCTCCGCGCAATGCAAAGCGGTGCAAGGCGCCATCACCTACGTATCGGTTCACGTGTACCCCGGCGACAAGCCACACGATGCAGACCATGACTGTCACCTCACCCTCTCGTGAAAAGAAATGGAGCGTGCTGTGTGGTGCGTGCGCGCAGGCGCGACAGAGCAGCATTCCGTCGAATTGGACATCGGACAAGGCTGCGAGCGGGGTCGATCCCTGCGAAGCGCTCGCCGATCGTTGCGGCAATTGCGCCAACGAGTTGGACAAGCCACTCGAGCGTGATCGCGAGCAAGCCGAAGCCCTTCTCGACGGTTGCGGTTATCTGCGCGACGGGGCCGTCACGATCGAGGGCGTGGCGTTTTACGGCAGCCCCTGGCAACCGGCTTTTCTTGGCTGGGCGTTCAACCTCGACCGCGGCGAAGCCCTGGCCGCCAAGTGGCGGGCCATCCCCGATGACACCGACGTGCTCATCACCCATGGCCCACCGGCTGGTATTGGCGACCTGTGCAGCAACGGCGATCACGCGGGTTGCAGCGACTTGCTCGCGCGCGTGCGCGAAGTCAAACCGCGTTACCACTTGTTCGGTCACATTCATGAAGGTTATGGCGTCTACCCGGAAGGCGAGACGACCTTCGTCAATGCGTCGATATGCACGGCGAGCTACCAGCCCACTCAGGCGCCCATCGTGGTTGACCTGTAAACACCAGCCCGCTGCGGCAACTCGCGACGGTTGAGGGCTTCAGAGCCGGTAGACGCAGCGGCCCGTAAACTGTTCCCCCGGTGTTCCACCACTGTTCCACTGTCTCCGTTTGTTTGGGCGGACCACTCGGCAGGGCGAGCCCCCCATCGCCCAAGCGCCTGAAACCATGAACGACGGACTGTTCCAGGGGTCTTGGCACACGGCATGCATTGCGATAGACCGAACCCACGAATGAGCCCGGAGGCCACATGACCCGTTTTGCTTCACCCCTGCCACTCACTGCCGCCCTCGCGGCGCTCTGCGCATGCAGCGCAACGAACACCGATAGCCCCGTTGATCCTCAAACCTCAAGCGCCAGCAGTTCAGCCGGCGGCCAGGACGCAGGAGGTGCAGGAGGGGCCCTCGCCACGGGCGGAAACACGTCGGCTGCCGGCGGCAGCTTTGGATTCGGAGGAAGTGGTGGAAGCGCCATGGCTAACGGCGACGTCGAGGTCATCATCACCGCCGACAACGCCTACGGCTTTGGGTACGGCGAAGCGGACACCATGCTCAATTACTTTGGCGGAGTCGAAGCGAAAACGGCGGGGCAGATCTTCAACTGCAACGGAGGCCCTGAGACCTACACGGTACCTTCCCAAGACGCGGCGGCCGGCAACTACCTGTTCATCATCGGTTACGCCGACAAAGCGGTCACCCAAGGCGTGCTCGCTCAATTTCGGCGCATGAGCGAAGACAAGCAAAGCTACGGAGATGCCGTGTACACCGGTCACGGTGACTGGAGCGTGTGCGCGACAAATCAAGACTTCAATCCCGGATCCGGAGGCCCGTCCTTGAACGACATCAACGCCGCTCTCCCCAACTGCGTGTGGCTGGACCAAACCGGCGACGCGACGGGTAAAGTCGCCTACGGCGAAGACAACACGACGCCTTACGACGGCGGCCCGAAACTGGGCAACGAGTTTACGCTGGCGTGCGGCATCGATGACGAAGCGAAGTGGATGTGGTTCAACTGGGATCCCGCCAACATCGTATGGCCCACCACAAGCAGCCCGTTTCTGTGGCCCGGCGGCAGCGGAAATCCTGCGCGCGAGTTTCTCATCTTTCGTCTCAAGGCGAATGATGTGCCCGAACCTCCGAAGTAATGCTCGGAAACATGGCGCCATCTCATCTCGATCGCGTCCGAGCGAGATTGAGCGGCCTGCAGGACCGCCGCCTTGCAGTCATACGCCTCTCTCGCTCACAACCGATTCATACGCCAACGCCGCCTCATTCCACCTTACCGGGCCTAAGCTCTAGCGCCTTCTTCCCTGGTGGCGGCAAGTAGGCCCGCATAATCCCCTTCGCTTCGTCTATGGCAGCGGCATCCGCGTCTGCTCTCAGCGCCACCACGCACGTGTCGTACCCGTCCGTCTTTTCCCCTGCGTACATGCTCTCATATTTGTACGACAGCCAAAACAACCGTCCCCCTGGCTTGCCAAACAAGTGCGCAGTCCCGCTACCGACCAAGACAGCGACCTTGTGCTTTCCGTCGATCATCACAACTTCGCTCACTGGGTCGAGCGTGAAGTCCTTTCCCATGGCGGGCGCGCGCTTCGCTTGAGCCGTGATGTAATGCTTGGTTGGAGCGAAGATCGTACAGAAGACGGCCGCCGTCGCGTCAGGTCGCATGGTCATCAAGCCACCTCCCCCGCGGCTGCCCTTCCACGGGCCGGGCACGGTGACGATCGCTTTGTCTTCGCCAAGCACCATCCCCTTGGTGAGCTTCACGCCGTCCGGCACCTTACCCTCGAAGAACTCTCGCGCCTTGCTCTTCTTTTTGGCCGCGGAAGCCGCTGTTGCCCGCGGCGCGGCCGTCGTCTTCTTCGAAGCTGTCGCCGAAGTCGGTGAGGCTGACTCCATCTCCTTCTTCCCAAGATCACAAGCGCCTACTAAAGCACTCGCAATGATCAACGCTAGCAAACCAATCGGATACCCCAGAGTTTTCATGGTGCATGAGAAGCTACCCCATCACGCCCGCAAAGTGGGCCTCAAAGTTCGCGATCCAAGAGCACCGTCAGCCTGACTGGACGAAGCGGCGCGGATCGGATCCTCACAGCAAGGAGAACAGGGGCCGTTCCTTCATCCGGCCCGCGGTCCATGTCGGCACCGCACCAGCGGTTGCGCGACCTCCCCGCCAGAGACGGAAGCCAGCCTTCCGCTGCCGCAGCACGCAAACCGTCTCCACCCGAACGCCCTCGTTCGTACTGATGCCTGGCAACCAAAGCTCAACCATCTCGAGTCGGGACTCCTCGCCGGGGTCGAGGGCCTTGCCACCCGCCGTGAGCCGGTGGACCGTAGGCTTGGAACCGACAGCATCCGTCTCGAGGTACATCGTCATCTCGAAGCTGCCGTCCGCGTCCCCGATGATGTTGTAGACTCGGGGGAACTGATTCTGGATGGGCAGGAGCAGCTGCCCATTGACCTGTCTGGGGT
>JAPYTK010000222.1:2752-8767 GCA_029941785.1 Polyangiaceae bacterium | reverse complement strand
GGCATGTTGTGGGCCGTCAAGTCCTGCCAAGTCGCCGCCATCGGCAAGCTCACCGAGCACCTTGCGCAAATCGCACACTTCAAAGACGACGAGGATGGCCGCAAAGCGCTCAAACTCTTCCGCAAACGGATCGAGAGCTTCAATCTCGGCATGGTCATCCAGTCGACGTGCAACATTCTTCCCGGCGATAGCGGCGGCCCGGTCGTCAACGCGCAGGGCGAACTCGTCGGCCTCAATGTGTTCACCAAACGCGACCGGCGAACCGGCGGTCAACTCAGCTTTCACGTTCATCTGAACGAGATCCGCGACTTCATGGAGAATCGGCCGACGAAGCCGCAACGGATGTTGCCCGATCCATGGAAAGACGGTGGAGGGGATCTCAACTACGAAGACGCCGACCTCGATGGCCGCGTCGATGCGATCATGATGCAGGGTCGTAAGCCCTGCGCCTTCTGTCCCCGACAGAGCACAGCGATGCTCTTCGATGTCGACCAAGATAGCTTCGCGCAAGGGCAAGCTCTCCCCGATCTCAGCGACGTCTTCGAAAAACGCAACTTCGACGCCGAAGCCGTCTTCCTTCGACTCAAGCGTGATGCTTTCATCTGGTACGACACCGACAACGACGGCCTCTACGACATCCTCCTGCACGACAAGGGCGGCAAAGGAGTCGTGACGAAAGGCTACCGCATCGACAAGAACGGCGATCTGAGCGCCGACGCGAGCTTGGCCGGGGGCAAGCCCCTTCAGGCCGGCTTGTTCGCCGGAGACGATATGAAATCGCGCTTTGCACGGATGGCAAGCACAGCGTTTCCGACCCAGTATAGCGACTCGAGGTCTACGTCCGCCAACCAGCTCCCCCCCGCCGTAAGCCGAGCCGGGAGGGGGCGGCGCAAAGACCTCGATCGAGACGGGAAAGCCGACGCCATCGACGTCGCGAGTGCCTACAGCAAGCGACTCTTGGTCGACGCCGACAGCAACTTCGCCCCCAAGATGGCCTGGCGCTTCGTGATGGCGAAGATCGACCCCAAGACGATCGACGCCGAAATGAGCATCGTGAGCCAATCGAACCAGATCTGGTCATGGTACGACACCGACAATGACGGGAGATTCGACCTCGTGCTTCACGCGCCCGGGCCGCGCGTCTACGTCGCCCGCAACGCTTGGTCCGTCGATGAACACGGGGTCCGCACCGTCGCGCCGGAACACATCGGTCGTAAACTCGTGCGCTCGGGAGCCTTCTCGGATGACGCGACGCGGAAATCGATGCAACCACTCATCGCCCGCGGGTTCCTTTCCATCATGGCGGCGAAGGGCGATGACGGCCTTTCCTCCTTCCCCGATCCCATCAAGGACCACCGCGGAGCGGGCTACGAGTTGCTCAAACTGCGCAAAGCACCGCGAACGGTGATCACCATCGTCGGACGCGGGAGCGATGGCTTCCTGCTCGATCTCGATCGCAACAGTCGACTGTTCGGGAAGAAGATCGACCTGGCAAAGAAGGCAAAGGACGGCAAGCTCGACGTGGAGTTTGCCTACTTTCAGCGTGGCGGGATCGCGTGGGCCTTTTACGATACGAAGAACAAAGGCAGCTACGATGTCGTGTTGCTCTCCACCGTGCCGAAGAGCGGCAAGACGACCTCAGCGTTCCGAATCGACAAGGACGGCAAGGCCATCTATGACGCCTCCCTCCTGAACGCGGCCTTGGTCCGGCCAAGCCTCTTCAAGCAACGCCAGCTCAGCTACGCCTTGAAGTCCGTGGCATCGGAACTCTTCAGTTCGAGCATGATCGCGACCCGCTGAGGCCGGCGTCGAGAGCCGCTACCGCAGCCCGAGACTCACATCACGAACCGCTTGAAGAACTCGACGACCTGACCTTTGCGGCCAACGATGCTCGTCCCGGTCTTATCGACGTGATAGACGAGCGTCTCGGGGTGATGATCGAAACGGTACCCCTTGGTCCGGGCGCTCTCGTTGTTCTTCCTAGTGATCCTAACCCGCTTGGGGTTGGGTGTGATGCCATTTTTCCGGTAGATCTTGGCCTGCTTGACCTTGAAGCCAGCCACCCAACGACCAGCCTGACCGATCGAGGGAAAAACGAGAACCACCACATGCAGCGACTCGTTGAGCTTCTTGTACTCAAGCGTCACGCCATCGACTTTTCCGGTATCGTTGATCGGCGACACCTTGTGGATGCGCCAGTCTCCGACTCGCTTGGGCACCCGTGAGCGAAGGCTCCCGCTGGGAGCACTCTGGGAAGACGAACGCGACGAAGCATCGTCGTCATCGCTGACCGACGCGCGTTCTTTCGCCGTGCCGAGGACGGCAGCCAGGGCGATCACGATGACGACGAGCACGCTCACGCATCCCGCGACGCCGATGCCCACGTTGATGCCGCTGCTGTCGCGGTTGGCTGACGGACGGTGAACCGCGTTGGTCCCACCCCCGCCGTAGGGCTGAGGCCCGCTGGCCGCTTGGCCCCATGAGGCCGGCTGTTGACCGTAGCCCTGCTGCTGGCCCTGAGCGTGCTGTTGACCATAGGCCTGCTGCTGCTGCCCCTGAGCGTGCTGCTGCCCCTGAGCGTGCTGCTGACCGTAGGCCTGCTGCTGCCCCTGAGCGTGCTGCTGACCGTAGGCCTGCTGCTGCCCCTGAGCGTGCTGCTGACCGTAGGCCTGCTGCTGCCCTCCTTGAGCCGGAGTCGCACCCTGGCCGCCCCACACTGCAGCCTGAACCGCGCCGCCGCAGACCGCACATGCCGGAGCGCCTGCCACCGCCGGACTGCCACATCGAGAGCACACCGCGCTCATGACTCACCTCCGTTGTCGACGTCCGCGTCCGCTTCTTCGGAAGGCACCGCCCCTTCGGCATCCGTTGCCGCACCATCTCCACTCGGCGATTCCACCTTTTCCGCATCGACTGCCGAAGGCTCCTTCGACGCCCCGTCACCGCCGCCGTCCTCGGCCTCAAGTTTGGGGATCCGTATCGCTTGCCCAAGGACCTCTTTGAGCTGGGCGATCGAGCCCCGCAACGCCCTCAGTTCCGCCGCGGCTACGGTCCGAAGTCCCTCGTCCTCCAAAAGGCGCAACTTGCGCTTCGCCAGCGCCAGCTGGACCTGTCGGTTGTGAAGATCGTGCAAGGTAGACCAACGACCAAATTCGGCAGCGAACAAGGTCTTGACGTACAAGCCCTGGCGCGCCGACGCACTCTTCAACAAGGAAAGCTCCTCGAGCGTGACGACGCCGCTCACCGCTTCGGATTCGAGTTCTTCCTGAATCGCTCGTTTCTCGCCGCTTAGCGCAACGGCCGCCACGACGATCACGATGACGACGGGGAGCAGCAGAGCGATCCACTTTCGCAGCACGGCAGCATCACCATAAGCGTCCGCCTTGCCGATGATGTCGTACACGACGTGAGCCGACACGGCCGCAATGTACCCTGCAAACGGTCCAAACGCGCGCTGGCGTGCGCTGCGTCCACCGAGGGCCGCCGCGAACCCGATCCCCACGAGCGCCCCAAAGAGTCCATCGGACAGACCAACGAGGGCGAGCTCCGCGTATCCCGGCACGGACGCCTCGATCACGAGCCATTCGGTCTGGATCAACATGCCTCGCGCGTACGCCAAGCCCGTCGCGAAACCCAATCCTCCAGAAACGCCATACACGACGCCATCCATCAAGCCGTTCACCTCGGAGTAGCCGCGAGAACGGGCCACCGCGCCCAAGGCAACGAAACCACCCGCTATCGCCAAGAACCGGGCAAGCTCGATCACCATCAGGCCTGCTGTGCCACTCAACTCGAGGAACGCCGTATCGACACTGAGGACCACTATACCCCCGGCCACCGCCCCCAAGCCAAACAACAAGAGCACCGCCCACAACGGTTCTTTCTCGTTGAAGTCCAAGATACGGACGATCACCAAATAGGCGATAGCCATGACAAATGTCGTAACGACGATTTGGTTCATTACTTTTCCCGCGAAATGGCAGCACTGCCCGTTGGCAAGAGCCTAAACCAAGACCCAGAGCGGAGCCATCGAATCAGCCGGCCGACACCGGTGTCAGCGAAAACACCGCAGCGTGCCCGGCCGAGTCAGCCTCGCCTCGGAGGCGTCGCAAATCACTTCGGCGACGACGCTCCCCTCGCGCGCGCTCAAGACCGTCTGCGGACCCGACCCCCCCGTAGCTGGCCCGGTTTCGCCAGTTTGTGCCACGCACAGGGCATTCATCGTCAGGCGACAAGTCACCGGAGACCCGCAGCTGTTGTGCACCTTCGCGATACATCGGGTCGCATCACAACCCACACGAGCTGGCGCGCAGGAGAGACCAGCGTCGATGGGATGCCACTCGGGTTGTTCCATCACAACCGAGATCTGCGGGCTCGATGCGCACGCCACGAGCATGCCCATCGCGAAGATATGGCAGACGAAGCGGAGCACGCTATGCTGTCTACGTCCTCGAGGCGGCCTTGGTCGTCGGTGGCGGGATCTCGTTGTTCCAGTCATACTGTTTGAATCTTTCGGGCGCCTCACACGTCTGCACCTCGATGAAATCTCTTCTCCTTTTACCTCGCCACGTTTCCCGACGCACGCTTCTCGGACTGTCGAGCGCCAGTTGTGCCAGCCTTTGCCTCGGCAGCCTGTGGCCTTCCCGCGCCGAAGCCGTATCCGGTGACCCCTACCCCCTCGACGATCTCTCTCGCACAATCCCCGCTCGCGGGCGGATCGCGTGCCCGAAGGTCGAACTCGTGCGATACCGCGGCGACGCCGTTCCGTATGCACAAACGGCCTTGATCTACACCGAGCTCAAGCCCCGCCTGCAGGCGATGGAGCGCATCATCGCAGCCGCCGCCAAAGCAACCTACGGCCGAGCCCCGAAGCGCTTGATTCACCTCGGAACGTACAACTGTCGACGCATCGCAGCCTACCCAACATGGCTGAGCGAACATGGGCTGGGCAACGCCATCGACGTGTCTGGCTTTGATTTTGGCAGCCACAAACGAGGTGAGCCGCTCCCTGATGACCTACCTCCTAGCCTGCGCCGTCCATTCTCCGTACGCGTCAAACGACACTGGAACCCTGGTCGCTCAGCCGAACAGAAGCTTCACGCGAGCTTCCTTCGACAGATCATTCGCGAACTGCTCAGCCGCCGTCGTATTTTCCGCGTACTGCTCGGCCCAGGCTACCCTGGACATCACGATCACTTTCACTTCGACTGTGCACCGTTTCGCATGGTGGAGGGGTTCGACGGGCTGTGAGATTTCCTCTCGTAGGAGCATTGGCCCTGACCGCGCTGCTTCTTCCCGCATGCGGAGAAGCCGACGACGAGATTCCATCTGAAGGAGCCGCGACATCAGCAGGCGTCGGCGGCGCTGGAGGCTCCGGGAACACGGGGACGGGCGGCGGGGACGGCGGCGCAGGCGGGATGACGACGGACGGCTCCGGCGGGGGTCTGGATTGGACACCAGTGGACACCGCATGGTGTAGCGATGGCTGGACGGGTCTCGATGCCGAGACTTGCTTTTACGCGCCTGAAAACGGCTCCATCTCCTCCGTTCTGATTTACCTCCACGGCATGATGCCGCCAGATGCCTCGCCCGCCGGACAACAAGCGCGGGTGGCCCAAGCGGCCGACGATCTCGGCATGGTCGCGCTCTTTCCCAAGGGGCAAGCCGGACTCTGTAGCTGGGATGTATCGGTCGAAGACTGGCTCTGTTGGCCCACCGCCAACGCCACCGTGGCTCAACATGCCGGGACCATCACCGAACCCTGGACAAGCCAAGTCGCGTTGCTCGAGTCCATCACTGGGCACAACCTCAGCACGCGCTACCTGCTCGGCTTCTCCAATGGCGGCTACTTCGTGAGTTTCCTGGCACTACAGGACCTCTGGCCTCACGACGGGGCGGCTCTCGTCGGCGCCGGGCGCTCCTACATCGATCCGAGCGTGTTCGGCCAGAGTCGTCCACCGATCTTCATCGCCGTCGGTGCTGACGAGTCCGCACAAGTTGGCGGCCGCGCACAGA
>JAPYTK010000222.1:0-2742 GCA_029941785.1 Polyangiaceae bacterium | reverse complement strand
AGTCATGGCCGCACGAACTGGTCATCGACGCCCAGCGCGGACACGAGCTTCGGCCCGCCGACTTCACACGGGCGCACGCGCTGTGGACGGAGCCCTGACGGCCCAGAGCCGACCGAAGCGCTAGACGCCGGGGGTCGATCAACCGTCGCTCGAGCCCCGCACCTCTGCTGGCCCGAGGATCACCCCGCCACGCGTCGCATGTGGTGTTAGCATCCAGCGCCATGAACGACACCATTCGCCTCCACTGGTTTTGGTCGACGAATCCGCAAAAGGTGCGCCTCGCTCTCGAAGAACTACAGCTGCCTTATGAGCTGAACAAGATCGATCTGTACAAGAGAGAGCACAAGACGGCCGAGTACCTCGCAATCCATCCGCGAGGGAGGGTGCCTGCGCTCGAAATCGATGGCGGGGTGTTGTGGGACTCGAACGCCGCGATCGCTCACCTCGCGCAGCGAGAAGGCCGGCTCTGGCCCCCCGGTGGTGCCGACCGCTGCCGTGCCCTCAGCCTGCTCTTTCTGGAATCGTCCGCGTTTCAAGATTTGGCCGGCGTATTCTATTTCAACCGTGTGGTCATGAAGCAGATCGGCAAAGAGCCGGATGAAACGCGCATGAGCAAGGCCCACGCAAAGCTGCTGCCCCTCTTCGAACTGTTGAGCCAACACATCGGCGACGGCGACTATCTACTCGACGACTTTAGTTTGGTCGATTGTGCTTTTGCACCGTGGCTACCCTGGTTGGATTTGGACGAGCATCCGGCTTTGACCCGTTGGCGTGATGCCCTGCGCGGTCGCGACAGCTGGAGCGCCTGCCGGGTGCTGGAGCCAGGGATGGATCCCGACGCTTGACCCGTGCCTCAGCCGAGGCGATGAAAAGCGAGCCATGAAGTACTCCTTCCTCGGAAAAACGGGCGTGAAGATCTCGCAGCTCGGTTTCGGTACCATGTCGTTCGGTGGTGAGGCCGACGCGGAAACGTCCACCGCGATGTTCACCCGATGCCGCGATGCCGGGATCAACTTTTTCGACTGCGCGGATGTCTACGCTGGCGGAAAAAGCGAAGAGATCCTCGGCGGCCTGATCGAATCATGCCGCGACGAACTCGTCATCACGAGCAAAGCCTACTTCCCGACCGGCCAAAACGTGAACGCACGGGGCAGTTCACGTTACCACTTGCTGAGGGCGGTCGAAGCCAGCTTGAAGCGACTGAATACCGATCGCATCGACGTTTTTTTCCTTCATCGATTCGACGAAGCCACCGCGCTACACGAGACCTTGCGCGCGGTCGACGACTTGATCTGTGCCGGGAAAATTCTGTACCCCGCGGTCAGCAACTTCTCAGCCTGGCAAACGGCGCGGGCCCTCGGTGTAGCGGAACGCAGTGGCTGGGCGCCATTGGTCGCCACCCAGCCGATGTACAATCTGCTCAAGCGCCAAGCGGAAGTGGAAATTCTGCCCCATGCCCGATTCGACCAGCTCGCGGTGATCCCCTACGGTCCGCTCGGGGGTGGCCTGCTGAGCGGAAAGTACAGCACGGGCCAACGCCCGGACACGGGCCGCATCGTGGACAACAAGATGTACGGCACCCGCTACGGGGCGCCGAACAACTTCGAAATCGCAGAACGATTCACGGCGCTCGCCAAGGAGCTGGGCCATCACCCGGCCACGCTCGCCATCGCCTGGGTCGCCGCGCACCCCGGCGTGACCGCCCCGCTCATCGGCGCGCGCAACCTCGAGCAACTCCAGCCCTGTCTCGACGCCGCGCAGCTCGTCATCGACGAGACCGTCTACGCCCGTATCAGCGCACTGTCTCCCGAGCCCCCACCGGCAACGGACCGGAACGAGGAAAAGAGCGCTCATAACTACGGGAACCGTTAGCGCGCAACGGCCGGCCGCCGCGGTTTCGCACATCTCGCAGGCGGGCGAACCACAATGATTGCAGCCCGTGGAAAGCTCGACGCACAATCCGCCGCGCCGATGAGCACCGACTTCAAACAGATCCTGGCCGCCGGGATCCCGGCCGAGCTGCCCGAGCCCCCTCCGATGGATCCGAACGTGAGCCGTGCGCCTCAGCGTGCACTACAGCTCAACGAAACAGAACGCCGACTCGCGCTCCGAAATGCGCTGAGGTACTTGCCCGCGGCGTGGCACACGGTGCTCGCGCCCGAGTTCGCCCGGGAGCTCGCGGAACAAGGGCGGATTTACATGTATCGCTTTCGCCCGCACTACGCGATGCGCGCCCGATCCATCGATGCCTATCCTGCCCAGTGCAAGCAGGCCGCCGCGATCATGCACATGATCCACAACAACCTCGATCCGGCCGTCGCGCAGCACCCTTACGAGCTCATCACCTACGGCGGCAACGGCACCGTGTTCCAGAACTGGGCCCAATATCTGCTGACGATGGAGTACCTGGCGCAGATGACGACCGAGCAAACGCTCCCGATCTATTCGGGTCATCCGCTCGGGCTGTTTCCCTCTCACCCCGACGCGCCCCGGGCCATCGTCACCAACGGCATGGTCATACCGAACTACAGTTCGAGTGAAGACTACAACAAGCTCGCCGCTCTCGGAGTCACCAGCTACGGGCAAATGACGGCCGGGAGCTACATGTACATCGGTCCGCAGGGGATCGTTCATGGCACCACCATCACCTTACTGGGGGCGGGTCGACGTTATCTCAACACGACAGGCGAGGAGGGCCTCGCCGGCAAGGTCTTCGTCACCTCCGGGCTCGGGGGCATGAGT
>JAPYTK010000221.1 GCA_029941785.1 Polyangiaceae bacterium | reverse complement strand
GCGGCGTCTTGCCTCGCGAGCCATCAGGTCGCCCGGTGCCCCCATCAACGGCGGTGACGTCGAGACCGGTTTGGGCGCCGGTCGCGACGCGGGAGCCGAACTCTTCCCCCGACCACCGCCGCCCATGCCGAACCCTGAGAGTCCCAAGCCTCCTGCTCCGAAGCTGTCTCCGATCGAATCGCCCCACATGTTCCCACGGGCCGACAGAGGGTCCTCCTGTTCCTTGTCCGCTGGGCTGGTACTTGCATCGGCCAGGGCTTGACCGGTCCAGACCGGCGCGCGCCTGCTGTTGTCCAGTCCGAAGGCGCGGAACATCGCCGCGCTCTCGAGGACCAACAGCGAAGTATAGCGGCTGGCCACATTGAAGCGGCTCGACAAGGCCACGGCCTGCTTACGCGCTGCGGCGCCGCCAGCCCGCTCGAGATCAGCGATCCGCGCCGCCGCATACAGCCGGGGAACGAAGGCGTTGGCCTGCCCGCTCACCGCGCGCACATCGATCGGGTAGCGCTGCTCAAAGGGGGCATCGCCCACCTTCCCTGTTAGCACGACCGTTCCGCTTACACGGGGCGCGTCCATGCGGGCGACCACCAAAGCCTGACCACCCGCCGGAATGGTATCGAGTTTGCGCGGCGCGACCTCGACGAGGCCGTCCGGCAATTGGAGTTTCACGTCCCGCAGCCCCATCCCGTAGGTCGCCCCGAGGATGGCAAAGGCGGAGTCCGAAACGCGCTGTCCCGGAACGTAAGGCAGGACAACACCCCCACCACCGCGGGCCATGGCGCCCAAGGCATCGAGATCGGCGTCCACTCCGATGGCGACTGCCGTCACGGTGGCCCGGCCTCCAGCGGTCGCTTGCTGTACTGCCGTCGTCAGGTAGCGCGGGCGGATCGGTCCGGTCGTCGGTGTGCCATCACCGATGTAGACGACGCGCAAGGCCCTCCCCTCAGTCGTCATCGCCGCCGCCTCTCGCAGGGCCGCCGCAGGATCGGACGCGCCTTCCGGCGTCACCCCCGACAGAAAGGCCTTCACCCCCGCCGCCGCTTGAGCACCTGGCGCAAGCCAAGCACCGTCCATCCGCCGGCACTGCGTATCGCACGCGAGCACCGTAAAGCGGTCAAAGCGATCCAGCTCTCGCACCAATCGCGCGGCGAGCTTGCTTGCGCGCCGGTAACGTTCGCCAAACATCGACCGACTCGCGTCGATGACGATGCCGTAGGCCCGATGCGCGTCGTCCGACAACCGCGGCAGCTTCGGCTGAAGGGTCATCGCCACGTAGGCCTGCTGGTCACCACGCCCTTTTCCGTCGACCGCGCCTGCCCTGACCCGCTTCTTTGCCTTCCCATCTCTCGCGTCCAATCCCGCATCCGAGTCGGACGGGGCGTAGGCCCAAGCGCGCAATTCGCCCGCCGCCGCGGGCAAGCCGTACTCGATCACCAAGTCGCCGGTGGGAACGAATTGTTCCCGATGCATCGTGAGCTTGTGGGTTGCGCTGTCCCCGCCGCTGCGCACCGCATAACCGTGGACGCTTACCCCCGCTGCGGGATTGTGGCCCCGCAGTTCAACGTCCACGTCGAAACGGCCAACCCGCGTCGATCCGCTCTCGTCGTGGGCAAGCGGATACACATAACGACGCGTGCTTCCTGTGGGCTGCAACACCTGCGTGTAGGTCAGCACAATGCGCCGAGAGCCCTTCTTCGGGATCGGAAAGATCCGCAGTTCGAATCTGCCGCCCCGCTGCCACTCGAGCAGGGCTGGGTCCTTCCATGGTCCAGGCACCCAGATAATCTCGTCACGACGCCGCGGACGGCGTCGCGTAGCGTTGACGATGGCGCCACGCCAGATCTTTGCAGCCCGCTCCCGGTCGAGAAACGCGCCTTCCTTTAGTTCGCCATCCACCTCGAGGGCCAACCGCTCGATCTGAGCATCTGGGGGTAAAGGAAAGCGATAGATCCCCTCGAGCACCTCGTTGCTGCTGTTGGTGAACACCTCGTCAATCTCGGTTCGGGCGAATCCGTCAACGATGCGCACCTTCACCTTGTGCGAACTGAGCGTCACCGCCCCGTCACGCTCGTCCTCGCTTCCCGGCTTCTTCGCCTTGAGCTCGCCGAGCCCGCGCACACTGGCCGACTCCTCCTCGTCACTTTCACTCCAGCTCAAGGCCTCGCCGAGCGCGGGTGCGAAAATCGCGTAAGGGGCTGCGCCCGCATAGCTGCGTCCCTCTTCACCCGCCCGAACCACCACCTCGCGGCTCTTGTCGTCCACCAAACGAACCGAACCACGACTGACGTCCACGCTGGCGACCTCACCGCTTTGCCGCAACGCAAACTTGGTACCCAGAACCTCGACGTAGCCTCGGGGCAATGACACGCGCGCAAGCTTCCCGTCCACCTTGGTGACCTCGGCCACGATCGCTCCGCGGGTTAACGCCGCGCTCCGATCAGAACTCGCATCGAACCTCAGCTCGGTACTGCGGTCGAGCGCCAACCTCGTGCCGTCTCCCAGATCGAAGTAGGCCCGGGTCCGATCATCGGTACGCAACACGCTACCGGTTGGCACCAAGGCGGCCGCGCCCGCTGCCGCGCAATGCTCCCCCGAAGCGTCGCAAATTGTCAGCCCTCCGCTTCCACCGGCCGCACGCGAGACTCTGGTGACCGTGCCTTGCCACGCCATGCTCGCCCCGGGGGGTTCACTCTGCTCAGGGCTAGGGTCCCCGATGACCACGGCGATCGCCGCTGCCGCGAGGGCGGCGCCAAACAGGGCAATTCCTGCCGCACGGCCCGGACGTCGACGCTCCGGTCGTGATGTTTCTTTGTCGGCCCGTGAAGGCACGCCATCGTCCGGGACCTCTTCTTGGTCCGCAGTCGGACCCGATTCGGAGTCCTGCACGTCGGTGTGCACCGCCGCGCTGTCGGCTAGCTCAGGTGCCTCCCCGGCCTCAGCGTCTTGCGTCTCCATCGCTTGGTGAACCCGCGCCACGAGATCGTCGGGCAACACGAAGTCGGCCCCAGCCGCGATTGCGAGATCACGCGCGAGCTCCGCATCGTGCTGCACGTCGCGGCATCGATCGCAGTCTGCGACGTGATCGTACAAGTCCTCCGGCGCCTCGCCCTGAACGATCTCGATGAGATTGTTTCCGACACGCTCACAAAGGGTCTCATTCGTCTTGGAATCGCTCATCGGTCCGCTCCTGTCTCTTGGAGGTGGTTACGCAAGGCTGCAATCGCCCGGGACACTCGCTTGCGTGCCGCAACCTCGTCGATCTGCAGTGCCTCGCCGAGCTGCCTGTAGCTCAGGTCAGCGGTGCAACGAAGCAACAAGGCCTCGCGCTCACTGGGCCGCAAAATGGAAAGCGCCGCTCGGGCCTGCTCGGCGCGGCGGCGCAACTGGATCTGTCGATCGGGTCTGCCACTTTCCGAAGCAGGTGGCTCGGCCGCATCTTGTATCAAGCGCAGCGGGCCGCCCGTCCGCTTCCTTCGCTCGATCACCCGCACGCATTTCCGCCGGGCAATGGTCGCCAGCCAGGCACCAACGGAGCCCTCGCCGCGCCAGCCCGAGAGTCCGGCATGGGCGTCGATCAGGGTGTCCTGCACGACATCCTCCGCTTCAGCCTGCGCTCCCAACATGGCCATGCATAGTCGGCCGAGCATCGATCCATGGCGGTCCGCACAAATCGCCAGCGCGCCGTCCCGGTCCCCACGCTCGAGCGCTTCCCGCACCCGGGCATCCACCGTCGCACCTGGGCTCTCCGCCTCGTTATCAGATTGCAGTGTCATCGCTTGTTGCATACCACTCCTCGGGCTTACCTACTCAGTGCCCTCCGCCCAGGCATTCGTGACCTCCAACCTGCAACAAAGAGACGTCGCCGACACTCGCGCGCGTATATTCCTGTACTTGGCCGATTCGCGAGCATGAATTCGACGCTCACGCCGAGCCGTCGATCCACGCCAAGTCCCCACGCAGTCGCTAGTGCGCACCCGTCTACGGCTATCTCGGCGCGCCGCAGGCGATCCACTCTGCCAACTTCGCACGTTCTTCGATCGGCGGATCGTCGGGACCCGGAGGCATCGTCGTGTTGTCCGCGGCCGACCGCAGGAAGATCCGCTCCCGCAAGACATGAGCCTGCTCGTACGTGTCGAAGAGCACCGCTCGCGGAGCCCCTCGGCGATCGCTCGACGCCGCACCATGACAGTCGTTGCAATAGGCCGTGAGAAAACCGCGCGCGAAGTCGCCCCACCCGAGCGCGGTGCCCTCATCCGGGCACGGGTGGTCCTCGAGTTCCGTCCAATCCGCGCACGCGGAAGTCGCGACCAAAACACTAAAGGCCGCCACGAGCACGATGCGCGAGGCAAGCCATGGCGCGGTCACACCCATCACAACGAATGCACCAACGAAACGGTGAGTCCCCCGCCGGCATAGAATTGTGGACCGAGTTCATCGGGAAAGATTCGAGCTGTGCACTTTGCACCAACGAGAAATTGGGTGTCGCCAAAACGCTCGATGGGAAGTTCCGCCCCTAACCCCAATTCTGCCCCGCCGCGGTGTCGGATCCCCTCTCCGATCCCAAGCACCGCGCTCCCGATGTCACCTGCAACCACGCTGAGAGACTCTTCGTGTTGATGAACAGCCCCAACCCTCAGGTAGGGCCGCACGGGCTGCCATGGTCCCCAAAGCTGAGCGCCTACCGATATCGCCGTGAGCATACGGTCATCGACCGTTCCGATCCCGAGCGCCCCGCCCGCGTACGGGCCAACGAAGCCAAGGAACCGCGCTCCAACCTCGACGCCACCGTAGCCCACGACGTCTCCCCGCCAGCTCGATCCTACGGCACTCGCGCTGCCGCTCGCTCTCAGCTCCGCCGCGCATACCGGATGGGCGTAAACGGCGACGACGAAGAGCAAGCACAGTCCCGCCATGACCGGCCGAATTGGCCGATGGACTTCCATCATGTTCTGGGGCATTTCGACCTCCTGCGCGTTGGATGCGCAAGACCGCAGTACATTCACGTCGCGCCAACAAATTGACCTGCCCCCGCTGCTCAAAAATGTTTACCGTTCGACCTTCGCGATCACGAACCCATCCACGAACGGCCGTGACCACGCGAGCCGGCAAAGGCCCAGACGCCCGTGGCAACATCTTTTGCTAAGCTACGACGATGCTCGAGAAGTTGAAGGGGATGGTCAAGTCATTGATGCGGGAGGCCGAGCCCTTCGACCCTAGTGGGTTTGGCGATCCGATCGCGCTTCGGACGGAGTGGACGCCGGCTGCGGGTGGAGGCTCGAGTTTTGGTACGCATCGTTTGGCACAGGTGAGTCCTTCGCGGCTGGCCTTCAAACCCACCCTAGGCGTGAAGATGTTCGGTGGCGTGTTCTTCGCCATTGGAGCGGTCATCATGCTCGTTGGCCTCGGAAACGCCCTCGGAGGTTCAGGGAATTCCGTTGGCGGAATCGGCCTCCTGCTCTTCGGCGCCGTGTTCGCAGGAGCGGGTGTTTTGCTGCTCAACAAAATGGGCGCGCCGCGGCACTTCGATCAAAGCGTCGGCATCTACTGGAAGGGCCGGCAGAAGGTGGTCTCCAGCTCTGACCGAGAGAGCCTCGAAGACCGGACGGAACTCGGTGACATCTACGCGCTGCAGATCATCAAGGAGTATTGCAGCGGTGACGACGGCGGCTATTACAGCTACGAGCTCAACTTGGTTTGTCGAGACGCTGCTCGGGTGAACGTCATCGATCATGGCAACCTCGAGGCCATTCAAACGGATGCGCAGCAGCTCGCGGTGTTCTTGGGAAACATCCCGGTCTGGGACGCGACCCTCCCGCCGCCAACGGCCCAGCCCCCTCAATGGCCTGGACCCCCACCAAAGGCGCGCTGAAGACAGACGGGTGAAGGGCGAAGGCCAAGTTCGAGTCGGGGCGCAAAGCGATGATGGGTCTAGGAGCCCGGTCATCAACTCCACGATGGCCCTCTCAGTGACAGTTTTCGAATCTGATGTTGGCCTCGACCGTGCTCGTGCCCACCTTGCAGTCGAGTTTGATGCGACCTTTGACATTCGTGACGTCGTTGATCGTCGAATTCTGCTTCTTGACGCGCACCTTGAACGTTGTGCAGACGCCATCGTTGACCACCACGGCCTTCTTGGTACCCGGAACATTTATCCTCACGGAGTAGCCTTCCTTGGGGTCTTTGATGACGCGAATGATCTTGTCGTCATCGCCCTCGCGCAAGTCTGCACCGAAGAAATCCTCACGCTCGCCTGATATGCACTGGCCAGGCTTGATCGAGTAGTCGCCGTGGGCCTTTGTGGTCACGTCAACCGAACCGGAGAGCTTGTTGGAGCAACCGGACCCGACCAGGATGAACAGGCAGGCAACTGGTGTGAAAAGAAAACTTCGCATAGCGCCACAATAGCCCAAATCAGACGGACCAGGGAACCGGAACAACGACCCAAGCTGTCGAGTGCCGGGTGCGCCTCCGCATCAATCAAAACGGTGCGGACAAACCGCGGGATCATCGGTGCCTCGTCCGTCCCTCTACAACCCATCCCCCTCGGGCAAGCAACCCACCGGCTTGCGTCTACACTGGCCCGATGCCCCAGCCTGCCGGTGTACCAAAGCGGGACCTTGGCTTCGTCAATTCCCACCTCGCGACACAGCGTGGATGACCGTGTGCTCGCCAGAGGAAGGCGCCACGCGCAGCGAACCGAGCGACGCGACGATGCACTCCCCTTGTTCGGGAGAGGGCTTCGGTCGATACGGCTCGAAGCGGACCGCGCCGCTTCGGGAAACCCGCGCTCGAATCGACACGGCCGGCAGGTCCATGCACACGAACACAGCCGCGCGACGGGAATCGATGTGTTTGCGGATCTTCGCCTTGCTCGCCGCCGGCAACCCATCGCCCGCCGCGGCAAGAGGCTTCACCGGTGATTTCGCTTCGGTGACGAGAGGCTTGTCGCCCTCGTGCAGGGCAAAAATGGGAAAGTCCTGTCCTTGAAAGGTCTGCACGGAGCGCTGCTCGCGGCGAATGTGCCGCTTGGCAATCCCCGGCAGGTGCCGATCGACGTAGCGGAGCAAGCCGAACACGCTGACGATTTTCTCTCCCCGGAAGGTCGCGCCGCCATCGAGTCCGCGAAGAAGCGCATACGTGAATAGGCCGTGGCCCAGGCTCTCGACCTCGTAAGCGTACTCCCTCGCAGTCGAGGCGCTAAGAATCGCCAGACCTTCTGCGCGAGCGAGTCGTTTGATAGCGTCGACCTCAGCTGCGCCTCGCATCGCCAATAGGACCTCGCCACTCGTCGCGGCGCCGGATTGGCAACTGTCGAGAAGCAGAAGCTTCTTGTTCGCGGGAATGGCTCGCATCTTGCGCGTGAGACGGGACATCGCGAGGGCCTCCGCGCACATCGTCCGCTCGCTACGAAGTGATGCCCGGTAGGTGAGCAGACGATAGGCCGGACTCTCGTCGCCGGGACAGCGCACCATGCCGCCATGGCCTGAGACGTACATCATGAACACGTCGCTCGGTTGAGCCGTCTCGGCGATCTCGGAGAGCACCTCGTCGATCCTCGCAGGCGACGCTTGTGCATCGCGGAGACGATGCACATGCACCTCGCCGAAAATGCGATCCCGCTGGCGCTCGAACGCCGCCACCAAGGCATCGCCATCGGCGTTTGGATAATTGAGATGCATCTCCGGATCGGCGTATTTCGAGAGCGTCATCACCAGCATGTGAAGCGCGGGCTTTTTCATCTTCTTGCCACTGAAGACCACCGTGCGCCGTACCCGGTCACTTCGAATATGACCAAGCACGTTGTACGCTTCGGCCGTGATGACGTTGCGACCCGGAGCGAGCACGAGCTGTATGTCTTGTTCGAAGGCCCGGCTGTCGCTCGTGGCCAGTAACTTCGCCGGGCGATCGCCACTTTGCGACTCTTGACGTGCGCCGTTCACAAAGACGCGGATCTCGCTCACCCCTCCCCCGCGTTCGGTCGCCCTCACCCTCACCCGCACCCGTTCCAGATCGGTCTTGACCACACCGGGCGGCGCACCGACGAATGTGACTGACGGGGGCAACCCGATCCCTTCCTTGACTTGCGGAAGCAGCGCAAGCGGGTGTCCCTCACGAAAGTCTTGCATCAAGCTAGGTCGGTGAAAGGAATCAAACAGCTGATCGGCGCTGAGCATGTCGGCGCGACGAAGGTCCTTGCCGACCCGAAACATCACGCGGCTGTAGGTCGATTCATCGCCGCTGAAGAGCCCGTTGTTGGTGTAGACCAGTGAGGCGGAGCCCCTTTCCGAGGCGAATCGCGCGAGGCGAACCGCCGCACCATCGACAACGCGATGGAAGATGACGCCGTTGGCATCGGTCGTCGCGATGGTCTTGCTGTCGGGGCTGAACTGCACGCTCTTCACCCACCCGGAGAGCCCCGCGAGCACAGTCTTGGGCGCGCCAGTCTTCGCATCCCACAATCGCACGGTTTTGTCACCGCTGCCGCTCGCGATCAACTTCCCGTCCGGGCTAAATGCCACGCTGAGGATCCACTTGCTGTGCCCCTTGAGGGTCTGCTTGGTCGCGCCAGTCTTCGCATCCCACAATCGCACGGTCCAATCCCGACTGGCGGAGGACACCGTCTTACCATCCGGGCTGAACGCGACAGCTTGCACCCATCCCTTGTGACCTTTGAGTGTCTGACGGAGTTCGCCCGTCTCGACATCCCACAGGCGCACGGTCTTGTCACCGCTCCCCGTGGCGATGCTCTTGCCGTCCGGGCTGAATGTCACGCTCGTCACCATCCGTTCGTGCCCCTCGAGCGTGCGGACGAGGCTGGCAGCGCGGAAGTCCCAAATCCGCACCGTGTGGTCGCTACCACCCGAGGCTAGCAAGCGACCGTCTGGACTGAACGCCACGCTCAACACCGGATCGACATGTCCGCCGAGCGTCTTGTCGAGTGCGCCGGTGTTGGCATTCCAGAGACGAACGGTCTCGTCGCTAC
>JAPYTK010000220.1 GCA_029941785.1 Polyangiaceae bacterium | reverse complement strand
CTGGTGGCCCGCATGCGAAACGCCCGTCCGAAAACGATCGTCATCGTCACGGCCGATCACGGGGAAGAGTTCGGCGATCACGGCGGCCGGTATCACGGCACGACCGTGTACGACGAGCAGGTGCGTGTGCCGCTGGTCATCTCCGCGCCCGGGTTGTTGTCACCAGCGAGGGTCAAGGCTCCGGTCAGCCTCATCGATCTGCTCCCGACGATCCTGACGGGTCTCGACATTCCTCTCTCCCCTCGTTTGCGCGGCCGCGATCTCGGTCCCCTCATGGTGGGGCAGACAGAAGGGCGTGCGCCATTCGCTTTCGCAGAGACGGACGAGCAGACCCTTCTTGCCGAAGGCGACGATCGACTCATCTGTCTGAGGCGAATCGGGGCATGCCAATTGTATGACTTGATTTCGGACCCGCAGCAGCAAGTGAGCATCGCCAACAAACAGTCAGCGAAGGTGGACGCGATGCGGGCCAGGCTTCGAACCTTCACAGCGTCTCACGGACGCTTTGAGACCCATGGCTCAAGCCGTTGGCCACCTGCATTGCGCCGCGGCATCGCAGGAGACGGCGAAGCCGCGGCGGACGTGGCGCCGCTCCTCGATGACGCCAGCGTGAACATCAGGCGCAAAGCCGCCGAAGTACTCTTCGATTTGGCTCGGCCCGACACGGCGATCTATTTGCGGCGGGCGCTATCCCGGGACGAGGATGTCGTCGTCAAACGATTCGCAGCCTTGGCACTGACGCGCCTCGGCCAAGGCGCACCGCTGACTTTCGACCTGCTCGACAGCGAGGAGCGGAGATGGCGTCGATTGGCTGCCTTGGCCCTCGCGGAGGTCGACGATGATCGCGGTGATGAAATCATCGCGGATTGGCTCGGCACCACGTGCCCAGGAGAGGACTCGCCCCGATCGGTCGCCGTAGGCTTCACACGTGCCCGCGCGATCGTAGCTGCCGCAGGCCGGCTCAAGAGCCGCCGCGCCGTTCCCACATTGGTCCAGTGTCTGGCCGATGTTCGCTTGCGACCTTTCGCGGCGCGCGCGCTCGCGATGATCGGCGACAACAGGGCGCGCGGCCCCCTGCTCAAGGCGTGGATGAACGAGCGGTATTTCGACGCACGCGTCACGTTGGCCAATGCGCTCATCGCTCTTGGTGCCGGCCGTGAGATGCGGCCGGGCCTGCTTCGGTTTCTCGGAACCCCCGACCCCCTGCCCGACGGACTGCTCTTGGCGTCGAAGCTCGACATCCTTCCTCTGCTCGGAGGGCCTCGGCCCCGAGACGCCGTACGGCTGCGCCGCTTTGCCCGTGACGGCATCGCGATCAGTGTGACCGTGCCGGACGGTGACTCGTCCTTAGGATTGCGCGCTCTGGTGCTCGCCCGTAGCGACTCCGAAGGTGGGGGGACACTGCGCGTGGGACTGTCCTCTTCACCGGTAGCAAGCGGTAAGTTAGAGCCCGTCCCTGAGGCGACGCCGGAGCTCGATCCTGCTCGCACCGTCACGCTCGCCATTGAGGGCGATGGAAAACTCCATCAAGTCGCCGCAACGCTTCCCGACTTGATCTCCGATACCGTGAAGCCTGGCGATACCGCGACGTTCATCGTCTACGCCACCCAAGACATCACCCTCGAGATCTTCGTCGTCCTTCCACTGGCTGATGAACTGCCGCCACCCCCGCCGAAGCCGTGGGCCGCTGCCTCCTCGGCACCAGCGATGGCCGCGCCGTAATTCCGTGCAGACGCCGTATTCACCGCGCGCGGCGGTCCAGGGGGCGTTCAGGATCCCGCGCTGCTCGGCGTCGCCATGTGCTTCAAGAAGCGCTTGGCAACGATCGAAAATGCACCCTTGTGATCCCGAACGACCGCTTCGAACACGACGCGAGCTTCGTCGTTGCGCTTCGCCTTGAGCAAGGTCTCGCCCTTGAGCACCAATGCCTCGGCGTCGAGGCCCGAACCCGGATAGTTTTTCAAGGCGTCATCGCAGCGATGGAGCGCCGCGTCGAAATTGTCACTGAGCAAGTGATACCGAGCCACGTACAGTTCGTGTCGAACGAGCCTCTGGGTCACCACTTCGAGCATGTAGCCCGTGTCGATCCGGTAACGACTCCTTGGAAAACGCTCGTTGAAGCGCTTCAATTCACGATGCGCATCGCGCGTATTCGCCTGATCACGTTCTTCTTGCGGTGGGAGCAACACGGTGACGTTGTTGTCGAGATACAGGGCTTTGGCGATTCGGTACCGCGCATACTCCACGTTCTCGTCCGTCGCGTGTCCACGGATGAAGTTGCGGTACCCGGTCATGGCCTCGCTGAACTTCTGTTGTTCGAAGTCGATATCCGCCAAACGAAGCGCCGCCAAGCGCGCGTAGCGACTGTAGGCAAACAAGCGGCGAAGCTCCGAGAACAACGAGCGACCGTCCTCCCAGCGTTCGTCGTTGAAGGCCGCCATAGCCTGCCCGTACGCCGCGTGCGCGTCCTCCGTGTAGGTCAGACTCGCAGGGTTCGCGAGGGGCGACTTCACATCGCACCCACCTGAGGTGAGCATGCAGAGCCCCAAGGCGATCGGTATCGAGATGCGAAGCGTCATCGCGGGAGTCTTTAGCGAATCACGCGCAATGGCGCTAGTATCTACCGCGTCCAAACATCCAGGCAAGGGAGCCGGGCACCCGACGCATGAGCTGCAACATGAGACGAGGAACGCCAAAATGAGCCAGGAGGCAAGCAAAACGGAAGGCCTCGAAGGACAAGACCGGAGGCCGCAACTCAACGTTCTCGTCATCGACGACGAGCGGAACGTGCGCCGAGCCCTACGGCTCATCCTCGAAAGTGAGGGCTATTGCGTTCACGAGGCGGGCAGCGCCGAGGACGCGGAGGAGGTCTTCGCCCAGGCGAGCTATCCGCTCGATCTGGTGGTGCTCGACATGATGCTACCGGGCATGGGCGGACTGCAGTGGCTCGAAATCATGAAACAAGATGAGCTGCGCCGGCACATCCCCGTCATCATCATCAGTGGCCACGCCAGCGGCGAGGAAGCAGCGCAGGCGATCAAACTAGGTGCGATCGACTTCTTCGAAAAGCCCCTGCAACGCAGTCGTGTGCTTCACAGTGTCGAACAGGCCGTCCAGACCGCAGGCCTCGTGCGCCAGCTCGCCACCCTCCAATCGAGTCGGGAGCGCCAGGTCCACATGATTGGGCGCACGCCTGAAATGGTCGCGCTCCATCATCAGATCGAGCGGGTTGCGTCGACGAAAGCAAGCGTTCTCATAACCGGTCCGAGCGGGACCGGAAAAGAGCTGGTGAGCCGGGCCATCCACCAATTGTCGCCGCGTTGTTCCGAGCCCTTCGTCAAGGTCAATTGCGCGGCGATTCCGCGAGAACTCATCGAGAGCGAGCTCTTCGGGCACGAAAAGGGCGCCTTCACCGGGGCGGGAGCGAGAAAGCGCGGCGTCTTCGAACAAGCTCACGGCGCCACCCTGTTTCTCGACGAGATCGGCGACATGGATGTCTCCGCTCAGGCCAAGGTCTTGCGCGTGCTGCAGTCCGGCGAAATCTCGCGCGTCGGAGCGGAACACGTCTTCCACGTGGACGTTCGGATCCTCGCCGCGACGAACAAGGACTTACCCAAGGAGGTTCGGGAAGGCCGATTCCGTGAGGACCTGTTTTTCCGCTTGAACGTCTTTCCGATCGCCTGCCCGCCCCTCGACGACCGCAAGGGCGACATTCCAGCGCTCGTCGATGCCTTCATGGCCGCGTTCTGCGAAGAGAACGGCATGCGACCCAAGCCGCTCAGCGCCACGGTCTACGAAGCCTTGAAACGGCGCAACTGGCCAGGCAACGTGCGTGAATTGAAGAACGTCGTCGAGCGGGCTATCATTCTCGCCGGCGACGAGGTGACCATCGCAGACTTGCCCGAGGATCCCCACGCCGACCCCTTCGAAGACATGTCCAGCGTGCCTCCGCCTTCGTCGGATCAAACGAGTACCGAAGGCTTGAGCCTCAGGGAAGTGCGGAGCCAAGCCGAGCGTCGACACATCATCAAGACCTTGGTGAACGAGGACTGGAACGTCTCTCGGGCGGCCATACAATTGGGCGTCGAGCGCACCAATCTGCACAAGAAGATCCGCGCCTACCAGATCCGCCGTGGGCAAAGCGACTAGCCGCCTCGCCGGTCCAACCGAGCTCAGCGCAGTTCG
Source organism: Polyangiaceae bacterium (assembly GCA_029941785.1). Classification (GTDB taxonomy): domain Bacteria; phylum Myxococcota_A; class Polyangia; order Polyangiales; family Polyangiaceae; genus JAPYTK01. The sequence continues at coordinate 4,843 of JAPYTK010000220.1, read as the reverse complement.
GCCACTTGGCGTCCAAACAAGCGCTCGAGTTCCGACAGCATGACATCGGCTGGCGCGACGCGAATCTTGGACGCAAGAACCGCGGCTCTCCCCTCCCCTGTCTCGATGACCAGCTGCACCGGGCACTGCCCTGGGTGTTGACGCAGCGTAGCGTTCAGTCGCGCGAGCCGCTCTTGGTCTTCCACGGTCAGGTGAATGGCGACCAATCGCGTCTCCGCCTGAATCACGTTCGACAGAAGCGTCACCTGATCGACGAGCAAGGTGGGCTCCCGCGCACCGCCGTCCGACGGCTCCCCATCGTCGTTCATGGGAAACTGCAGTTTGCCCTCGATGAGCACAGGCTCGCCGCTCGCGAGGACCTCCCCCGCTTCCAACAAGAGCCGTTGCCGGGCCTTGCACTGCACGGCGCCGGTGAGATCTTCCAGTCCGAAAAACGCGATCTTGTCGCCGGAACGAAAGACTCGCTCCCGATAACCCTCGACCGTGCCGGCGACCCGAACGCGGGACCACGGATCGCGAGCGCTCAGGCCCGCGGTCGGATCCACGGCGAAGCGGCGCAGATCGACACCGTAGCGATCGAGCGGGTGACCGGAGACATAAAACCCCAGAGCTTGCCGTTCATGCCGGAGCAGTTCGCGCAAGTCCCACGGTGAGCACTCGACGTATTCGTTCGTGCTCTGGGCGGGTCCGGCCTCGTCGTTTTGAAACATGGCGAACATGCTGGTTTGCCCGGCTTCCCGATCACGGCTCGCGCTACGACATCGCTCGAGCGCCCGATCCGTCGAGGCAAAGGCCCGCGCCCGCGTGATCCCTTGCGGCTCCAGCAACGCATCGAAGGCGCCCGATTCGACCATCGCCTCCAAGACGCCACGATTGATCCGCCGGGCGTCGACGCGTTGAGCGAATCCGAACATGTCCTCGAAGGGCCCCTCCTCCCGCGCCGCGAGAATGGCCTCCACTGCGCTGTCCCCCACGCCTCGAATCGCGCCGAGGCCGAAGCGGACTTGTGGTCTCAGCGCGTCCCGAAAACGCGGTCGCTTACCCTGTGCTCGTTTGCTCGCATCCCCCTCGCCATACACGACCGTGAAGTCGACCTTCGATTGATTGATGTCCGGCGGCAGAATTTCGATGCCCCAGTGCCGACCCTCCGCGATGAAGCGAACCACCTTCTCGGTCTTGTCCCGATCGGCGGTGAGCAGCGCGCACAGAAACTCCACTGGGTAATGGGCCTTGAGATAACCCGTTTGATAACAGAGCAGCGCGTAGGCGGCGGAGTGGCTCTTGTTGAAACCATAACCGGCGAAGTATTCGAGCAAGCTGAAGATGCGCTCAGCGTCTTGTTCCACGACGTCCAATTGCCGGGCACCATCGAGAAAAATCGACTTCTGCTTGGCCATTTCCTCGGGCTTCTTCTTTCCCATCGCCCGACGAAGAACATCGGCTCCTCCGAGCGTGTAGCCGGCAAGTCGCTGGGCGATTTGCATGACCTGCTCCTGGTAGACGATGACGCCGTAAGTTGGCGCGAGCACATCGTCGACGAGGTGGTGCATCTTGGCGATCGGCTTGCGACCGTGCTTGCAATCGACGAAGTCTTTGACCATTCCGCTGCCCAGCGGACCCGGTCGATAGAGCGCAACAGCGGCCACGACGTCCTCGAAGGCATCCGGCCGCAAGTCCTTGAACAACTGCTGCATTCCGCTCGACTCCAGCTGAAAAACACCCGTCGTCTCGCCGCTCTGGAGCAGCTTGTACGTCAGCGCATCGTCGAGCGGCACATCGCTCATGTCGAGGGCCGGCAAGCCTTCGCGGTCCGGCCTTTGGTTGACGAGGCGTTCTGCGATGTCGATCACCGTAAGGGTCTTGAGACCGAGGAAATCGAATTTCACCAAGCCCGCGAGTTCGACCTCGTCTTTTGCGTACTGCGTCACGATCGCGCCCGCGCTCTCGAAACACGGAACGTGATCCCACAGGGGCCCCTCGCTGATCACCACACCCGCAGCGTGCATCCCGACATGCCGGGTGAGACCCTCGAGCCGCTGAGCTTGTTCGATCAACTCCGCCACCTGAGGGTCCGTCTCGATCGTTGCCTTGAGTTTCGGCTCGATGTCGAGCGCCTCGCCGATCGTGTACATGATTCCAGGCGCCTTTTGCGGCACGAGGTTGGCGATGCGTTGCGACTCCTGAGCCGGCAATCCCATCGCCCGCGCGACATCCTTGATCACGCTTCGCGCCTTGAGCTCATGGAAGGTCGCTATTTGGCCCACCGACTCGGCGCCATATTTATCGGCTACGTACTGAATGACGTCGTCACGCCGATCCATGCAAAAATCGATGTCGAAATCCGGCATGCTGACGCGCTCGGGATTCAAGAAGCGCTCGAAGAGCAAGCGGTGTTCGATGGGATCGAGATCCGTGATGCGCAGCGAGTAGGCCACGAGCGAACCGGCGCCCGATCCTCGCCCGGGTCCGACCGGAATCGAGCGCCCTTTGGCGTAGCGAATGAAGTCCCATACGATCAAGAAGTAACCGGGGAAATTCATGTCCAAGATGATCCCGATTTCCGTGTCGAGCCTGGCGCGATACGTGGACTCGTCCGGCGTGCGACCTGCCCGTCGTAGTTCGGCCAGACGCTTGTCCAAGCCATCGTGCGCGACATGGCGGAAATAGGACGCGGTATCGAAGCCATCAGGAACGGGGAACGTCGGCAACATCGGCGTTCCGAGAGGGATCTGAAAAGAGCTGCAGCGTTCAGCCACCCTGAGCGTGTTGGTGATCGCTTCTGGCACGTGTCGAAACAGATCCTTCATCTGCTTTGGAGACTTGACGTACATCTCGAAGCTGCCGTGGTGTGCCGCACTGGCGTCGGCATAGGCGCGCCCTGATGCGATGCACGAGAGATACAGCTGCGCCTCACCATCCGAACGCTCGGCAAAGTGACAGTCATTGGTCGCAACGACCGGCAAGTCCAGCGCACCGGCGAGGTCACAAGCGATCTCGTTGAGGACAGCCTGCTCTGGAAAACCGTGATCTTGCAGCTCCACGTAGAGCGAGCCCTTCGGCATGATGTCTTGCAGCGTCACGAGCATGTCGCGGCCGGCGCCCTCGCCCTGCTCGAGTGTACTTTGGAGGAACAAGCCCCCCATGCACCCGGTCAGCGCAATGAGCCCCTCGGTGTCGGCCGCGATCGTGTCGAGCCGTACGCTCGGTTTGTGCTCGACAGCCGGGCTAATCTGCGCTTTTGACACGATGCGAAGGAGGTTGCGGTACCCGGCATCCGTCTCCGCGAGGAGCACCAAGTGGTTGAGGGGGCCATCCTTCCCGCCGATGGGGCGAACGACGTTCACCTCGCATCCGATGATCGAGCCGACCTCGGCCTGCTCGCACGCCAATTGGTGGGTCACGGCGCCAAACATGGCGTTGTTGTCCGTCAACGCGATGGCCGGCATTCCGCCGTCGCGGGCTAGCGTGGCCAGCTTTCCGCACGGAATGGCCCCATCGAGCAGGGAATACTCGCTGTGCACGTGAAGGTGCACGAACTCGGCCGCCATGGTGTTTAGCTAGCCACGGCCCGGGCCGGCGTCCACAGAGAATAAGGGGCGACGGGAGCCAAAATAATCACTGACGTTCCTTGCACATCGCCCCGATGCACCGTATTTGTTCCGCGCTGGCAGTGAATTGGCCAATGGTCACCCATTCGTGGCTCCGGGCATTCTGCCGCCGTAGATCCCTAATTGAGAAAGGCCCCTCATGTTTCGCACTTCCCTAGCCTACACCACGCTATCTTTTGCCGTCCTGACCGGTGGTTTCGTCGCATGCAGTTCGCCGACGCCCGACCCGGTCATCGAACAAGCGTCAAATCAGCCTCCTCCTCGCCCCGAAGGCGGCATCGCGGGTGATGGCGATGGCGTCGTGCTCGCCATCAACACGATTGAACTCGGTCTCAAGGATGGTTGGAAGACGATCGGCTACGACCTCGACAACAAGGTATCCACCAAATTCTCGACCGACTTGTGCAAGACGAACGCTGGCGGCACCAAGAGCCAGGTCTACGAAGACGGCAAGGACGGGATCGACAACTCCTTCGGCAAGAACCTCGCGCCGCTGCTCGACCAGCTCGCCTCGGCCCAGTCCTCGCTCGACACCAGCCTGGAGGAAGGCACATTCACCATCATGGTCGACATCGCCGCTCTGGGCACGGCCCCGAACTACCTCGACTTGACGGCCAAGCTCTATGCCGGCGCCGATCTCGGTAGCCCCCCCAAGTGGGATGGAACGGACGCCTGGCCCGTCGTGCCCGAGCTGCTCACCGACCCCACCGACATTTCGTCGGCCAAGGTTCAATTCACTACCAGTTACGTCAACGATGACGTGTGGGTTTCCGGCTCGCCGGGATCGCTCGGTCTAGGCCTCAGCATCAGCGGCGCCTCCTTCACGATCAACATCAGCCAAGCGATCATCACCATGAACCTCGCTGCCGATCGCCAGAGCGCGACGGAAGGGGTCATCGCGGGGGTCATCGAGGTCGAGCCGTTCATCGCCCAGCTCAAGAGCGTGGCGGGCAGCATCGACTCGGGCTTGTGTGAAGGTGGCCTCTTCGACACCATCGCCGACACCCTACGGCAAGCGTCCGACATCATGGCGGACGGAACGCAGGATCCCAACAAGACCTGCGACGCCATCTCGATTGGCCTCGGTTTCACCGCCAAGGCCGTGAATCTCGGTGAAATCGCAGAGCCTGCCGAGCCCGAGCCCGACCCCTGCGCGGAGACCTCAGGAGCTGGCGGCGCTGGCGGCGCAGGCGGCGCGGGCGGCGCGGGCGCAGGCGCAGGCGGCGGCGCAGGCG
>JAPYTK010000219.1 GCA_029941785.1 Polyangiaceae bacterium | reverse complement strand
GGCATGTTCGGCACCATCTACGTCGAGTGACAGAAGCGGCGCCCAGACACGGCCGCGCGCCTGTGGCCAAGAATATTCAAAAAAAACGCAGCACACTAGCGCATTACGGTCACAAGCCTTACTCTTAATAGTGGGGAGAGTCGTGCCGAAACCAAGTGACCACAGCCTGAAGAAGTTCTCATATAAGGGAGTGACCCTTTCGCTTCTCGCGTTCACGGCCGCGTGCAGCCCGAATCACCTCCCGAACCCAAGCGAAATCCCCGGCCAGACCTCGCTCGCACCGCCTCTCGAAAACTGGCTCCAGCGCCAAGACGAGCTCGCCTGGGGCGACGATGTTCCTCCGCCCCGTCATTCGGCCGATGACCTCGAGATGCCCCCTGTGTTTGCTGCGACGCCGTTCAGCGATGGCCGAACGATTCCAGAGAGCATCCCTGTCGGACCGAACGAGGCTCCGCCGCCCCGTCTCTTCGGCACCTACGGGCTCGCGAAGATCCACCTCAAGCCGGACCTCGAAGCACCCATCATCGGAGCCTTTCGCGCTGGGCAGTCGGTACGCGTGACCCCAGACGAACTCGATCCTTATGGGGCCACCCGTCGCCGCCCCTACCGATGCACTGGCCGTTGGTTCTCCATCGCCCCACGAGGATACGTCTGCGAGGGAGGCGCCGGTCACCCGACGGCCGATCCCAATCACCCTGCCGTGCTCGCGGGCGCCGCGGTGTTACCTCGCGCTGGCGGCGACTACCCGTTTCGCGTCGGCGTCTCGGTGGGCGCACCTCGCTACCTCCGGATCCCCACCTCGGCCGAGCAGCGGGCCACCGAAAAACGTCTCGACGCACATCTCGCCTCGCCCCCCGCGCCAGACGACAAGCGTGGAGGCGCCATCGACCCGACTTCCGCCGGTCACGGTCCCCACGACGAACTCTTGCGATATTTCGAGTATGCCAAGCCGCCTCTGTTGGACAGTCAGAACGCCTACATGGGCATGAAGATCTCCTGGTCGCGGCAATTCGACGCGAACGGTCGCACGTGGTTGCTGCAGCCCGATCTCACGCTCATTCCAAAAGACAAGGTGCGGATCAAAGAGACGCCCAGACTGCGCGGTATCGACTTGCGCCAAAACCCGGATATGGCCCTCCCCCTCGCCTTCACCTGGCTGACCGAATCGCCCGTGTTTCGCCGCAACGCAGCCGGCAAGCTCAGCGCGACCAACGAGGTCATCCCACGACACGCCTTCCTGCCCGCCACAACCGATATGGCTCGCGGCCCGGGCGGCTACTATTGGAAGCTGCGCGATGGCCGCTTCATTCGCTACCACGACGTGACGATCATCAAGGCGGCCAAGAAACGGCCGCGAACCATTCGGGCCGGCGCCAAGTGGGTCGACGTGCGGGTAACCTGGGGCTTCATCGTCGCCTACGAAGGTGATGTGCCTGTGTTTGCCACCGCGATGTCTCCAGGGATGGACGGCGTCAGCCAGCGTAAACACGCCACCAAACGGGGCAGTTATTCGATCGGATGGAAGATGCTCAGCGCCGACATGTCAGGGCGCGAGAACGGCATGAATTGGTTCGTCGATGAGGTTCCGTGGGTGCAGTACTACAAGGATAGCTACGCGCTGCACGGAGCTTGGTGGCACAATGACTTTGGCCGGCCAAAGAGCCACGGATGCATCAACCTGTCACCGCCTGACGCGCGAACACTTTTCGCATGGATGGACCCGCAAATCCCGAAGGGTTGGTATGCGGCCACCGCGTACTATCCGCACGTTCCTGGAACCAGCGTCTTCCTCCACCCGTGACGGGTGCCCCATTCTCTCTTCGCGGCCGCTGGGGAAGAGCGTCGCCTGAGCGCGCGCACAGGGGGCCCCTACTGCGTCAGGAACCAGCGAATGTTGCTTCGAACTTCGAGGTGCAGATGGTCACGATGGCCGAAATCGTAATTGGGCGTGAGCACCAAGTTGAACGCGCGCGTCGCGTCGAGTTCACATACGACCTTCCGCCAGAAGTAGGCGCCACGATGCGGCCGACGAGGTTTGGCCGACCCCACGCCACACGTCTGCGCACCGACTCGGCCGTAAAAATGGTGTTGCACCGAGTACCGCTCACCGCTCGCGAACTTGACCGTCGCCACGTCGATCGCGCGCCCCGCGGGATGACGAACACCGGGCGGTCGATGCCCGGGACGCCACATCGACAGGTACTCGACCTCGACGACACGGTAGCGCGCCAAAATCCGTGACATGTCGTCGATCGCCAAGGCGAGCCGGCAGTCCAACACCGTCGCCGGTGCCTTGGGGTCACGCTCGGTTCGGTAGGTTTGAACGTACCGCACGCCCCGCACCGGCCCGGTAAAACGGATGGGACGCTCGACCCCTCGAGCACGCTCGACCAACTCGTGAGGAATGCCACGCTCGGTCAGCTCTGCGGTGCAAAGCGCGTTGCTCATCGCGGCGTATTGCACAGCCCGCGCGTTTCGCGCCTCAGCCGGCTCGAAAGCAAAGCGATTGCCCGCGTCGCTGCTCGGCGCCCCCAAAACCACCACCGCCGCGAGTGTTGTCGCGACAAAAAAGGAGTATGGGAATCGACGACACCTGAGCATGTTCGCGGAGCAGCTGTGCCCTATCTGCCCCGCCGCATCAATGATTACTTCATGAAGCCAGTCATGCCGCGCGTAGCTCAGCCCGGTTCAATCGAGCCATCAACGCAGTGGGAATGACATAACAAAACACCAATAATACACTGGTTTTGCTAACTATTTACCCTCAAGACGCGCCCCTCCTAGGGAGCGTACCGAGCGCGCCCGATGCAACTGTTGCCGAGCATGCGCTCGCGCTCGCTTCGCTCGCACGGGCCGGAACACGAACCACCCTTTCGGGGCGCGGATTGCCCGGCCTGCCGATGGTCAGGGCGTTGCAGCAGCTGGGGGTGGCCGTCGAGCACAACCTCGAACAGGGCGAGTACGAGGTCGTGGGCGTGGGGCTTGACGGCTGGTCGGTGCCGGAAGCAATCGATTGTGGTCCTTCGATGGTCACCCTGCTCACTCTCAGTAGCCTGCTGAGCGGCATGAACTGCACCACGACCCTACACAGCGAGGCCCCCCGAGGTCCGCGCGTGATGGCAGCCGTCGCGCAGACGCTGCGACGACGAGGGGCACAGCTCGAGGGAAGTCTGCGAGCCGACCAGCCGCGCGCCCTCTACTCTCCGTACACCATCGCGACGACCGGCGACGGAGCCCCCCTCTCGCCGCTCGATATCGAACTCGTCGGGGGAAGTGACACGGAGATTCACCATGCGATGAAGTCAGCGGCGCTGTTGAGTGGACTGTTCTCCGATGGACCGACACGCATCCACGAAGCTCCCGTGAGCGACGCTCGGCTCGAAAGACTGCTCGCCACCGCGGGCCTTGCGCTCGAGGCGAGCGGTCCGTTCACGGTCATGGCCGGCTCAAAGCCACCCGGAACACCGAGCCTCGGCGATGCGATGCTCAGTGGTGATTCCGGGCTCGGCTGGACGCTGCTCGCCGCAGCCCTCGGCGTGCCAGGAAGTGACGTGACGGTACGCACCGTCAACGTCGACCCAACACAAAGCGGGACAACCGAAGCGCTCCGCGATGCCGGCTGCCACATCGCCCTTGGCATTCGCGCCGAGCAGCTCGGGCAAACGACGGCCGACATCCGAATCGCAAGTGGCGGCCCGGGCCGCGCCTTGGCCATGGTCGGAGAACGAGCGGGGCGCTCGTCGACGTCGCTGCCCTGTCTGGCTGCCATCGCCAGCAACTGCCCTTCCGCTGCGGCCAGCCTTCTCAGCGTACCCACCAGCCACGCGCCGCAAACGGCCAAGACGATTTCCGTGCTCGACCGATTTGGCATCGCGAGTCGCTCCGTGGAGGAAGGTCTGTCTGTCGACGGGGCCGGCGGGGCCGCGCTTCGGGCAGCCGACATCGACGCCGAAGGCGACGCAGACATCGCGATGATGGCCACTTCGCTCGCCTTGAGGGCGAGCGGTCCGTGCACGATACACGGCGTGACGGGCATCACCGCCGTGTACCCCCGCTTCGTCGCCACGCTCCGGGCGCTCGGCGCACGCATCGAGGTGCACGAAGCCCTCTCGCCGTAGTAGGCTCCCGGGCGATCATGCCTCGCCTTCCCATTGTCGCCATCGACGGCCCCGCCGGCGCCGGAAAAAGCACCATCGCCAAACATCTGGCCGCGCGCTTGAATTTTATCCTGCTCGATACGGGAGCTCTGTACCGGACCATCGCCCTCGCCGCCGCCCGAGCTGGCTTGCTCGAAGGCATCGATCCCAACTCCGACCACGAGGATTCCTCCGCGACGATCACCGCCCTGGCCGAAGCGATCGCCGAGCGCAACGGTATTTCCCTCGAACAGGATCCCGAACAACCAAAGGGCCTGCGCGTGCGGCTCGACGGCGAGGATGTCTCCGGCGCCATTCGCGCCCCCGAGATGAGCATGGGCGCGAGCCGGGTATCGGCCATTGCCGGAGTACGTGAATCTCTCATGAACCTGCAGCGATCCATCGCGAAAAACGGTGGCGTGGTGGCCGAGGGCCGAGACATGGGCACCGTGGTCTTTCCGGACTCGGTAGCGAAGTTCTTTCTGACCGCTTCCCTCGAGGCGCGCGCAGAACGACGTCGGCTCGAATTTGTCGAGCGCGGCGAAGACATCGACCTCGAGGAGATCAAGAAGAACGTCGCCCAACGAGACAAGCAAGACAGCGAACGCGCGATCGCGCCGCTCAAGCGAGCCAACGACGCGGCCTTGATCGACTCGACAGGGCGGAGCATCGACCACATCCTCGAAGAAATGGAAGAACGTGTCCGCGCCGTGATGGGCCACGATGAAAGCCCGAGCTGACATGCCAGCGTATCGCCCCCCCTTTCTCGCGCTCCTCCTCGTCCTCAGCGCCTGCGGGCGGGTCCTCCCACACGGAGGGCTCAGCTCGACCGCCGCTCGACCACCGGTGGCCACACCGAAGCTCGCCGACCTCGCGCCGCCGGACTTCATTCCAGCCGATCTCGAACTCGTCGTGAGGCTCGACCTGAATCGGGTACGCGAAGGACTCGGAGAAAAGGAGGCGAACGAACTGGTCGCTCGAGCGATCGACCGCGCGGCTGCGAGCGGCTTGATGCGTCTCGCGCTGAGCCAAGCCCGTGTCCTGTGGTTCGGACTCCGGGTAACGGACATCGACGAGGGCGACCGTGTCATCGCGGTCGAGTTCAACGACGACGCGAAATTGAACCCCGATCCGAACGCCTGGCGCCGCCACGAGACATCGATCCAAGGACTCGCGCGCCACGACGCCATCGAGAAGCCCGGTCGCAGCGGCTTCGCCCGAGTGTACACGCTTGGCCAACGAGGCGCGGTCTTCGTCACACCGGTCGAGCTTCATCCCGCTGCCCGCCGATTGGGCCAACTCAACCTGCAGCGCGGCCAACCCGATGCCCGCGGGCTGTTGAGTATCGACTATCGCCCGGCGCGACTCTCGCCCTCGCTCGAGGACCGTTACCCTTCCCTCAGTGCATTGCTACGAGGGGTCGAGCGCGTACGCGCGGCCGTCCATTTCGAGGGCGATGAAGTAAGACTCGAAGGCCGCGTCGGATGCGCGTCAGAGAGCGCCGCACTCAAACTCCGGCGGTTCATCGACACGTTTCGCGCCAGCCTCTCCAAGTCAAAGCGGCACGCCGACACGCTCAGTCATCTCGAGGCGACGACCACCGAGACCGACCTCCGCTTCACTTGGAGACTGCCACGACGCATCGTGTGGGCCTTGCTCAAAAGCGGAAGTGCTCCGGAGGCCGCAGCAAGACTCGACCCCTAGCGCCACCCGTGCTTGAACCAGACTCGCCATGAGTTCTTCGCCCCCAGAACCGGCCAAGAAGAAGACACGCCGCTGGCCTGTCGTGCTCTTTGTGTTCTTGTTTCTCGCATTGCCTGCCGTCGGTCTAGGCGTCTATTTCGGCCTCCTGCATCACGATCCTGCTGCCCATGAGCACGTGCCCGACGGGACGCGGATCGCGCTACGAGCGGACGGCGCGAAGTTCTTCGCCTTCAAGCCTGTCCGCGAACATCTGTTGCCCCTGGTTCTCGAAGCGAGGGATGCCGCCAAGTCGAAGGACGGCAACAAGACCAGCCGCGTCAAGCGCATCGAAGAGGAAACGGGTATCCACATCCCGATCGACCTGCGCGAGGTGATCCTTGCGAGCACCGATGGCCAGGCCTGGGTTGTCCTCATCGGCGGAAAAATTGAGCCTGGCCGCTTCGTGAGTGGCCTTCAAAAAATATTCAAAGAGGAGGGCCTGGATGGCTGGGAACTCAAAGAAGGGATGCTCGTCCACACGCTCGGCCTGACCCTCGCCCAAGCCGATGACGGTACGCTCATATTCGGCACCACTCCCGCCATCGCCCGCGCGGCACTCCCTGCGAGCGACGCTCCCTCCCGCGCACCACTGCCGGTGGACGGAGCCCTCAGCTTTCTGATCCACGAGCAGGCATGGCGCGAGATGCTCGGCCTCATTCCCCCCCTCGTCCCCGGCACCGACACCCTTCGAAACGTCGAACAAGCGAGCGGTCACTTCGTGCTGAGCCAACAGCCTCGTCTCATCGTGCGCCTCGATCCGAAGAAGACGGTCGCGGCGAGCAAACTCGCCACGCAGACGCAAAACGTGTTGAGCAACGCACAGCTCGCCTTGCTCCTCGTTCCTCACGATCTGGGCGGTGCGAAGGACGCCATTCGTTCCGCCAAGGTGGAAGCCCTTCCGGCAGGCGGCGCCGACCATGTGATGGTGACAGCCCCGTGGTCGTACGCCGTCTTGGATCGCACCATCCGCGACCTGGCTCACACGATCCGGGGCGCCACGAATCTATTCGGCCGCCCGAGCGAACAGCCTGCCGCGCCGCGACTTCCTTTTTAACGATGACAAGCCACACGCCATCCGCCGCCAAGGAACCAACCCGGGACAAGGACGGCTTCTGGCTCCGCATCATCTACATCACCTCCGCGGTCGTTTGCGCCGCGATACTTTTCCTCATCTTGGGTCCACGGCCAGAGGGAACGAGCGGCAAGCTGGACGTATCGACGCTTCCCGCCGTCAACTGCACCCTCAACAGCATCACGGGCGTGCTCTTGCTCGTCGGCTGGGCCCTCATTCTCAAGAAGAGGATCGCCGCCCACCGAGCCGTCATGCTGAGCGCCTTCGGAAGCTCGAGCGCGTTTCTCGTGAGCTACGTCATCTACCATTGGTTCAAAGAGGGGCCGACGCTCTACGCCGGCGACCACCGGGGGGTGTATTTGTTCATCTTGTTGTCGCACATCGTGCTTGCCGCCATCATCTTGCCGATGGCACTCATTTCGCTCTACCGGGGCTTCAACATGCAGGTCGACAAGCACCGCGCCATCGCCAAGATCACCCTCCCGCTGTGGCTCTACGTGTCCGCCACAGGCGTGGCCGTTTACGTGATGCTCCATGCCTGAAACCGCCAACAGCAAGCTCCCCACCATCGTGCTGTTCGACGTCGATGGCACCATCCTGACCACTGGCGGCGCCGGCCGACGCGCCATCATTCGGGCCATCGAAGCCTGTGGGATCACACCGAAGATCGACTTTAGCTTCGCTGGCATGACCGACCGCGGAATCATTCGCAAGGTGCTCGACGCGAGTGGTCCCGCCGCCACAGAGACCGCCATCGACCGCGTGCTGGAGCCCTACCTCGACTTGTTGCGGGCGGAGGTCGATGCCGTCGACGACGCCACATACCGCGTCCACAAAGGGATCGTCGCGGCCATCGACGCAGCCACCAACGCGCCTCGTGTCGTGTGCGGACTCGGAACCGGTAACATCGAGGCCGGCGCCCGGATCAAGCTCGAGCGGGTCGGGCTGAGTGAACGCTTTTCCTTCGGGGGATTCGGCTGCGACGCCGAGGACCGCGCCGCCCTGCTGCGGGCCGGTGCCGAACGGGGCGCCGCGCGACTCGAGACGCCCCTTCACTATTGCCGCGTGGTGGTGATCGGTGACAGCCCACGAGACATCAAGGCAGCCCACGCGATCGAGGCGGAGTGCATCGCGGTATCGACCGGGTTCATTCGCTCCGAGGAGCTCGCTCGCCATCATCCGGACCACTTGGTCGAGGACATGGCCGCCGCTGGAGCCATTGAAGCGATGCTCGGTCGTTCCTAGCTAACTTCTCCTGCGAGATTGACAGGTTAGAACCGGTCGACTAGACGCGAGACTCCCCAGGCGCAGGTGGACGCAGTTTTACGCCACATCGTGCGTTGTTTTCCACCCCATGAGCAGTCTCGCTCCCGGAACCTTGCCTGGGAACCAAAACCATCGTGATGACTACAGAACTTGAAGGATCCAGCCCCCCGGGAGCAGACACGTTCGCCGCACTTTTCGAAGCCACCGTAGAAGAAGAGAGCTTCGCCCGTGAAGGTGAAATTGTCTCCGGACGCGTCGTGGCCGTTCAGCGCGACTTCGTCGTCATCGATATCGGGGGCAAGAGCGAAGGCGTCGTCTCGATCAAAGAATTCGGCGATTCTCCGACCGCGGGTCGCCCGGTCATCAGCCCTGGCGACAACATCGACGTCTTCGTCGAGAGCCGCGAGAGCGACGACGGTCTGGTCAAGATCTCCAAGGAGAAGGCCGACCGACTCAAGGTGTGGGACGACATCTCCGCCGCGTGTGAACAAGATGAACTCATCGAGGGCACGATCTGTCAACGCGTTAAGGGTGGTCTCTCGGTGACGATCAAGGGGGGGGTCAAGGCCTTCCTTCCGGGTTCGCAGGTCGACCTGCGACCGATCCGGAATCTCGATCGCCTCATTGGGCAAACGCTCAAGTTCAAGGTCATCAAGTTCAACAAGAAGCGCGGGAACATCGTGCTGAGCCGCCGCGTGCTGCTCGAGCGCGAGCGGGACGAGCTCAAAGCAAAGACGCTCGAGACCTTGGCCGAAGGCATGGCCGTCACCGGGACGATCAAGAACATCACCGAGTACGGCGCATTCGTCGACCTCGGTGG
>JAPYTK010000218.1 GCA_029941785.1 Polyangiaceae bacterium | reverse complement strand
CGTCCTCGCCGTGTGTTTGAGGGTATTGCAGGGCGCGTGCCAAGGTTTCCTGGCGCCGAAAAATGACGCTAAGTTTCTGTTATTACAGGGTGCATCGTCAGGCCGATCGACAGAATGGGTTGGCCGCGATCGGGGATCCTTCGATGCGATCGGATCGCGATCCGATCGAGGAACAGCCATCGCTTCACGCCGAGAGGCCGTCGGAGAAAACGTACCGATGGGAAGACGACGGCTGTCTTTCTCGCCAGGTGTGTGAAAGACAGTGGCGAGGAGAAACACTCGATGAAGGCATCCCTAAGCGTGCTTGGACATCCACTGCAAAGTTGCTCCGAGCAGCCGCTCACCGGTTGGTATCGCGACGGTTGTTGCAACACCGACGAGCGCGATGTGGGCTCGCACACCGTGTGCGTGACGGTGACCGAAGAATTCCTCGAATTTCTGCGTGTTGATGGGAACGACCTCATCACCCCGCATCCCGAACACGGATTCCCCGGACTGAAATCAGGCGACAGTTGGTGCGTATGCGCCGCGAGCTGGTTGCGAGCCTACGAAAAGGGATTGGCCTGCTCGGTGAAGCTCGAGAGTACCCACGCCGCCGCACTGAGCATCGTCCCCCTCAAAGCCCTCGCAGAGCATGCACTCGACCCGGTGAGTGAACAACCGGCCCCATAGCTCGCACTGCGCTCGACATGGCAGGCGAATGGATGCGACAAGGGCGCGGGCCACGCCATGAAATCCGAAACACCCTCCCAGCCGTCAACAGCCACCCCCCCCTCCGATCCCGTCGAACGACTCGCCGCGCTGCGTCACGAATTCGGTGAACATGGCGGCGTGAACATGTCGATCGAGGCATCGACGACATTCACCGTCATGGAAGCGGGCACCATGCCCGAGATCTTTCAGGGACGACTCGGACCGGACGACGGTGGCTGTTTCCTTTATGGGCGCCATTTCAATCCAACCGTCTACGTGCTGGGTCGACAGCTCGCGGCCATGGAAGGAGCCGAAGCCGGGTACTGCACCGCAAGCGGCCTTGGCGCCATTTCCTCCGCCCTGCTCGGCCTGCTCGACCAGGGCGATCACGTGGTGGCCTCCGATACGCTCTACGGTGGAACCTGGGCCATGCTCGCTGAGTTTTTCCCTCGCAAGTGCGGGATCACCACGACCTTCGTCGACATCCAAGATGCTGACGCCGTGGCCGCCGCCTGCACCGATCGCACGCGCGTCATCTACGCCGAGTCGCTCTCCAATCCCACGCTTCGTGTCGCCAATCTACCGATCCTCGCCCAGATCGCTCACGCCCACGACGCCAAGCTCGTGGTGGACAACACCTTCACCCCCCTCGCCATCACGCCCATGGATCACGGCGCGGACGTTGTGGTCCACTCCCTCACCAAATTCGTCAACGGCGCCAGCGACTTCATCGCCGGTGCGGTATGCGGGACGGCACCGTTTGTGGGCTCGCTGATGGATCTCCACGTCGGTCCTCTGATGATCCTCGGGCCAACCATGGATCCGCAAGTCGCCCACTCGATCAGTTTGAGGATCCCCCATCTCCCGATCCGTATGATCGAGCACGCTCGCCGCGCCAAGCTCTTCGCCGAGCGCCTGCAATCCGCAGGAGTGGTGGTGAGCTACCCTGGCCTTAGCGAGCATCCCGATCACGAGCTGTTTCACCGCATCGGTCGTCCCGAGTACGGCTTTGGCGGGCTTCTCACCATCGACGCGGGCGATCGCGCACGAGCCGAGGCGCTGATGGATGATCTTCAAAACACCGAGGGCTTTGGCTTCATGGCGGTGAGCCTCGGATACTTCGACACCTTGATGTCTTGTTCGGCCAGCTCCACATCGAGCGAACTGAGTGATGAGGCCCTGCGGTCCACGGGCATTGCGCCGGGCTTGGTCCGCATGTCGATCGGCTTCACGGGCAGCTCGGAACAACGTTGGGGGCAGCTCGAGCGGTCCTTGCGTCGAACGGGCCTGCTCAGCTGACGACGCTTGCGCCGACGATCAAATGGCGTGTTCGAGGTCCAGATCCACCGTGATCTGCGTAAAACGGTGCTATGGCAGTCACGCCGTGACCGCCGACTCTGACTCGCCCACCGCTCACCCCGTGGATCCCGCCGTCGATCCGCCCGTGGATCCAGCTCAATCCACCCCACTCGATCGGGACAGCTTGTCAGAGCGCGTCGCCGAGGCGACCCGTTTTCTCCAAGCCGTACGCGACGACTATGCCGCGCTCTCCGTGCTGTCCTACGAGGAGCGCGAGGCCTTCTTGAAAGCCGCCGGACAAGTGGCCCGGCCGGGACCGTGGGCCAAACGGGAGCTGGCCGCCGATGCCCGACAGCGTCACGAAGCCGAAAAGCGAAGCCGCGACGAGAAACGATTGGCAAAGACAGGGATTCGTCAAAGTCGACGCCAGAGAGTGTTCACTCCCTGGCAACACGGGGGAACCATCGACCGGACCGGCGGAGGCAAGGTCGAGCCTCATGTCTTGCCCGCGCAAGCCAGCGGCGCAAATGCCGAGACCGTGGCGACCGGACCCAAGCTCGAAGATACCGTCAATTGTTACATTTGCAAGAATGACTACCACGACGTTCATTTCTTCTATGACGCGCTGTGTCCTCGCTGTGCCGAGTTCAATTGGACCAAGCGAACGCCGAGCGCGGATCTTCGAGGCCGCGTGGCCATGCTCACCGGGGCCCGCGTCAAGATCGGCTTTCATGCCGCCCTGATGTTGTTGCGCGCCGGCGCCCACGTGGTCGTCACGACGCGGTTCCCTCGCGATGCCGCGTCACGCTACGCAGCCGAAGAAGATTTTTCCGAGTGGTCCGATCGCCTGGAGATTTTTGGTCTGGATCTGCGGCACACCCCAAGCGTCGAGGACTTCGCCCGTTTCTTGTGTGGCCATTTGGATCGGCTGGATTTTGTCATCAACAACGCCTGCCAAACGGTCCGACGACCTGCGGGCTTTTACGATCATCTAATGCACGGCGAGATGAAGCCCTGCGCCGAGCTCAGCGCACAGGCCAGCCCGCTCCTGAGAGCCTACGAGGCCATGCGGGGCGACAAGCAGTTATCGGACGGACGGGAGAGCGGGGCCCTCGTAGCTGCCGCCAGCGCCATCGGCTTGCGGGATCCTGCCGCCCTGTCGCAACTCGCCTTGCTCGAAGAGGACTTGGACCGGAGCACACATCTGTTTCCGACGGGTCAGCTCGACGCCGATCTGCAGCAGATCGATCTGCGGGAGAACAACAGTTGGCGCCTGCCCCTTGCCGAAGTGCCCGCGGTCGAGCTCCTCGAAGTGCAGCTCGTCAACGCGGTGGCCCCCTTCATCCTCAACGCTCGTCTCAAGCCGCTGATGCTGACGCAACCGAGCATGGACAAACATATCGTCAATGTCTCGGCCGTAGAGGGGCAGTTCGCCCGGCGACTCAAGACGGACAAGCACCCTCACACCAACATGGCGAAGGCGGCGCTCAACATGATGACCCGCACCTCGGCGGCGGATTATGTTCAGGACGGCATTCACATGAACAGCGTGGATACCGGCTGGGTGACAGACGAAGATCCGGTCGCGCACGCTGAACGAAAGATCCGCGACCACGGATTTCACCCTCCGCTCGACATCGTCGATGGGGCAGCGCGCATCGTCGATCCCATCTTCGACGGCATTCGCACCGGAACCCATATTTGGGGCGCCTTCCTGAAAGACTACCAGCCCGTTCCCTGGTAGGGCCGGCTTGGCTTGCATGCCACTTGCCTTGATGCGCTCGCACGGCAGCTCTACACCTTTCCTATGCTCAAGACCTCGCTCGGACGCCTGCGCGCCATCGGTATGACCGAAGCCGTCTCCTTCCTGCTCCTGTTGGGCGTCGCGATGCCCCTCAAGTATGTGGCGGGGCTGCCGCTGGCGGTAAAGATCGTCGGCTGGATCCACGGCGTGCTCTTTGTCGCCTTCTGTTTTGCCTTGTCCCAAGTCTGGATGGATCGGGACTGGCCCTTCAAGCGCGTGCTGAAGACCTTCTTCGCCGCCTTGCTTCCCTTCGGGCCTTTCCTGATCGACCGCCGACTCAAAGAAGAAGAGTCAGCTTTACGGTCGGAGAGCTGATCGCCGCTCCGTCTTGGGGGCCGGCGCGCTTCGCCTCTTTTTTGCGATGACAAAGCGCGGGCCCGCGGCGATAATGGGCTGATGCGTGGGCCCGCCAATCGAACCGTGAACGGCGATAACGAATGAGAACCTGGATCAAATGGTCCGTGGCGCTCGTTGCCGGAGTGCTCTTCGGTGCAACGGCCCTGCAAGTACCAGCCGTCGCTGAGGACCTGCCCGTGGCGTCCGATGGTTCGCAATGTCGCTTGCACGCCGAGGTGAGCGTCGAGCGCCAGCTTCGAAGGCTGTCCCTCGACTTGCGCGGCCGCGTGCCGAGTTACGAGGAACTCATCGCCGTCGATGGCTTGAGCGAAGTGCCCGAGGCGACCATTGACGCCTTCCTCGACGATGACAGTTTTCGATTGCGGATGCGGCGCTACCACGAAGATTTGCTGTGGCCGCGACCGAGCGTCTATCTCGTCATCGCCGGAAACAACGCTGTAGGGTTCATGACAGACGTGGGGATCTGGCGCAGCCTGTACAACTCTTATCGGTACCGCAACGCCCCAACTGACATCGCCTGTCAGGACAAGCCTCAAACGGATATCGAGCCGAATTACCAACTTGGCGACTACCCCTACTGCGAGCCGCAGCCGGGCAAGGACTACTGCCAAGAGGGCTGGACCTGGGTTCACCCTTACTGGGGGCCAAAACAGTGCACCGAGGACGCACAGTGCAATGACGCAAACGGTGCCAACGGCGGATCTTGCCGTGGTGGTCGATGCGAGGTCAAGGTCTGCGCGTTTGCCGCCCAGACGCTCGAGAGCTTCGATTGCAGCCATCCGGGAGTCGCCCTGACCGACTTCCTCAAGGTGATGTGCAACAAGAACACGCCAACACCCTTGCAGTTTCATTGTGCCTCACGCGTCGGCGGGGGTAGTCCCTACTGCGGCGCAGGCCCCAATCTGCGCTGGCTTCACCGGCACACCAACTGGCAGACGGCGCTCATTCCCACGGACCGCACGAGGAAACCCATCCTCGATGCCTTGAACGAGCAACTGCTGCGCTTGGTCGATGATTACACCAGCGGCGAGCGTCCCTACTCGGAGCTGCTGACCACCAGACGGGCCCACTACAACGGCATGCTCATGCATTGGCGCAAGTATCTCGCGGCCCGGCTCAATTCCAGCCGTCCCTACAACGACTACGTGCCCGAAGACGGGGACTTTCCCGAGCCCATCGATTGGAACAGCGACTGGCAGGTCATCGAGCGCAGCGGCGTTCACGCAGGAATTTTGACGCTCCCAGCCTACACCTTGCGGTTTCAGACCAACCGGGGACGCGCCAACCGCTTCCGTATCGCCTTTCGCGGACAGTACTTTCAGCCGCCCGATGTGGATGACAAGGAAGGATGCGAGCAGATCACTGACGATTTGGTCAACCGCTGCGTTTGCCGCAAATGTCACGAAACGCTCGAGCCGCTGGCCGCACACTTTGGTGCGATCTCCGAGCGCGGTAGCCTCATGCTGACGGGGTTCACCAAAGAGTTCGCGACCGAAGCGGAGTGTGACTACCAGTCGAACCTCGATGGCTTTGTCGACACCCGATTTTGTCTCTACCTCTACCGCGAAACGGTGACGAGCCAGAGCGATCCCACGCCGGTGTGGCGACTCAACGCGCTGCAATGGGCCGACGGCGCGCCCGAGCACGCAACGACCGAGAAGAATTTTGATGCGGGACCGCGGGTCATGGCTCAGGAGGCGATCGACGAAGGAGTCTTCGCTCGGGCCACGATCATGAACCTTTTCCGCTTCCTCTTCCATCGGGACATGCTGCTCGACTCGGTCACGAGCGACTCAGAGCTCAACTTGCTCGATGAACTGCAAAAAGAATTCGAGGAGCACGATGACATCAAGCGCCTCACCAAGCGTCTCGTGATGCTGCCGGCCTACCGGAGGACACCATGAACCGCGCATGCTCCCGTCTCGCACTTCTGATGGCCCTGCCCCTCGCAGCCACCCTCCTTGCCTTGGGCTGCGCAAGCGGGGATCCAGCGCCGGGCCCAACCGGGGCGTCGACTGGGGCTGGGATACCGGCGCAGCGTGAGGCCGCCGGCGATTTGACGGAAATCGACACCGCGGTGCACACCGCCACACGGCAGGTGCGCCGAATCTCCCTCGACAGCTTGCAGGCTTCGCTCGGCATCGTGGCCGGCAACGACATACACGGTCAGCCGATCTATTGGCGTGCCGCCTATGGCGTCAACAAGATCCAATTCGATGGTCTGAACAGTGGTGGCTACTCGAAATTCGGCGACGAACTCGGCCGGCCCAATTACCTGACGGAGACCGAAGAAAGCTTCCTCACCACCGCTCTGTATATGAAGTTCATGCGGGATCTGGCGACCAATGTCTGCAGTCAAATGGTTGAAGCGGATCGGGCGTACGGCCCGTCGTCCTTACCGGCGGGTGACCGCAATCTCTGGCGTTTTGCTCCGGTGAGCACGCCGGCAAGCGAGGAGCAGGTCACGCAGAACCTTCAGTATCTGGTGCTTCGCTTCTTGGCGCTCAAGGCCACGAGCGATGCGCCGCTCGTTGCGAGCCTGCGCGAAGTCTACCGCGCCGGCGAGACGAGCACGGGCCACCTCTCCGGCGACGAAGATGCGCAAATCGAAGGGTGGCGCGGTGTGTGTATTGCCATGCTCGAATCCCCCCTCTTTCACCTCGACTAGCCACGCCATGACGAACCTCACCCCCTCTGCGATCGCGCTTCACCCTCACGGGAGATCTTGCTCGTGAAACGTCCGAAGATCCGCATTCCCCGCCGCCGCGCACTGGCCGGTCTCGGCGCGTCGATGGGCGCGCTGGCGCTCGGCGACCTCGTGCTCTCTCCGCCAGCCCACGCAGACGACGTGGATCCAGACGAACAACCTCTGCTCGTCGTGTTCGAGTTCAGGGGCGGCTTTGACACCCTGCTGTCGCTCGACCCGCGCGATCACACGGACCCAAAATTCGACGGCTCAGGCGGCGTAGAGACCGGCTACCACACGCTCACGAACGCTGGGGCTGGGGCGACCCTGTTCCAAGGGACGGACCTATCGCAAGGCTCCCCGACCGGTCTCATCACACCACCTGGCTCGAACATCGACTTTGGCCTCGCCATGACGCCCATCGCGACCGCCAAAGACGAGAACGGCAAAGGTCTCTTCGAGGACTTCTGTGTGATCCGCGGGATCAACATGGCCACCTTGTCCCACGGAGTCGGAAGCCAATATTTCAACACCGGCAAATTCCCGCGCGCGCTAAGCGCCTCAGGAAGCTCGCTTGGAACCTGGTGGGCGCGGGAGAATCCCACCGCCTTCAAGATCCCCAATCTGGCGATCGCCACCTCGAGCTACAACGAGGGACTCGATCCACGGGCAACCGGTCTTTATATCGGCGATTACACCCTCTTGCAGAAAATCTTCTATCCGATCGACGACAGCCAACAGCCGCACGGCGATCTCGCCCATGCCCTTACGAAATTTCAGCACCAGACCCACTGTCTCGACCATCAATTCGATGCCGGCGGTCGCGTCTCGCTCCACCGTGCAGCGTACGACAGCTCACGTACCCTATTGTCGCCAGAGATCGCCGCGCAATTCGATTTCACCACCAATCCAACGGTCGAGAGCGTCAAGGCGATCTATGACCACTTCGGCATTGTAGGGGCTGGGCGCGAGGGTCTGCTCAAGGGGCCGCTAGGCCGAGCTGCCATCGCCGCACAAGCGATCACTCAAAGCGTCAGCCAGACCGTCACGGTGCGGCTGACCGAATTACTCGATACACACTTCGACTCTTGGAAAGACCTTCAGCCGACCCTCCAAGCGAGCTGCTGGGACGCCGTCGCCAAGTTCATCACCTACGCGAAGAGCCAAAAGGACAGCAAGGGCAAATCCTACTGGGATCGCATGACCGTCGTTTGCGTCTCGGAGTTTTCGCGCACGCCTCGGCTCAATACGCGCGGCGGCCGCGACCATTGGCTTTATTCTTCGGCGCTGGTCGCCGGCAATGGGATCCGAGGCAACCAGGTCATCGGTCAGAGCAGCGACGAAGATTACAGCGGCCTGCCCATCGACATGAAGACCGGCGCGATCATCGAGCAAGGCCCGCTCATGCGTCCCCCCGATGTGTGGGCCACCGTGCTGCATGCGGCCGGGCTGTCGTACGAGAACGTGTCAAATCAGAGCCCGGTTCTCATCGAGCCCATGCTCGACAGCTGATCTTGCCTCGCGGATCCGATCGCGGGGCTTAGGGCTCGAAGATCCGCTCGGGACCGTCGTTCCAAGCTTCTCCCAGCCCGGTGCGCCCGTGCGCAGTAGAGCCCCAGCAAGAAGGCTCGCCACTTTCGCGATAGCCGCAGACGTAACGCTGCCCAACGTGGACCCCTGCCCAATTCGTGGCCACGCCAACCTGCACCGGCGCGACCGATGGCTCATAATCGCCCACCCCGAGCTGCCCCCACGCGTTGCCTCCCCAGCACCACAGAGTGTGGCCAGAGTTCGCGTCCTTCTTCAAACCACAGCTCGATTCGACCCTGCCCGCAGTCACCGTGATCCAACCACTTCCTTGTACCTGGGCCGGAACCAGCTGCTTGCCCCCGGCTGCAGTGAAGCCGAGCTTGCCGTAGGTTTCACTGCCCCAGCAATACAGCTCTCCCCCGGTCTTGACGGCGCAGCTATGCAAGCCGCCGCTGCTAACATGCGCCCAATCGGTGTCGTTTCCGATTTGTGTAGGTACAGTGACCTTGGCGCTTGTACCACCCTGACCGAGCTGTCCCTCGGTGTTCTTGCCCCACGCCCACAGCTTCCCGGAAGAGTCTATCGCGAGCGTAGAAGAAGCTCGCGCAGAAACCTGGATATAGGTGCCGCTTCCGACCTTGGTGGGCGTCTTCCCCCACGTGTTCGCACCAAGACCGAGCTGCCCCAAATCACCACGGCCCCAACACCAGAGCGATTGGTCTGCCTTCAGCCCACAGGTATAGAT
>JAPYTK010000217.1 GCA_029941785.1 Polyangiaceae bacterium | reverse complement strand
CTATCGGGCCCAACCGATCGCCCTCGGCGCGAACACCGACCCCTACCAGCCCGTCGAAGCCGAGCTCGGTATCACCCGCGACTTGCTCGAGGTGTTCCTCGAAACGCGCCACCCCGTGGGGCTCATCACAAAAGGTGCCGGCATCCTCCGTGACGCCGATCTGCTTGCCCAGCTCGCGCAGCAGCGTCTCGTGCACGTCTACATTTCAATCACGACTCTCGAGCCGGAGCTCGCCCGCCGAATGGAACCTCGAGCTGCGTCTCCTAAGAGGCGACTTGCCACCGTGGAGCGTCTCGCGAAGAGCGGTGTCCCGGTGGGGGTGCTCGTTTCGCCCATCATCCCCGCTTTGACCGATCACGAGATTGAACGCATTGTCGCGGCGGCGGCTGCCTCTGGTGCGCGGCGCATCGGTGCCATCTTGCTTCGCTTACCTCATGAGCTCAAGACGCTGTTTGGCGACTGGCTACAGCGGCACTATCCCGATCGGGCCGAGCACGTGTTGGGGCGGCTGCGCGAGGCTCGAGGCGGCAAGCTGTACGAGAGCGCGTTCGGCGAGCGAATGCGCGGGCGGGGCCCCTACGCTGACATGATCCAGGCGCGTTTCGAGGCGGTACGTGTGCGTCACGGCCTCTCTCGAAATGCCTACCCGTTCGACGTCTCACGTTTTCGTCCACCGCCGCGAGATGTTCGACAGCTGCCACTATTCACAATGTAATATTTTAAGTGTAATATTTTAAGTGTAATATGGGGAATGTAATATGGGGAATGTAATATGGGGAATGTAATATGGGGAATGTAATATTCTAAAAAGAATACATTGTGTGTGTAACACAGAGTGTGGTCTATTAAAGAGAATACACTAAGTATGTTTATCGTGGGCAGTTACCCGAGACATTTGTGTCGTGGTCATGACCTTTGGTGTGTACTCGCGGAGGCAGCGACTGCGACACGTTATCCGTCCCGCTCTGCCAAGACGCTGATTTGACGACAATCGACGCCAAATACCTGCTCTTGGGAACAACGACAGCTGCTGGTGCGTCTCTTGCAATAACGAACGAGCACGATGACTTTGGTGCGAGCGACGTGGAGGCCTTTGAACGTCTGCGCTCTCGCGCGCCACGAAAGGGACGCACGATGAGCAACATCTCGCTAGACGCCTCCGAAAGCGGATTGGAATGGGAGTTGGAGTCGCATACCCGAAGGACTGAAAGACGTTCACCCTACGATGCACTCGTCCGAGTCATGGAGCCGACGACAGGCATTGGCGTGGCCCTCAACGTCAGCGAGTCCGGCATCCGAGTGGTTGTGGACTGTGAGCTCCGGCCAAGCGACGTATGTCGCATCGTGCTCGTCGATCGCGGCGGCAGCCAGCGCACCGAGCAGATGCGCGTGGCGTGGTCTCGCCGACTGCGCGACGGTTGGGTTGTCGGGCTCGAGCGCATCGGCTTCCATTAGCCGCTTGCCGCCCTAGGTCGTGGTGGTCACTTGACGACGGTCTTGCAGCCGACGACGACAGCGAGTTTGCCGTTCGCATCGTTCTGTACCTCTGCGCACGTCGACGGGCACAAGTGGATGACTTGCGGATCGGCGGGGTTGTCGTAGTACCAGCCACCAGCTGGCGGCATACAGAACTCAGCTCCGTCGGTTTGCCCGATCGTCTGGGCGTCGGTCGCTCCCGACGGCGTGTAGGTCACATTGATCTTCGTTGGGTCCACGACGTCGTCGGCGTTTGTCGACTGGGGCACCGCAAAGGCACACGCGACGACACTCTTCTGGATGGCATGTAGGGCAGCCAGCAGGTCGTCCTTGGCGTTTCCGTTGCCGATGAAGTAGCCGTTCTGGGTTTGTCCGGCCTGGGCGATCGCGTTCATGAGTGCCTCGTTCGAACCTTCGAGACCAACCGCGAAGGTCAGTACCTTCGCCTGATTGTAGGCGTTGGATGCGAGTGAGGTCAGGCCGTTGGTGCTCTCGTCGCATCGCGTCGGCGCGCCATCACTCAAAAGTAATACGACGGAGACTTCTGCGCCCATGTTCGTGGCTTGCTGGTCGATGCACCATTGAGTTGCTCCACCGAGTGCGGCTGACATCGGGGTCGGGCCGCCCGGAGATTTGGCGTTGAAGGCTGCTATCAGAAGTTGTTCGTGGTTGGGGTCGGTGAGCGAGCCAAGCGGTACTTGGGGGACGGCGCATCCGCTTGGATTACAGTCGTTGTCACCGCATCCGGAGTCAGGCCAAAAGCGAAGCGCGACGTTCAATGAGTCGGCCGCAGGATCCTGGAAAAACGTCGTGAAGGCGCTCTTGGCGTTGGTCCACTTGTTGTTCTTGTCCATCGATCCCGACTTGTCGACGGCGATGTACATGTTGATCGGTACGAGCTTCGCCTCATCGCTGGTTTCCGCACAGACATCGAAGTCATCACCTTGACCACCCGCAGCCGACGACGTCGGAAAATCGTTGCCGCCGGCGCTTCCGGCTGTGGCACCGTTGCCGCTCTCGATGAGATTGTTGTGAAACGCGACCGGGGCATCGACTCCGCAACCGGCGCCGAGGAAGAGTAGGCCGCCGCATGCCGCCAATGGGCCGAGAGCGGCACGCCAAGTTAAAAACGCGAGAACGGGTGACTTCGGCATCCTACACTCCATTGGGGTTCGAGCTACGCTGTGAGCGCGTGTGGTGGGGGCAAACTTCACCGATATCGGCGAGGCGACACTCGTTCAAGGTAGGAGTGGAGGTGGGCATTCGCAACGCGCCGACCGGCATCGTTACAAGTTGTTACCTCGTTAGAAGGGGGCCTCGCGAGCGAGCCGCGAGCCTTGAGCCGCACACCGAGGACGCGCATGGGCGTCGAGCGACTCACCTCGCCCGGTTGCGGCCCGTCGCCCTCGAAGATGTCGCTGAGCCAGCGAAACGGTTCGTTCTGGCCAGCCGCGGTTCAACACTGACGCGGTCAATCCACGACGGTCTTGCAGCCGACCACGATGGCGAGCTCGCCCCCCTCATCACTCTGAATGGCAGCGCACGTCGACGGGCATAGCTTGATCACCTGCGGGTCGTCCGGATCGTCGTAGTACCAGCCGCCCGTTTGCGGACTGCAAAACTCTTCACCGGCCGTTTGCGGAAGCGTTTGCGCTTCGGTGGCCCCGGCAGGCGTGTAGGTCACGTTGACCTTCGTAGGGTCCACCACGTCTTTGGAGTTCTTCGACTCGGGCATCGCAAAGGCACAAGCGACGGCGTTCTTCTGGATATCCTTCAGCGCTGCGAGCAGATCGTCTTTGGCGTTGCCGTTACCGATGAAGTAGCCCTTCTGTGTTTGGCCAGCCTGGGCAATCGCGTTCATGAGGTTCTCGTTCGAGCCTTGCAGGCCGACCGCGAAGGTGAGGATCTTGGCTTGGTTGTACGCATTGGCGGCGAGCGAGGTCAGGCCATTGGTGCTCTCGTCGCACTGCGTCGGGGCGCCGTCGCTCAACAGCAACACCACGGAAACCTCGGCGCCCATGTTGTTGGCCTGGTTGTCGATGCACCACTGTGTCGCTCCGCCGAGCGCGGCTGACATCGGGGTACCGCCGCCCGGGTATTTCGCGTTGAAGGCGGCGATCAGTTGTTGTTCGTGGTTGGAATCCTCCAATGAACCGAGCGGCACCTGTGGCACCGCGCATCCGCCAGGATTGCAGTCGTTGTCACCGCAACCGGAGTCGGGCCAAAAGCGAAGCGCGACGTTCAGCGAATCTGCCGCCGGATCTTGAAAAAAGGTCGTGAAGGCGCTCTTGGCGTTGTTCCACTTGTTGTTGCTGTCCATCGAGCCGGACTTATCGACGGCGATGTACATGTTGATCGGAACCCGTTTCGCCTCGTCGGTCGCTTCCGCGCACGTGTCGAAGCCGCCACCTTCATCGCCTGAGCCCGTTGAGCCCGTGAATCCAATGTTCCCGCCGCCGCCGACGGTGACCGAACCGCCGCCATCATCCTGGGTGTCGCGGAGTTCGTTGGGGCCGGCGACCGTGCAGGCTGCGCTCAGGCCGAGGAGGCCCGCAACGGCGGTGAAAAAGAGGGGATTGAGATGGATGAGTGGTTTTCTGTTCATGGGGGTGCCTATCCGTCGCCCCCACATGTGCATATGTCGAGCCAAACGTGGCGACCGGCTGGCCGATATAATTCCCTACAGTTAGGACGACGTGTCGGCGCGCGAGGTGGGCTGCGGTTGATCCATGCCTAATCGAGAGCCCATCTCGACCGTGGCTTTGCGGATTGTGCTTTTCGTAATGGGGGGGCTCGATTAGCTTGGCGCCGCGTGGTTCGATTCATCGAGACGCGAACTACGGGAGAGTGATTATGGCATCTGATTCATCCGGTTTTCAGCTCCGCGCATACGTGTTCATCGACTCGCTTCAGCCCCAATTGGCGCAGTACATGGCCAAGACGAACAAGGTCTACGATCCATGTGAGTTCGATGCGGCTTTGTTCGTCGAAATCGCGCCTGCGATGGAAATCCACGTCAAGATCGATCAGGCCTTGAAGGCCACCAACGTGCGCCTGGGTTCGATGGTAACCGAGCGGGTTTTCGGGATGATGCAAGTCCATCACGAGGATCAGGGCGAGGTGCGCGCCGCCGGAGAGGCCGTTCTCGACGCGGCGGGATTGACAGAATCGGATCGGGCGGATTGTGAGATCCTCCAAAACAAGATCATTCGATCCGTCGAGCAAGATCACGCCATTTCGTTCACGGGCTTGGCGTGGGGCAACATGGTCTTGGCGGGGGATTCGGTTCTCATCATGGAAGCGCAGCCCGCGGCCTACTTGTCGATCGCGTGCAACGAGGCGCTGAAAGCGGCTGAGGTGAATCTGATCGACATTCGCGTGTTCGGCGCCACCGGACGACTGATCATGGCGGGAGGCGAAGCGCAGATCGACTATGCCGCGAAGGCCGCAACGGAGGCGCTCAACGAGGTGAATCGCACCTCCTGAACGCTGGGTCGAGCACGCGCGTATTGTTATCGTGCGTCGGAATTGTCGTGCGCGAACGCGTTTGTTGCATAAGTGCAACAAGGCATAGGAAACGTCCCTGTGATTTCCGTTGGTTGCCTGTGCCGTGACGCGGGCATGAATGATGCTTACGCGCGATCTGTGATTTATTCGATACGCGTATTGGTCTTGTTGGCTTCGGTTCTTGTGTTTGGCGGCTGTCTCGGCGAGGCGGACGACATCCGATGGGATGAGCCAGGCTCGGTCAGCGAAACGGCAGTCGACGAGTGGCCGAGTTGTGAACAGAGGCCCAGTGGCCAACGAGACAGCCGTATCGCCGACGTGTGGGCTGCCGATCCGACCGAACCTGCCCCGGTATGGCTGCCTGGGGTGTACGTGAGCGGCATGTCAGGTGGCGGCTGCGCGGTGGGCAAAGAGTGCTTGTTGTTCGTGCAGCAGCAGGCGTCTTATCAGGATCTCGACGCGGCGGTTGGGCAGTCTCTACGCCTCGCGGTGAGCGCCGATGTGAGTGGTTTGTTTACGCAGATCTCGGTCGGGGATCGGGTGGACCTGTTCGCTTCGGCTTGGCGTTCGAGCAGCCACGGCGAGCTTCGGCTCGCGATCGATATCGAACGGCCAGGCTGCGCCAACGTTCGTGGAACGGGCGAGGTCGTGCCGGTGGAGGTTGAGCTGTCCGATCTGAGCATCTACGCCTACGAACAGCTGCTGGGCCCCTTGTTGGTCGAGCTTCGTGATGTCGTCGGCGTGCCCAAGGCCCCGTACAAGACCTTCTCGCTGAAGGAGCACGATGAGGACGAGGAGCCGGTCCAAGATTTTAGTGAGGTCACGAACGTGAGCCCGTACTTCCTGAGCAACGGGAAGTTCGTCGGATTGGACACGGGGCAGCCGGTGAGCTTCGAGTCGGTGACGGGCGTCTTCGCCTTGTATACGCCCCAGGGCGGTGCTCGGAAGTACGAGCACATCTACGTGCGAGGGATGGACGACCTGCGCTACTGAGGCGAGGCGGCGCTCGTAACGAGTCTCAGTCGGGCTGCGACATGCCGGCGAGCTTGGCGCGGTTGGACAACATTTCAATGTAATCCATCTTGGTGATGATGGCGTGGACTCTCCGTTCTTCATCGATCACGATCGCGACCTCACCGCGCTCGAAGGTCTGCGGCAGTTCGTTCGCCGAGTCGTCGGCGTTGACGGTGTGCACCTTGCGTTCCATCACTCGCGCGAGCGCCGTGCTGGGGCTGCGACCGTCGACCAAGAAACGCAAGACATCCGCCTCGGTGATCACGCCCGAGAGTCGACCATCTGTCGTACAGGGCATCTGCGAGATTCCGTGTGACTTGAACAGCCCGACGGCGTCGCCCAAGGTGCGGTCATCTTCGACGCTGATCACCTCGCGGGGAGGTAGCGCGCGAACGAGCTCGCTGATCGTCCCCAGACGGTGATCGTCCATGTCCACGAAGCCGCTCTGGCGCATCCAGGCATCGTCGACGAACTTCGTCATGTAGTTTCGGACCGAGTCGGGCAAGATCACGACGATGCGGGAGCCCGGACCCATTTCTTTTGCGACCTGAAGGGCGGCCCATGTGGCCGAGCCCGAGGAGCCACCGCACAGAAGCCCTTCTTTGCGGATCAGCTGCCGCGCGGTGCGGAAGGCGTCACGGTCGTTCGTCTTGATCCACCGGTCGATCAGATCGCGATCGAGTACGTCGGGGATGAAGTCGTAGCCGATCCCTTCGACTTTGTACGACGAGATGGGACCAGGACCGGCCAAGATCGAGCCTACGGGATCGACGCCGATGATCTGACAGCTAGGTAGCTCGCGTTTGATCACCCGTGCGATTCCGGTGATCGTTCCACCGGTGCCGGCCGAGGCGACCACAGCATCGAGTTTTCCGCCCGTCTGGTCGAGAATTTCTCGACCGGTCCCTTCCTCGTGCGCCTTCGGATTATCGTCGTTTCCGTATTGATCGAGGATGTGTGCATTGGGCAAGACCTCGCGTAATCGCTCGGCGACGCAGATGTGACTTTCTGGAGCATCGAAAGCTGCCTCCGTGGGTGTGCGGATGATCTCCGCCCCGAGGGCCTCGAGCACGACCTGCTTTTCGCGGCTCATCTTCTCGGGCATCGTGATGATCATGCGGTAGCCGCGCACCGCGGCGGCCATGGCCAACCCGATCCCCGTGTTGCCGCTGGTGGGCTCGATGAGGGTATCGCCCGGTTTGATGCGGCCGGCCTTTTCAGCCTCGAGCAGCATGCGTACGCCGATGCGATCTTTGACCGATCCGCCCGGGTTCATGAACTCGAGTTTTCCGAGCAGCTCGCACTTCAAATCGCGAGCCATGCGCGAAAGTCGAACCAGGGGAGTTTGCCCCACCGCTTCGAGAACCGACTGATGAATCGTCATGGGCCGGCATCCTATTCATTTTACGCCAGCTGCACAGAGGCATTTGCGCCTCCCGCCAACACAAGCGTCATTGCTGGCCGCGCTAACCGCTTTGCCGCGCCGCGTTAGGAACTGCTCACCGATGTCGAGGGGGGGGCCCCTGCGGGGCCTTCAGTTGGTGCCCGCTTGGTCCACGTCGAGACGGACGCGCCACTGCACACCCTGGGATTGGTCGAGTACCTCGACCCCCATCACCTTGAGTTCATCGCGGATTTTGTCGGCCCGAGCCCAGTCTTTGCTGTCGCGCGCCTCGACCCGCTCGGCCAGCTTGGCCTCGATGGCCTCTCGATCCAGGCCGAGTGCTGCAAGGGATTTGGCTTTCACGGTGTCGTGAAAGTCCTGGGTGTCGCTGGCCATCAATCCGAGCGCGCGCTGCACGAGGTCGAAGGCGGCGAGTGCCGGAGCGACGACGGGGCCGCCACGTTTCTTCGCCTTCTTGTGGGCGGCAAAGCGGTTGACTGCCCGAGCGAGTTCAAAGAGGTGCCCCAGCGCCAGAGCGGTGTTGAAATCGTGGTCGATGGCGGCGTAGAAACGCTCCTCGAAGGTCTCGCTGAGCTGCACGACGCGGGTCGCATCTTCCCCGAGCTGCGCGGCGACCTGCTCGGCCTTCTCGTCGCCACCCATGGCTTCGGCTTTCTCCCGCGCCTCGTACAGCCGGCTCAGCATCCCAAGGGCTTCGGGGAGCGCCTGAGGGCCCCAGGGGAGGGGCGAGCGGTAGTGGTTCTGTAGGTAGTAAAGCCGCATGGCTTCCGCGGGGAACTGCTCGAGAGCGTCGCGCACGTTGATCACGTTGCCCAGGCTCTTGCCCATTTTCTGGCCGCTGGTCATCGTGAGCATGCCGTTGTGCATCCAGTACCGGACGTAGTCCGCGCCGTTGCCGCATTCGCTCTGCGCGATTTCATTTTCGTGGTGGGGAAAGACGAGGTCGAGCCCGCCCCCGTGAATGTCGATGGTCGCGCCGAGGCCTTCCTTGGCCATCGCCGAGCATTCGATATGCCATCCTGGCCGACCCGGCCCCCACGGACTGTCCCAGCTGGGCTCGCCGGGCTTGGAGGCCTTCCACAACGCGAAGTCAGCGGGCTCTCGCTTGCCGGAGGCGTCGTCGGCGCTGCGAAGCTCGTCGAGCTTTTGACCCGAGAGCTTGCCGTACTCGTTGAAGCTCCGCACGCTGAACCACACCGTGCCGTCTTGCACGTAGGCATGCTCGCGATCCATGAGTTGGGCGATCAAGCTGAGGATGGCATCGATCGAAGTGCTCACCCGCGGTTCGGCGTCCGGCTCCATCAGGCCGAGGGCCGCGACGTCCGTGTGGAAAGCGGCGATGTAGCGTTGCGCGAGCGCGATGGGCTCCTCGCCACTCTTTGCGGCGCGTGCGATGATCTTGTCGTCGACGTCGGTGAAGTTGCGAACGAAGCGAACATTCCATCCGCGGTGCCTCAGGTACAGGACGAAACTGTCGAAGACGACCATCGCCCGGGCGTGCCCGACATGGATGTGGTCGTACACCGTCATGCCGCAGACATAGAGGCCTACGTGGCCCTCTTTCTGCGGCGCGAAATCCTCGACGCTTCGGGAGAGGGAATTGTAGATGCGAAAAGGCGCGGCCATGATTCTGCATCTGTGCGACGAGTCGCCATGACTGTCAAGCGCTCGCTCTGGCCGGCGCTCCGTGCGGCGCCGCGGGTCAGCGGCCGAAACGAAG
>JAPYTK010000216.1 GCA_029941785.1 Polyangiaceae bacterium | reverse complement strand
AAGGCGGAGCTGGTCGACTTCTACCGCAGCCGGCTGCTCGAGGAAGACGTCGGCGGCTTCACCGTGGCGGTGCCGAGAGTGGTCGCCGTGGGGCGCGGAGGCGTGACGGTTGGCGTGCCCGTCGCGCTCGCAATCGTCGGGATTGGATGCGGCAGCAGTCGTGGAGGCACGGTCGATGTGCTGGCCGCGCTACTCGCAGACGCTGTGGCTGAAGAAGGAGGAGTGGCCACCGTGGTGCTCGCTGAGGCCGTAGCCGCCATGACCGTCGGAGCCGGAAGCTCGGCCGTCGCGGTGCTTCGCGCTCCAACGATGGGTTCCTCGCCGACGAACAAGTGAGAGGCGAAGACGTAGGCGAGGGAGGCCCCCGCGACCAACATCACAGCGCCAGCCATGACCAAGCCTATGGCCAACTTGCTGCCGCCAGGCTGTGCGGCCGTCGACACACCGCCGACCGTTCCAGCCCGCGGCTGGTTATAGGGCATCAAAGCCCCCGTCTGCATGCCGGGTGACGAGCCGAAGGGGCTCGGGGGCCCCGTCTGCAAGCCTTGCGCGAGATCCTGGGTGCTCGACAATGGCGCCGGGAGGGCGGTGGGGGCAGCTTGAGAAGCGCCAAACCCCAAGGTGTTCGGCATCGTGATACCCAGCGCGACGCGGAGGGATGTCACGAGTTCCTTCGCGGATTGGAAGCGGTAGTTCGGATCGCGTTGCGACGCGCGCGCCCACCACCCGTCGAACGCCGGCGGCAATCCCGCCGCGACCTGGGACGGCACAGGTAGCGGACCGGTGACGATCTTGATCAACAGATCTCCCAAGGCTTGACTCTGAAACGGGAGCACACCGGTAAGACACCGATAAGTGACCACAGCGAGTGACCACAGGTCGGAGCGGTGATCGACAGCCTTGGTCCCCTGTGCTTGCTCGGGACTCATGTAGTAGGGCGTGCCGAGAAGCGCCCCCGTTGTGGTGTGCGCCTCCAAGGACTGCGTCTGCTTGGCTACACCAAAGTCGAGAACTTTGGCCACCTCGCCATCCTCGTCCTTCACCAAAAACACGTTCTCGGGCTTGAGATCACGATGGACGATGCCCGCGCTGTGGGCCTTCGCCAAAGCCTTGCCAATCTCGGAGACGATTCTGGCCGTGTCCCGAGGCGTCAGACGAGGGTGCTGCCGGAGGCGCTCTCGCAGGTCCTCGCCCTCAAGGTACTCCATGGCGATGTAAGGCACCTCGCCGCATACGCCATAGTCGAGGATCTGGACCACGTGGGCACTGCGCAACTGCGCCGCCGCCTTGGCTTCTCGCTCGAATCGCGCGCGAGCCACGGTGTTCGATGCGGCTTCGGCGTGGATGAACTTGACCGCGCAGGGGACGTCCAGCGTCATGTGGATCGCCGTCCACACTTCACCCATGCCGCCCTCGCCTAGCTTTCGCTCAAGCCGAAAACGGCCAGCAATCTCCGCTCCCTCTACCAGATGCATCTGACTCCGCTCCACAACAGAGCTATCAGCCCCCCGTGCTGCACGCAAACAAGCCGTGGACCCCAAGCCACGGCCAGGTCCGAGGCGGCCGGCTCAGGAAGTGCGCCCCAGCTCGCTCGAACGGTCGGTCGCTGCCTGCACCGCAGCGACAAAAGCCCCTCGAACGCCTCGAGCTTCCAGTTCGGCGAGGCCGGCAATCGTCGTCCCGCCCGGACTGCTGACTCGGTCCCTTAGGCTTGCCGGAGACTCCCCCGTCTCTCGTTGGAGCTTCGCGGCACCATACACCGTCTGTGCTGCCAATAGCTGTGCCACGTCGCGGCTCAAGCCGGCCTGAACGCCACCATCAGCGAGGGCCTCGATCACAAGCATCACGTACGCTGGGCCGCTCCCCGACAATCCGGTCACCGCGTCGAGCAACGTTTCGGGCACAACGACGCAGCACCCCACCGCTTCGAATAGCCGCTGCACGAATTGGAGGTCATCGTCCTTCGCCATGGCGCCCGCAGCGATCGCCGTCGCCCCAGCAAGAGCCATCGCCGCGGTGTTCGGCATCGCCCGAACGACGCGTGCTCCGTCCCCCAGCTCCGCCTCGATGTCCCCAGTTCGTACACCAGCGCAAATCGACACCACCAACGCCTCGGGGTCGAGCCGATCACGCATCGCCCGAAGTACCGTTGGCACGACCGCCGGCTTGACAGCCAGCACGACGATCTCGCACTGCTCGGCGAGGGCGCCGTTGTCCTCGCACGACCCGACACCATACGCCTCCGACAGCTCCCGCCTTCGCTCTTGTCGAGGCTCACTTACGTACAAATCATCGGGCGCCGCTACACCAGACGCGACAATCCCTCGCACGAGCGCCTCGGCCATATTTCCACCACCGACAAAACCTATGCGCGCGCGCCGTGTTCCTTCCTTCGCGTCCATGCCGCGGAGCCTAGCAGGTTGCTGACCCCCGCGCGCCACCATGCTAAGCGCCCTGATCATGAGCACCGATTCGGCACCCGGACTCAACTTGGCTCGCTACTTCCTGTTCGACCGACTCGACGAGGGGCTCGGAGAAAAAACGGCCATTCTCTTCGGTAGCCAGCAACACAGCTACGCCGATGTTGCCAACAAGGTGTGCGCTCTGGGCGCCTACCTCATGAGCACCGGCCACCGTCCCGAAGAACGGGTGCTCATCGCCCTGCAAGATTCTCCAGCGTTCGCGTGGAGTTTTTTCGCCGCGTTGCGGATCGGCGGGGTCGTCGCGATGGGCAACCCTGGTGCACCGCCCAAGGACCTCGAATACCTGGTCCGTTACACACGCGCGACGGTCGTCATCACCCACCCTTCGGTCGCGCTATCGATCGCCTCGACGCTCAACAAGCACGACTGCACGGTCGTTCTCGTCCGGGCCGCCAGCACCGGCGACGACATCTTGGCACCGATCGACCCTCCCAAGGAAGTGCCGAACGCCGTCACCCTGCCCGATGCCATGCGTCAAGGTCGGGCGGGCATCGACGCCGGAGAGCCATGGAAACGACAAACGCAACAAGACGACCCCGCCGTGTGGCTCTTCACATCGGGCTCGACCGGTAGGAGCAAAGCCGCCATCCACAGCCACCGTGATTTCGTCTTCAATACGGAGCGCTATGCCCTCGGCACGGTGCACTACGAAAGCGACGACATCACCGTCAGCGTACCACGGCTGTATTTCGGCTACGCAACGGGTACAAACTTGATGTTCCCCTTCCGAGTCGGAGCGACAACGGGTCTTTTCAGCGAGCGTCCTACACCAAAAGCGTTGGGCGAGGCGATCGACGAATACCGACCGACCATCATCACGAACGTGCCGACGATGATGGGCAAGCTGCTCGACGACGATGACGCTCGACAAACGAGAGGCGAGACACGCCTGGACATGCAACAAGTACGCTTCCACTTGTCTGCAGGCGAAGCGCTCCCCCCTAGCCTGCTGACGCGCTTTGTCGACCGCTTTGGTGGTGAAGTCTACGACGGCATTGGATCGGCCGAGATGTTTCACATCTACTGCTCGAATCGTCCGAACGACGTTCGCCCTGGATCATTAGGACGAGTCGTCGAAGGATATGAAATCAAGCTCTTGCCCGTCGACGCCATCGGCCCGGGCGCAGACGAAGTGCCGGTAGGCGAGACGGGCGTCATGTGGGTCCGTGGAGACTCCGTCGCGCATGGCTATTTTCAGGATCGCGAGAAGAGCTGGACCACGTTTCACGGACATTGGTGCCGAACCGGCGACCTGTTCAAGCGGGACGCCGATGATTATTTTTGGTTCGAGGGTCGTGCCGATGATTTGCTCAAGGTGGGCGGCGTGTGGGTCGCGCCGATTGAAGTAGAGGAATGCATGTTGACTCATGACGCCGTGTCCTCTGTCGCGGTCATCGGTGCGCTACGAGATGGTCTCGTCAAACCGAAGGCCTTCGTGGTCCTTCGCGAAGACGCGCGCCTCGCGCTGGGCGATCCCACCGCGGAAGCTAAACTTGCCGCCAAACTCAAAAAGCACGTCCAAGCCAAGCTCAGCAAATACAAATACCCGCGGTGGATCGTGTTCGTCGACGAACTGCCGAAAAACGATCGCGGAAAGATCAACCGCAAGAAGCTCAAGACGGATCAGGATGCCGGACTCGCACCGGAGGGACACTGAGAGATGACCGCTAGCGAAGTGCAACGGCTTGCCGACATCGATACGGAGACCCTGCATGCCCAACTTCAAGAGGGTCCCGTCGTGGTGCTATTGCCAGTGGGGTCCGTCGAGCCTCACGGCCCGCACCTTCCTCTCGGAACTGACACCTACATCAGCCAGGCGGTGGCCGAGAGAGCGGCAGCGCGGCTGAACGAACGAGATATCCGCACCATGATCGCTCCCAGCGTTCCCTACGGCGTGACCGATTTCGCTAGTGGTTTTGCAGGCGCGATCTCCGTGCCCGCCGCCGCTTTGACTGGCTTCCTTCAGGCGATCGTTCGCGCATATCTCGACGAGGGGTTCGCCCATGTCTGTCTCATCAACAACCACTTGGAGCCTGAACAAGACCAGGCCATCCGAGCCGCCGCCGCGCCGCATGGGTCGCGAGCCTCGGTAGCCTGCCCCTTGACCCGACGGTGGGCGCGCACGCTGAGCGACGAGTTCAAACGGGGGAATTGCCACGCCGGTCAGTACGAGACGTCTCTGATCCTGGCGAGTCACCCGCAATACGTGCGACGGGAAGTCGCTGGCGAACTTCCCGCACTGGAGACGAGCTTGGCCGACGGGATCAACAACGGCCTGACCACCTTCAGGGCGATGGGCATCGATCGGGCCTACACCGGTGCCCCAGCCGCGGCCACACCCGAAGAGGGCGAGGCGATGTTGGAAAAGCTGAGTGAGATGGTCTTGACCGAGGTCCAAGACGCACTCGGTCGACCTTGACGACTGCGCCACGCTTGGCGGCGGGTTCACATGCCGCCGTCGAGCATCAGCTGCGTCAAGATGTAGTTGACGATGAGTATCGCCACACAGGTGTCGACCACCGCCCGCGTCGTCGCCGTCCCAACCCCTTTTGCCCCCCCGCTAGCGAAGTAGCCGTAGCGGCCAGCGATCGACGAGATCAAGAAACCAAATACCGTCGCCTTGATGATTCCCATGCGGATGTCTCCGACGGTCGCGAGGTCACGAACGCTCTGCGCGAAAATGCCGGGGTCTCCACCGAGCCACACAACGGCCACGAGATACGCCCCGCCCATGCCTACGGCCATGTAGAGAACCGCAAGAAGAGGCATCATGATCACGCTTGCGAGAAGACGCGGTGACAGCAGGTACTGGACGGGACTGACCCCCATCGTCTTGATGGCATCGATCTGCTCTGTCACGCGCATGTTGCCGAGTTCTGCTGCCATGGAACTTCCCGCTCGAGCCGTCACCATGATCGCCGCAAACACCGGCGCAACCTCGCGCGTGAGCGAGACGGCAACGATGCCGCCCACGCGGCCTTCGGCACTGAAGGCCCGCAGGGCGTACGACGTTTGCAAGGCTACCACCATGCCGCTGAACACGCCTGTGAGGCCGACGATGAATGTCGACTGCGCCCCGATGAAGTCCATCGCCTCCAACAACCGTTTGGGACGAAACGGGGGCCGAAACAACCACATGATGGTCTTCAGTGTGAGCGTCACCAATTGCCCGATGTTCTCGAGCATCGCAACGATGGGGCGCAACCAAGCGCCTACGACCTTCCGCCACAAGCTCACAGCGGAGCCTTCTTAGCACGAGCCGATGAAACAGACGCAGCGAGAACGGCTCCAAACCGAGAAACGACGTCAGGCTGGGCCTCGCCAAGGTCGATTTGTACTTGGCGTCCGTCCGCGTGCAGCGAAAAGGCTATCGACACCTCTCCTCCTCCCACGACGTCGAGAAAGGTCCGTGGCCACTCGATCACGAGCAGCGCGTCTTCCCGAGCCTGACGGAGCCCGAGCTGAAAGACCTCGTCCGCATCCCCCAAGCGATACAGATCCACGTGCACAATGGGCAATCGGCCCTCGTAGGGCTGGACGAGAGCAAACGTCGGGCTCGTAACCGGAATCGACTCGGAAACTCCTAGACGCCGGCACAAGGCGCGAGTGAAGAAAGTCTTACCCGCACCGAGGTCCCCCGAAAGCGCGAGCAAGTCGCCCGCGCGCAACGCTGGAGCGAGCCGTGCGGCGAGTCGAATCGTCGCTCGACGGGTGGGCAGCTGCACCAACCAACGTCGTGCCGCCAAACGCTCCACCTGCAGTTCACCGGGCACGGCGGCCCCCCGTTGGCGCCTCGATCTTCACATCGCGCACCATCGTCCTACGCCCAGCGAAGCCCGTCTTGTCAGTCGTCCACAAGGTCACGTCTGCGGCCGCCAGTGCGCTTGCCGCTGCCACGCGCTGCGCTTCGACCTTTCGCGGATCGTCACTGGTCTTCGTGAGCGTCGAGACGGCCGCCCACGCAAGGACGGCAGCGTCGCGACCGAGAGCGAGAAACCAGCTCGGTTGCTCGCGCCCGGCTGCTCGCCACCCGCGTAGACGCTCGTCCTCGTCGTCAATCGGAAATACTCCGCTGCTGAGTCGTGCGTATCGATCCAGGAGTCGCCCTTGCGACCCCGCTGGCCCCAAACCCGCGCCGACCCGAGCCCGGAGAGCTTTCGCGAGCTCCAGAGTCTCTTCGATGCAACTCGCGCCATCGTAGATCAGAAGAGAGTCGACCCGCTCGGCGCGAAGCTCGCCCACGCCAGGTAAAGATCGACACGTTCGCGACAGACCGACCCCCCGGCTGTCATCAACTCCAACCTCGAGCGGTGCACCGAAACCTGCCACGACCCTCGCCCCCTCGTCCCGCAGATGATTCGCCATTGCCTGCGTGGTCTGACTGGGATCGGACCCCAACAAGAAAACGAACGAGGAAGCACGGTCCAGACGCGCGGCATCCGGCGTGAGCATCAGGACGGGCAATGCATTTCTGTTCGCAAAATCGGCCACCGCTTCCGACTGATTCGGATCGATCGCGGCAACGATGACGGCCGCTCCGGCAGCCGCCAACTCCGACAGGGCCAACTGGACGCGATCGACATCACCACCATCGTGCCGGGCCACCAGCCGATAATCGGCCTGCGCCAAGCCGAACAACATGCCGCTGAGCACGTCTGCGCTACGCCGCCTCATCGCCGGGTCTCGCAGCGAAGCAAGCAACCCAATGGTGCGCGGCAAGACACGGCCGCGACTGCGTTGGACGGCGAGCCGCGCCACCGTTTCACCATAAGGCCCAAGTAATGCCCGGTATCGATTAAGCAACACTTCGGCCAGAGCCTGGTCTTTCGCATCACCGGCAATGATCGCAAGCTGCTGCGCGATCGATTGCAGAATCACGACGCCCGATTCATCAATGGACTCCGTCTGTTCGTACCGTGACCCGACACGCTCAACCAAGGCTGAGATCAGTGCCTCACGAGGCACCTTGCGAATCAACTCGCGCAGGCGCCTGTAAACCTCGCGACGATCAGCTACGGCCGCCTCACGCACCCACACTTCGATGAAACGTATCGCTAATTTCCAGCGGCCGGCGTCGAGGGCGGCCCGCACCAGCACCTCGTCGAGCCGTTCGGTGGCAAAGTCGTCGATGAGCTTGTGGAGGAGGGGCGTCAACAGAGCCAAGGCCCGCTGGGGATTGCCGCGTCGCCGCTCTGCAATCCCCAACACCAGCTGGGCCAAGTCGCGATTCACACCGGGTGGCCCGGAGTGCACGCGCGCGGCCAAGTCTCTCGCCGTCTCGTATTGCTCTGCCGTCAGCGCATTGAAGGCCCGCAGTACCGTCGCGGTCCGGCCCACCGGATCGTTGGCGAAACGACGAGCGAAGGGCTCCAACGCAGCATCCAGTGCAGCACGCGCTCGCGCATCACCGCTCAGCCATTGCCGGACGAGGTCTCTAAACTGGGAGTCCACACGCGACGAAGCGACGAAGGTGTAGGTCGCTTCAAGGCTCGACTCCCCCACGTTGCTCGAACCACAAGCCGTCGCAGCCACCGCAAGAGCGAAAATCCGAACCAGCGCCCACCGAAGCGACCGTGGCAGCCGGCGGCGCATGCTGCTACCTGACACGCGGTGACCAAGCCGGACGACCCAGAGAGCCAAGGGGGCACGACGAGAGACGAGCATGGGGTGGCGAACGTCCATTCACTGATCGGTATCGTGGCGCTGGGACCGTTGGTGGCCGTGGCGCTCTGGACCCATAGCAAGGCCGTGGCCGGACCGCACGTGTATGCCGCCGCACTGAGAAAGGCAGAACAGTTACCTGGGGGACTTTTCCCGTGGACGGTCGGCGTCTCTATCCTATTCGTCGCGCACGCCCTGCTGAGTCTCACCCTCGCTCGGCGCGACTTGACCTCAGGATCTTCGGCGCGCTTGGCGCGGCGGGAGGTACCCGTTCGCTTCATGAGCGGCGCGCTCGCCACCGCCTTGCTGAGCTGGCATCTCCTGCGCTTCAGCTGGCCCCGAGCCACCGGACAGCTCGGAGCAAAATTCGCCCACGATTACGCCGCCGCGACCTTCTCTACGACGTGGAACGGACTGCCGCTCATCGCGTGGTCCTATGCCCTCGGCGTGGCGTGCCTCGCCCTGTACATCAGCCTGCGGCTGGCGCAGATCGGCCGCAGCCAACTCGAAGGTCGGCGGGCACTGATCGCCACATTAGGCGCCGCCGTCATTGGACTCGCCGTCCTCGTCGGTGGATGGCGTTCACTTCTGCACTTCGCCACGGGCTGGCCCCACGACCCCCCACCCGCCGCTGGAAGCTGTCATACGACAAAGAGTGGCCCAATCGCGCCGCGCGGTCTGCTGTAGGCGACCCCGTGCCACAGCGTGCACGGCGCGACTGGTCCACAAGAACAAGCCAAGCACGCCCCGTACAAGAGCAAGAGTGGTGCCGCGCCGCTAAACTCCTGAAACAATTAGCTCCGCGACAATGGGCCGCGTCTCAGCCGGATCCCGCTGTCATGACCGTGCCAACTTGCACGATCGAAGTTGCTCGCGGTCGCTGGCCTCGGTCGCCGACGTGGGCGGATCGATCACGTAGGCGAGGTAGACTTGACCCGCAAAACGACGCACGTGCTCTTTTGCCACGCAACCGTGGATGCCCCCCATCT
>JAPYTK010000215.1 GCA_029941785.1 Polyangiaceae bacterium | reverse complement strand
CTGGGACAGTGACATGACCTGTTATCCCGCGCATTTCGTGGCGCCGGATGGTGGGCGAGAGGCGGCGCTCAACGATGGCCCGGGCTTGGCAGTTCGTCCAACCGCGGGTATTCTAGGCCCAGAACGAGATCTTCGCGGACGGGCGCAGACGGAGGCTTGAAGAATGCGACTGATGCAAGGGTTGGCGCTGTTGGTGTCTGGCTTGGGGAATTGTTGCGGCGAGCGCATGTGCGACGGGCCAAACGGGCGTTGACGGAGAAAACCCCGGTGGCGTGCCCACGACCTGCCCGGATGAACAGGTCAACTGCGGGGGCTTTGTGTGAGCATGGACTCCGAGCCGCGCCATTGCGGGGCCTGCGACAACTCTTGTCCTGCTGGCGAGGTCTGCTCGCTGGGCATGTGCAATGCTTTTTGCAAGGCCGGATTTGGCGATTGCAACATGCAGTCGGTGGACGGTTGCGAGGTGGATCTCGGGACCCGCGCCAAGAATTGCGGCGCCTGCGGCAATGTCTGCGGCGCGGCGAACGCGTCGGTGAAGTGCACCACGGGAATTTGTGAGATCGATACGTGCACGACCGGGTACGCCGATTGCGACAATGTCTACAATACGGGGTGCGAAATCGACACGCAGACGGACACGAACAACTGCGGAGTTTGCGGCAAGGTGTGCGCGAACGGGATGGTTTGCACCGCGGGCGTCTGCGTGAATACCTCAATTTCCGTGACATTCGAGGAGTCGTTCACCAATGGCCAGATGGCTTCTGCGCAGTGCACAGTCTGGAACACGTGGCGGGGGAATCTCACGGCCACCTTCAGCAAGATGACCGTTTACGGCACCTTCAACACGACGGGGATCTCGTGCACGGACGCCACCGTGGTCAACAATTTCGCCGCGGCGCTCAAGAACAACACAAAGTACACCGCCGCCTGTGATGGCAACACCTGGTCCTTGTGTGATCGTTATACCGGGGAGTTGTGGCTGAATCCGCCATCGGAGTGCAGTGGGTCCAATTGCCCGAACGGCTACATCGTGTGCCCATGCATTGGGAACAACAATTGGGGGGGCGTGAACA
This sequence comes from Polyangiaceae bacterium, assembly GCA_029941785.1. GTDB lineage: Bacteria > Myxococcota_A > Polyangia > Polyangiales > Polyangiaceae > JAPYTK01. Next base: position 8,180 of record JAPYTK010000215.1, on the reverse strand, counting down.
CGGCGACTTGTGGCGGGGCGACCCAGACGATGGGCGTGCGCTTCGAATGAGCGCGGTTTTCGCGCCGCTCGACTTATCGTGCTCGCGAGTTGGGCTTGCGGCAACAACCAGGCCACGATGCGCTCCATGCGCGTGGGCTTCTTTCGTTTCTCGTTGTTCGCGGCCGGCGTGATCGCGCTGACCGGCTGCGCCTCGACGCCCGCCGGGGCTTTGGCGACTACGCCGGGCATGGGAGACGTGCCGACGGCGAAGTGCCTGGGTACGAAGAACAAGAACAAGCCCTTTCTGGTCGATTGGCACGCGAGCGACCGCGGCGATCTGGAAACCGCGGCGCGCAACAACTTGGTGGTCGTCAAATACGATGGTTGCCAGCTGCACGTCATGAGTCACTGCGAGGCGGCGGGAAACTACGACTACCTACCGTTTCAGCCCAAGCAAGACCGCATCCGGATCACCGATGCCAATCAGCTGTACACCAACGTGCCGATGGGGGCGGCGAAGCTCGAGGCGAAGCTTGCGCAATCTGGTGAACTTGGCGTCGACACGACCTTGGTTGGCAAATACCGCGCGGATCGCGTCCGCTTCGACCTGAAGGATCTCACCGGCAGCTGCGACGGAGCAACCCACGTGGTGGCTGGCATGACCATCGGTGCGTTCGAGTTTTTTGCTCGCGCGAAGGCGCGCGTGGCCGGGAGAGTGTCCGTGTCCACCGTGGGCGCTGGTGGCGATTCCAAGGCAGATCGCGAGGTGATTTCACGCGACGGGGATCGCAAGCGGTGCGCGGAGGCCACGGGCGAAGACGTCGCGCCTCCAGAGGGCTGCTCGTCCCTGGTTCGGCTGGAGGTATTGCCCATCACCGGCGTCGACGAGCGTCTCGCGGCTCTGCAATCGCGGGGCTACACGGCGAACATGGCGCCTCCGCGTGAGGGGACACCCTTGGCGGTGTGGATCGCTGGAGGCGCGGCGTTGGCCCTTGGCGTGACCGGGGGGGTCTTGATTGGAACGGCGCAGCCGAAGTTCTCCGAGGCTGAGGCGCACGAGCAGGAGCGGGACACGGCAAAGGAAAATGGCAATGTCGAGCATGCAGGCCGACTGGACGAGGATGCACAAGAGGCTCGCGATTCCGCAGAGTCGCTGATCATCTCTGGCGGGGTGCTGGCGGGCATTGGCGGTGCCGGCCTCGTGACGGCGGGCATCCTGTGGTTCGTGACCCGACCGGGCGAACCTGAAAATCCTGCAGTCGGATCGGTGCGCTGGACCGTGCTGCCCACCTTTGGCCGCGGTCAACGAGGCGCCGCCATTGTGGGGAGTTTCTGAGTGAAGACCCGGGTCGTTGTCGTGTCGTTCATCGCGGTCGGCATGGTCGCGATGGCCCCTGTGGGCTCGTCTAAGGCGATGAGCCGACTCGAGGCTGCGCGCGTGGAGACGAAGGCGAAGGTCGACGCCAAGGCCCGCGGACGGGTGTTCGGTCAGATGCGGGGCGTGCCTATCTTGCGGCTCGGAGGAACCGAGTTTGCGGTGCTCGATCCCCCCTCGTCGGTCGCCATAGGCGCGCGCGCGAAGCGCGTGAGTTTACGTAGATGGCCCCGTATTTTTAACCGCTTTCGAGGTTTTATTCAGGCCAAGAAGAGGGGTGAGAAGCCGCCTGACTCGGTCAACCGGCGCGCGAAGCAGACCTCGGTCAAATACCAAGGCCGCTACCGAGCAACGAGCGTCGCCTTTGCGCTGACAGCTGCTGTCGAAGCGGCCTACGGCGGGGGCAAGCTCGATCTCTCTGAGGAGCACGCGTGGCGGCTCATGACCGATTCCGAACCGCTCGGTCCCTGCGCGTCGGGCAGCAACCTTGTAGCGGCTGCGAATCGGTTGAAAATGCGAAGCCTCAGTCTCGAGACGGACTGGTCCTATGACACGCGTATTCCGAAGGACGCGTGCGCCGAGACGCCCAAGAAGCGGCGAGCCCGAGACAAACGGCTCTCCAAGAAGAGCCGACATCGGGTGACCCACTTCTATCTGCTGGGACGGGTGGCGCCTGGTAAGAACCGTCCGGCTGTGAACCATCCGCCCACCATCGAGGCGGCGGTGGCATCGGGACACGAAATCGTCCTGGGTCTGGGCATCGCTGGGACGGCGTGGCGGGGCGGGGCGAAACGCCGCGTCGACGTCGAGCTCGATGAGCAAGGCCAGGTTCTGCAGCCGGTGGGCTATCAGGCTGTGGTGTTGGTCGGCTACGACCGCAAGACGGAGACCTTCATCGCCAAGAGTTCGTGGGGGATCCACAAGGGCGATCGCGGCTATCTTTCCTTGGCCTACGATTACATCCGAGCCTACGCCGAGGTCGGTGTGTTCATCGATAAAGTGCAGCGGCTTCGTCGCTGAACGACTGGTCGATCAACGCAGCGGGCCGTAACAGGTTCGGAGCTGCTTGCACGTCTTGAACCGACCCTCACAAGCTGCGAAATCTTCGGGGTGGTTCTTGCATTTGTCGAGACATTCCTGCTTCGCTTCGGGTTTGCCTTCGCCGAGAAGGGCGCGGCCTTCGCGTGCCTCTTTCTTGCAATGCTCGACGAAGCGACATGCCTTGACGCACGGTGCTTTTCTCTTGCAGCCTGCGAGGCTGAGCAAGAATAGCAGGACGAGGATTCGCGAGACGTTTTCCACGCTGCGATAGTGTTGCCCAACGCTTCGCGCCGTCAAGGGCGCGGCTGGCACGGCCCCTCGTTGTAACGGAGAGCAGGTTGTCTCTACGGCGAGAAGGTGTGGTACCATCGATGCTTCACCTTCGCTCTTTGCCTCGCCGGACGGTCGACCATGCGGATACGCCCAAGTTTTTCATTGTTGGCTCTCGCCTTCTTTCTCGTGAACGGTTGTGACTCAGGTTCCTCAGTTTATCAGGCCGGCACGGGCGGTCACGGTGCCACCGTCACGAGCGGCACGGCGGGTACGGCTGGCGCGGGTGGTGTTGGAGGAGCCGGAGGGACATCGGCGGTCACCATCGGAAGCGGCGGCGCTTCGGCGGGCTGCGCGAAGGTCGACTTTCTGTTCGTGATCGACAATTCGGTTTCGATGAAGGGCGAACAAGACGCGCTCATCGCGAGCTTTCCTGGCTTCATCGACAGCATCAAGGCGAACATCGCCGCGAAGGACGACTATCACATTCTCGTGGCTGACACGGACGACTGGGGAAAGTGCAAGATCGGCGAGAACGGCTGCATGAGCCAAAGCGTGTGTCAGGAGAACAACAACTACATCTGCAACGCCACGTTCGAAGCCTGCGACATGACCATCGGCGCTGGCGTCGTCCATCCTGCGGGCAAGGGCGCTTCGAACCAACTGTGCCAGCTCGCCGGCGCAAAACGGTACATCCAGATGGGCGAGCCGGACATCAATGCGGCTTTCGCGTGCGTGGCGCAGCTAGGATTGGCCGGGCACGCCCAAGAGCGTCCGATGGACTCGATGGTCGCGGCGCTGTCGCCGGCCATGAACGCGGCGGACGCCTGTAACGATGGTTTTCTCCGCAGCGACGCCCTGCTGGTTGTGACGTTCATCACCGACGAAGGCGGAAACGACGCGGGCACGCCCCAAGATTGGTACGACGCGGTGGTCGCTGCAAAGAGCGGCGATGAGAATGCGGTCGTGGTCATCGGCTTCGTCGCTGGAGGGCCGAATTCGGCTCTCGCCCAATTCATCGCGCTATGGGGCAAACATGGTTTCAAGGCGTCCGTCCATGATCCGGACTACTCGGGGCAATTCGCCTCGTCGATCAGCCTCATTGACGAGGCTTGCGACAACTTCATTCCTCACTGAGAGGGGCCCGCGCACGGCGAACGGCTGCCGCGGTCCTGCCCGCCGGAAAGGCCGTAGCCTGGGGTGGGAGAAGGGTGGTCTCAAATCGACTCGACCGATTGAAGCATTGTATCGACGAACTGCAGACGCGGACGGAGGAGCATGCGGCGGGGAGCGCGGGCCCGCACCCTGATGAGCGGACTGTTGGCCTGCGATGAGAGGCCGGACAAGGGGTCGTCCTTGAATACGTAGCCGTAACCGTCACGGCTCTTGGTCGTGGTGGCGGTTTTCGTGTCGGCGTTGGCCGTTCCGCCGAGCAAGCTTAGCGTGATAACAATAGAAAGTATGAAAATGCGATTCTGGGTCATATCGTTCTCCGGTAGGTGTTTGGCGGGTCCGCGCTGCAGCGCAGGCGGGCGATGAGTAGGGATCAGTCGAGACAGGCGCAGACGATCGCGCCGGGGCCACACTGACAGCGGGGAAGGGGGGCGACGACCGGTGGCGTAGGGGCTGCGGAGGCCGCGGCGAGAGGCAGGAGCCGGCGCGCAGAGATGGGCGCGGCGGGTTGGGATACCGTTGGTGGCGACTGGATTTCAATGTGGGGCGGGGCGGGGATCTTGCGGGGCATGGGCAGGGTGGCAGTGGGCAGGGAGGGGATCGCCACGGCGCTGGCTGCTTGGGCCTCGTCAGCGTTCCATGGTGAATGAGGCGAGAGGTGCGCCCACGCGGCGCTGCTGACGAGGGCGGCGGCGAGCAGCAGGTAGGGGCCGAAGCGCCCGCGCCCGCGGAGCCGAAGGGCGGCAGGCTGCCGTTTTGCGCTCAGCATCGCGTCGACCGTGCGGCTCGGGAAATCGGCGGGGGGACGTTGCGCCGTCCAGGTGTTCATTTGGCGTGGCCTCATCGTTGGTAGCTTTCCCAGGTGTCATGCATCAGTGCGCGAAGGCGAGCACGGGCGCGGAGTAGTCGGGTCTTGACGGTGTTGACGGAGGTGGAGGTCACTTCAGCGATTTCGGCCATGCTCATGCCGTGAAATTCCGCCAGGACGAAGGTCATCCGTTGCTCTTCGCTCAGCTGCTTGGCGGCTTGCTCGAGCGCGAGACCCAGTTCACGTTGCGCGCGCGCGCGCTCGGGACCGTGCGGTCTTGGCGTGGTAACGGAGCGGGTTTCGTGGTCCCGATCCGTGAGCGGCAGCAGGCGAAGCGAGCGCTTCTTTCGTGCGTCCTTCACGAGTCGGGCCGCGATCGTGAACAGCCAGGTCGAGACCCGGGCGTGACGACGGTGCTCGAAGCGTGGCAAGGCTTGGTAGGCGCGGATGAAGACCTCCTGGGCCATGTCTTCGACATGCGGCCCGCGGCCCATCATCCGAGACAGGAACCCGAACAGCCGGTGTTCGTACAGCTTGACGAAACGCGCGAGCGCGGCCCTGTCGCCGGCCTTGGCCATCTCGAGCGTGGCCCGATCGACTTCACCGGGCACCGGATCCGCTTCGGTGCTGCAGTCGATCACGGTGGCGGGGATGGCGAGTGTCATGGCGGGCGTCTATGTAGTTAAACGAGATCCCAAGGCGAAAGTTTCACCTGGAACGTCGAAAAACTGCGTTTGGCCGTCGAAATCCTGCTTCGATGACCTTGCTGTGGGCTTAGCATGCGCCCACAGCCTGTTTTTTCCTGCGTGGTGACTTGTGCTCCTCCGTAGGCTACCGTTTCCAGGCCTCTACGGTAGAGGTCGGCACAAGGAGTGGGGCGATGGGTTTTCTCGGCAATATCAAGAACGCGATCACGGGCGGCGCCGTCAAGGTGCAGGTTCAATGTCCTGCCGTGCAGCGCGGCACGGCCGCCATGATCCAGATCTACGGCCAGGCCGAGGCCGCCGGCAACGTCAGCGGCGTGTACCTGCTCGTCAGGGCGACCGAACGCTGCGAGTTGAGCGACACGGATTGGGAAGATGGCTGCCAGAGCACCGAGACGGTGCGGGGCAACCACGTGAGCTGGGAGCACCGGATCCCGGTCGCCGGCGCCTTTCAGATGCAGCAGGGCCAACAGATGCAGTGGCAGGTGCCGCTTCAGCTACCGCCCGACGTGGGACCGAGTTTTGAAGGTCATATGATCAGCCACAACTGGGAGATCCAGGCCGGCCTCGACATGACGGGCAACGATCCCGACTCCGGGTGGCAAGCGATCCAGGTTTACTGAGCGGCGATCCGGTCAGTTGCGCACCCAGAGCGGTTGGGGCGGCAGGTAACGATCGCCATCGGTCCAATGGATGACCCGGGTGGGCGTGAGACGTCAGGGGCAGGCGACCTGCTTGGGTGGCGGGGGATTGCAGGACATCCCCTCGGGGATGGGGTCGGGGCAGTTGCTGAGATCTTCCCAGCAGCTTCCGTCGTCTCGTTGGAACACCCGCTCCGGGTTCTTGGGGGAGGGGAGACAGGCCGCCAGGGCCACGGTGGCTACGAATGGGGAGAGGAAGCGGCGCCGCATGGCGGCATGGTACCGCTGACCGAGGTGCGGGGTGATCCCTTTCGCGCAAGTAGCGGAGGGCGGTGGGAGCGCAGGTTGGCGGCCGGCCGTCGCTCGGTCAGTTACGCACCCAGAGCGGTTGGGGCGGCAGGTAGCGATCGCCATCGGTCCAATGGATGACCCGGGTGGGCGTGACGAGGCCGCTGCCGCTCCCCCCGAGCAGCCCGTCGTAGATCTTGATCGCGTTGGGGGGCGCTCCGGGGGTCGGCCCCATCTGGGCGTGGCCGCAGGAGACGAAGAGGCGGTCGTTCTCCGGCAGGTGGAAGAAGCCGTAGACGCTCCAGTTGCCGATGTCGCTGCCGCCGCCGTCCTCGTGCACCTCGAGCACGCGGGGGGTCAGATCGTGCTCGGTGGGGCTCGCCGGTGAGAGATCGATCGCCGACAGATCGTAGATGAGCAGCTCGTTGGTGTGATGGCCGGCGAGCAGGAGCTGCGTGCTCGCGTCGTACCAAACGTTGTGGGTGGTCTGGTTGTTGCCGGCGTCGAGGCGGGTGTTGTTCCCCGCGATTTGGATGTCGGGCTCCCGGTTGCCGTCGGCGCTCGAGGCGTTGTTGTAGATGTTGATGGCCGAGCGCATGGACGGCATCATCCCGGGGACGGCCGTCGCCATGCTCGCGACGAAGAGCCGATCGGTGCCCTCGTCGACGAACACGAACACCGGATTGCCGAGTTTCTCGTGGCTCACGGTGCGCGCCGGGGCGATGTCGCCGTCGGCGCTCGAGCCGGGCTCGAAGGCGAGGATGGTCTTGCCGAAGGTGTTGGCGACGTAGAGAATGTCGCGGCTCTCGTCGACCCACAGCGCGTGCGGTTGCTTGAGCGTGGTCTGGCTCCCGAAAATATGCCGCGCCAGCGTCTGCCCGCCGTCCGCTTGGCTCATCTTGCTGATGACGCCCACCGAGCCGGCGTCCGACATCGGCGAGCCCATCGTGAGCGGCGTGGTGCTCGTGAAGATGCTCGCGACGTACATGTCGTCGGTCGACTCGTTCAAGTATAGACCGTGCGCGAAGTTGAGCGTGGTGCCGTCACTCGCCGAAAGATCCCAGACGGGGATGTGCGCGTCGGGCGCGTAGGCCGTGCCGCCGGAGCTGTCGAGATCCTCGGAGCCGTCGAAGCGCATGATCGCGTGCCAGTCGCGGCCCGGATCGTACTCGCCCATGCCGACGTACAGTTGCTCCCCCTCCGCTCCGCCGGAGGTTGACGAACCGGTGGTCGATGTCCCGCCGCTCTCGGTGACGCTTCCGCAACCGAGGAGCAGGATCGCGCACACCGCCGAAAGCTGCATCTTCCCCATGACGCAGATTGTCGGTCGTGGCTCTGCGAATGTCCATGGCTAGGCCATCGGAATCAAGAATCGCTAATGGTACGGATGTCGGCTTTGGGTTTTTGACGTGCTGGTTGCCCGATTCAAGCCTTGAACGAAGGCGACCGCGTTTACTGAAGTACTGTGACCGCAGGGATGGTCGGTGAGGGGCTACGATGCGTGGGTCGCGGTCGCTTGGCCACCAGACTCTGGGAAAGAGGCCAAAGTTGTTCGCAGACATCGCGCAATCGATGCCATCTGGGCTATGCTCCGGGCTCCCGAAAAAACGGGGCGACGGACGCGCATGGCGCGGGGTCGAACAGCTGTGATCAGGACATCATTCGATAGGGTGAGGACGAGATGACTCGAAACGCGAACGACTTTTTTGGGGAAGAAATGGACGCCTCTTTGGTATCGGTGACGCACGCAGATCGAGCGCGTCTCGCAGCGCCGCTCGCGCTCGCGATAGCGATGGGATCGGGCGTGCTGGTGCATTCTGACTCGGTCGAGGCGCAAGCGCCCGCGCCTCCGCCGCCCACGGCCACGGCTCCGCCAGCACCTGCGCCAGCACCCGCGCC
>JAPYTK010000214.1 GCA_029941785.1 Polyangiaceae bacterium | reverse complement strand
GGTGAGGCTCATCCCGTCCAGCAGCTCCATCACCACGTAGAAAGCGCCGCCCGGCAGTTGTCCGAAGTCGGTCATCTCGCAGATGTGACGACTCTCGATCTCGTTGGTGGCTTGCGCTTCTCGAATGAACCGCTGCAGAATCTCTTCGGAGCGCTCCACGCCGCTGCGGAGGACTTTCATTGCGAAGGCTCTGCCCACCACCACGTGGCGACAGGCGTAGACCGTGCCCATTCCACCCCGGCCGACGACCCGTTCGAGGCGGTAACGGCCATCGACGACCGTGCCGATCAGGTCCTGTGCTTCCTGGTCGCGGCTATCCACCCGAACGAGCGCGACGCCGTCATCGATGCACACCGCATCATCGTCGGGGAAATCGCGATTGCAGGCAGGACAAACCTTCACAGGCCGATCATGCACGATCTCGCCACGATGAGCCTCATTTTTCCTGAAAATTCAGTCGCCTTCGGGCGTCTCGCCCTCGGGTGGAGCCTCGTCGCTCCCGTCGCCGGCCTCCGTGCTTTCCGCCGTCGGCTCTTGTGCAGCGGTCTCGTCGCCAGCGCCATTATCCCCGTCGGCGTTCGCTGGAGCGTCTTCGCCCTCCGCGTCACCGATCTCGTCCGCATCGTCGGCGAAGGTTTCGATCGCGACAATGCGTTCACCCTCCGCCACACGCATGATGGACACCCCTTGGGCATTCCGTCCGGTCTCTCGGATCCCCGAGACCTCCGTGCGCAGGGTCTGGCCGCGGTCCGTGATCACGATGAGTTCGTCGCTCGCGTGCACCAAGGCGAGGCCGACGACCGGTCCGTTGCGGTCGCTGGCATCGATGAGCCGGACGCCCTTGCCGTTCCGACTCTGAAGACGAAATTCATTGATGGGGGTTTGTTTTCCGTAACCGAGCGCGCACACCGTGAGGACACGGTCTCGTTTGTCCCCGTGGTGATAGACGCCCATGCCGACCACGACGTCGTCACCCCGCAAGTCGATGCCTTTCACGCCCCGCGTCGCTCGCCCCATTTGACGAACGTGCTCTTCCGGGAAACGAATGGCCATCCCCCGACGGGTGCCGATGATGAGTTCGCAGCTTCCGTCGGTGACCGTCGCGGTGAGCAGCTTGTCGCTTTCCTCGATGCGTACACCGATGATGCCGCTCTGTCGGTAATTGCGGTAGTCGCTGACGGCGGTCTTCTTGATTTGTCCCTGGCGCGTGAGCGTGACGATGAATTTGCCTTCGTCGAAGTTGTCCACCAGCGCAAAGGCCACGACCTTCTCATCCGATTCGATGCCGACAAAGTTCACGATGGCTCGGCCGCGCGCGTTCGGCGCTGCCTCAGGGATCTCGTAGACCTTCTTGACGAACACTCGGCCCCGGTCGGTAAAAAAGAACACGAAGGAGTGCGTCGATCCGACGAACAGTTGGTTGACCCAATCTTCCTGCCGAGCCGCCATCCCGGTTCGGCCTTTGCCCCCCCGTTTCTGGGCGCGGTAGGTGTTGACGGCCGTCCGCTTGATGTAGCCGCTGTGGGTGATCGAGACCGCCATGTCCTCCTCTTGGATCAAGTCCTCGATATGGATATCCGCTTCGGTCGCGACGATCTCGGTCCGGCGCGGGTTTGCATAACGGGTGCTAATGTCTTCGAGTTCCGTGACGATCACACCCATCAGCTTTTCGTCGTCGTTGAGGATCTCACGTAGGTAGCTGATTCGTTCGCTGAGTTCGCGATACTCCTTGGCGAGCTTCTCCCGTTCCAAACCGGTCAGTTTGCCGAGTCGCATGTCCAAGATGGCTTTGGCTTGTCGTTCCGACAAGTGGTACGCGCCCCGCGCCTTGGCTTCATCGATGGACTCTTGGGATTGGCCGGCGCGAAGAAGGAAGTCGCCCAAGCCCCCGAGGGGCAATGCCATCAATCGGATCCGCGCCTCTTCGGTGTCCCTGGAATCGCGGATCGTGCGGACCACGAGATCGATGTCCGTCGTCGCCATACCCAGACCTTCGACGAGATCTCGACGGGCTTCGGCTTGACGCAGGTCGTGCTGGGACCGTCGACGAACGACTTCGCGCCGGTGCTGAACGAAGTACTGAATGGTGTCTTTGAGATTGAGGACGCGCGGACTGCCATCGACGATCGAGAGGTTGATCACGCCGAAGGTCGACTGCAGTGGTGTCATTCTGTAGAGCTGGTTGAGAATGACTTGAGGGAAGATGTCCTTCTTCAGATCGACGACCACACGGATTCCGTCGCGGTCACTCTCGTCGCGAACCTCGCTGATCCCTTCGACCCTTTTTTCTCTGACCAACTCGGCAATGCGGGCAACGAGGCGTGCCTTGTTGCACTGGTAGGGGACCTCCGTGATGATGATCTGTTCGCGGTCGCCGGACCTCATGGGCTCGGTATGGGCGCGGCCCCGCATGACGATTGAGCCCCGTCCTGTCGTGTACGCTTGGCGGATCCCCGAGTGGCCGTAGATGAGGCCGCCGGTAGGAAAGTCGGGCCCTGGAACCATGCCCACCAAATCCAGGAGCGTGATCTCGGGGTTGTTGATGAGGGCGATCGTCGCCTCGCAAATTTCACCGAGATTGTGAGGCGGAATATTCGTTGCCATGCCCACCGCGATACCGCCCGAACCATTCACCAGCAGCTGCGGGAATTTTGCGGGGAGTACCGTGGGCTCGTGCTCACTGTCGTCGTAATTGGGTTGGAAATCGACGGTGTCCTTGTCGAGATCGGTCAGCAATTCGCCGGCGAGGGCTGCAAGTCGGCATTCGGTGTAACGCATGGCGGCGGCGGAATCGCCGTCGATCGAGCCGAAGTTGCCCTGCCCGTCGATGAGAGGCGAGCGCAAGCTGAAGTCTTGTGCCATTCGAACCAGGGCGTCGTAAACCGCGAGGTCCCCGTGGGGATGGTACTTGCCGAGCACGTCTCCGACGACGCGTGCACACTTCTTGTGCGGGCCGTTGGCGTTGATGTTCTGCTCGCTCATCGAATACAAAATCCGTCGGTGGACGGGCTTGAGGCCATCGCGCACGTCGGGGATGGCGCGACCGACGATCACGCTCATCGCGTAATCGAGGTAGCTGGTTCGCATCTCGTCTTGGATGCTGACGGGGACCTTTTGGTTGATGGTCGATTCAGTCATTGGCGTTCAGGGCGTTCAGGGGGCGATGGGGGCAGGTACGGACGGGGCGCGGGACGCAGAAGCGGTTCCTCGCTAGGATGTGGGCCTAGAAGAAGTTACCGATCGTAAACTCGAACACGCTGGGTTCTTCGTAGGGCAGGTGCTTGAAGGGGAAGCCCCACTCGAATCGTAGCGGGCCCAGCGGGGAAAACCAACGCAGACCGAAGCCCCACGAGGTGCGAACGTCGAAGAGGTTCTCCGGTGCGAAGCAGGGGTCGGTGACGGCGTTCGGCGAAGAGGGTGCGGCGGTGCAATAAACCGATTCGAGGTTCCAGGTGTTGCCTAGATCGGTGAACACGACGCCGCGTAGTCCAACCTGATCCAATATGGGAACTTCGATCTCGATGTTCTGGAAGTAACTCAGGTTTCCGCCGATGTTTGCGCCATTGGTGATCAGTGGAGCATTCTCGTCGAGCGTGGATTTCAACGGCAAGCGCGGACCGACCGTACGGAGGCGGTAGCCCCGCAAGTCGAAAATGCCGCCGAGAAAGAAGCGCGCAAAGAGGGGGACGCCCTCGGAGTCGGGACTCGTGACCAGTCCCGCTTCGGCGTTGAACTTCAGGACGATTTTTTGAGTCAGGGGGAAGTAAAAACGGCTGACGATCTTGTTTTTGACGTACTCGTTGTCGCTGCCAAGCCCGCTCAGCGCGATCTCGCTGGAACCTTGCAGATACACACCGCTCGTCGGGAACAGTCGGTTGTTGCGTGTATCGTAGGTGAGGGCAGGGCGAAGACTGGAAGTGAGTCCGTCATTGAAGAGGTTGGCCAGGGGCAGACGTTGAAACACCGACACGGCGCTCGACGTGCCGAAGATGGTCGATGTGGTTCGTGTGTCGATCTCGTCGCTCTTCAGGGTGTAGGTGAGCGAGCCGCGCAACTTGGGATAGATGATGGGATAACCCACGGTGAGCGAGCCACCGGTCGAGTCGAGGGCGAACTGATTGTAGACGCGTAGTTGGTCGAACAGGTTGCCCTGCATCGAGAAGCGGCTGTCGAAGAAGTAGGGCTCGGTGAATCGGATGTCGATGAGCTGACGCAAGCCGGACAGCTGTGCCATCAAGGCGAGCGATTGTCCGCGACCGAACAGATTGGCTTGCTGCACCTGTGCGGTGGCGATGAAGCTCTCGATACTGGAGAAACCGGCACCGACTTGGAAGGTGCCCGTTGGCTTCTCGACCACTTCCACGTTGACGTTGATCTTGCCTGAGTCACCGCCCACTTCTGTAGAGACGTCGACGCGTTCGAAGTAGCCGAGCTGGGTCACCCGCAAACGGGAGCGCTCGAGCCCCGTCTCGCTGAAGACTTCACCTTCGTTGATGACCATCTCTCGGCGAATGACTTTGTCCCGGGTCTTGGTGTTCCCGCCGATGGAAATTCGGCCAAAGTGAACGAGAGAGCGTCGCTTCACCCGAACGATGATGTCGACCTCCTTGAGGTCCGGGTAAAGTTGGGTTTGGGGCGGCGCCTCGACGTTGGCGTACCCCTTGTCCCGGTACATCGTTTGGATGCGCGAGAGATCCTTGACCAGAAGAGCACGGTTGAAAAAATCGCCGGATCGAGCGTGGACCATTTCTCGCAGCTTACGGCGGCCTCCTAGTGGTTCGATCTCCTTGCCATCGGGATCGACCTCGATCACGTGCAGTCGGCGGATTTTGTACTGCGGGCCCTCATCGATGGTGATCGTGATGTCGATACCCGAACGATCCGGCGTGAGCATGACACGCGGCGCGGCGACCTGGGCGGACAAGAAGCCTTTGTCGAGGTAATGCGAGGTGATGATCAAGATGTCACGCTCGAAGGCGTCTTGGCGAAAGCTCGGCCCGCCCCCGGTCAAGGTGCGCATGAGCTTTTCGAGCATGCCTCGCTCGCCCGTGAGCATGAGCTCGCGCAGTTCGCTCGCTGCAATGTTGTCGTTCCCGACGAAGGTGAGCCGACGAACGGTGACCTTCTCGTGTTCACGAATCGTGAAGGTCAGAGCCACCTCGTTGTTCTTGAGGTTCGCGATCTCGTAGTCCGCTTCGGCGAGGAAGTAGCCTTCTTCGGCATACTTGTCCCGCAGCTTTTGAACGGTGCGGCGAATGGCAGTGTGTCGGATGATCGAACCGAGCTTGATCTCCTTGGTGGCAATGCCCTTGAGATCTTCGTCGTCGATGTTGGTGTTCCCCTTGATCGTGATCTTCGTCACACTCGGTCGCTCTCGAACGAGAATGCGCAGCCGAATTTCGCCACGACGGGTGCTGAGGTCGACTTGGACGTCATCGAAGAAGCCCCGGTCCCAGAGCGTTCGGACGTCCCGCGTCATGCCTTGGGGATTGAAGGGCTTGCCCACCACGAGCCACTGCAGCGCGCTCTGAATCGTCTCGGTCGAGATGCGGCGGTTGCCGGCAATCTGAACGTCGGCGATGGGCTTGCCCTCGGCTCGGTCGGCTTCTGTGGCGGTGCTCGGAATGTTCGACGGCGGGGCCGCGCCGCCCGGCGTGGTCGGTTGAGCCCAGGCCTGGGACGCGAAGCCCACGCTCATCCCGATCAGCCCGATGGCCAGGAGCCCCAGCACCATGGCGCGGCTGAACAACCCTACAGCTCCAGGCTGGAGTTGGCAGGGCCTTTTGCCACGGCACGACGACGGGCCATGGAGGCGAGAAAGCAGGGGTTGGGTCATGGCGTGCAACCAGAGGCCGCGGCCCTCCGTAGCCTAGGATTTTGGCGGTCACAAGCCCCGCGGCTGTCTGCGGGCCGAGGCTCGGGATCCTTGACCAAATGCTCGTGCATCGCTAAGTCCTGAAGGTGGTGACTACTGAACGGATTACCAGACGAGAATGGCTGCGGTCGAGGCCATCTTCGGCCGCGCAACAGGAGCTAAAATACGATGGGCGATAAGCCTAGTCAGTTGAGCCTTCCGATAAAGGGAAAGGGGCGCAAACGCAGGTCCTCAGGAGGCGGCGGCCGAGGTCGCGGCGGAGGTGGCTCTGATTCCACCCCTCCTCCGCCCATCCCCGACACCTCGCTCGCGGCCGAGGCTGAGAAGCGCTACCTCAATTACGCTCTCAGCGTCATCACCTCGCGGGCATTGCCGGACGTGCGCGACGGGCTCAAGCCTGTGCAGCGTCGCATCATGTACGCCATGATGAACGACCTGGGACTCCGCCCGGACGGTCGCTACCGAAAGAGCGCGGCGGTGGTCGGTGAAGTGATGGGTAAGTACCACCCTCATGGCGACGTGGCTCTGTACGATGCGATGGTGCGGATGGCGCAGGATTTCAGCATGCGCGCCCCGCTGGTGGACGGCCAAGGTAACTTCGGCTCTCCCGATGGTGATGGGGCCGCTGCCATGCGCTACACCGAGGCCAAGCTCACGCCCGTGGCGATGGAACTGCTCCGCGAGCTGGGCAAGGACACCGTCGATTTCCGCGAAAACTACGACGGCACGCGGGAGGAGCCCATCGTCTTGCCGGCGCGCTACCCCAATCTCTTGGTCAACGGCGCTTACGGCATTGCGGTGGGCATGGCGACGAGCATCCCGCCACACAATCTAGGCGAGGTCATCGACGCGTCGCTCGCCATGATCGATTCGGATCAGATCACGCTGGTCGGTTTGCTGAAGCACGTGAAGGGGCCTGATTTTCCGACGGGGGGTCATCTACTGGGAAGCAAGGCCGAGATCCGTGCGATCTACGAGGACGGCCACGGGACCTTGAAGCTCCGCGGCGAGTGGGAGCACGAGAGTTCGCCGCGCCGGGGCCAAGGGGACTTGATCGTCCTCACGAGCATGCCTTACGGCGTGGAGCGTCGGGCTATCGTCGAGAAGATCGCCGAGGCGGTGATCAAGAAGAAGCTGCCGGCTTTGCTGGACGTCCGTGACGAGTCCACCGAACAGGTACGCGTCGTCTTGGAAGTCAAACGTGGGACGGATCCGAATCTCGTGATGTCCTACCTTTTCAAGCACACGCCGCTGCAGACGACCGTGCAATTTAACCTCACCTGTCTCGTCCCATCCGAAGACGGTGATGTCCCTTCGCCGCGTCGCCTCGGTCTGCAGGCCATCATCGGGGAGTTTCTCGACTACCGCTTCCGCACGGTGACACGTCGTATTGAATACGACCTGCGCCAATTGCTCAAACGGATCCATGTTCTCGAAGGTTTCGAGATCGTCTTTGACGCACTGGATCAGGCCATTCGCATCGTTCGCAAGAGTGACGGGAAGAAGGACGCGGCCGCAAAACTGATCGGTCGCTTCGGATTGTCCGAGCTTCAGGCGGACGCCATCCTCGAGCTTAAGCTCTACCGGCTGGCCAAGCTCGAAATTCTCGCCATCCGCGAGGAGCTCAGCGAGAAACGTGGTCAAGCTCGCAAGCTGCAGAACTTGCTTCGCAGCGAGACGAAACGCTGGAAGCTCGTCCGCGACGAGCTGGTGGAGCTCCGCGGTGAATACGGTACGCCGCGGCGTACCAAGATCGCGGTGGCCGTCGACGAGCCCGAGTTTCAGGCCGAAGACTACATCGTCGATGAGGATGGCCTCATCATCCTGTGCGCGAGCGGCTGGGTGAAGCGGGTGCGAAGCGTCAAAGACGTCAACTCGACCCGGATGCGCGATGGCGATCGCGTGCTCGCCGCGGTGGCGGGGTCGACGCGAAGTTCGGTCGCGTTCTACTCGAACCGCGGTGTTTGTTACGTGTGTCGGATGGCGGACGTGCCGGCGGCCACTGGCTATGGCGATCCCATCCAGAAGCGGTTCAAGCTGGGCGATGGCGAGCGCATCGTGTCGATGATGTCTTTCGATCCGAGGGTCCTCAAGGTGCCTTTGCCGATGCAGATGGCCACCGAGCCCGAGCCGCCCTTTGCCCTGGCCGTGACACGCCGAGGCTTGGGGCTTCGCTTCTCCTTGCGGGGGCATGTCGAACCGTCGACCCGTTCGGGGCGCAAATTCGCGCGCCCTGCAGCGGGTGATGAGATCCTGACGGTCGTTCCGCTCGGCACGAGGCGGGAGCCGGACTACATCATGTGCGCAGCAGACGATGGCCACGCGCTCGCGGTCGATGCCTCCGAGGTGTCGCTGCTGAGCGGGCCGGGCAAGGGGGTGCTCGTGATCAAGCTCGACAAGAAGGCGAGCTTGATCGGCGCCGAGCTCGGCCACCGGGATTTGGACACCATCACGGTGGAGACGGCCAAGGGCACGACCCGCTCTCTGACCTTGCGGAGCCTCCTCGGTTCGCGCGGCGCGCGCGGCAGCTGGCTGGTCAAGCGAGGTGGCTTTTCCTCCTATCAAGTCCGGCCGGTCGAGCAGCCGTCCCTGGGAGGGGACTGAACCGTGGCGACCAGCAAGAACAAGCGCAGCAGTTACACAGCGCGCGACATCGAGGTACTCGAGGGGCTGGAGCCGGTCCGCAAGAGACCGGCCATGTACATCGGTGGCACGGACAGTCGCGGTTATCATCACCTGCTCTGGGAGATCGTGGACAACGCGGTCGATGAAGTGATCAACGGCTACGCCAATAAGATCCACGTCACGATCGACGCCGATGGGATGGGCGCAACGGTGACGGACGATGGTCGGGGCATCCCGGTGGATGTGCACCCGCGCCACAAGAAGTCTGCGGTCGAGCTGATCCTTTGTACTCTGCACGCCGGGGGAAAGTTTGGCGGCAAGAATTATCAGGTATCGGGTGGGCTTCACGGGGTGGGTGCGAGCGTGGTCAACGCGCTGAGCGAATTGCTTGAGGTCCGCGTGTACCGGGATGGCAAGGAGCACATGCAGACCTATGGTCGGGGCGCCCCCAAGACGAAGCTGAAGAAGGTGGGCAACACGCGGCGTCACGGCACCACGATTCGTTTTCGACCTGACCCGGAGATCTTTGGTGAAAAGGCCCGTTTCGATCCCGAGGTGGTGCGCGAGCGTCTCGAGGCTCGTTCCTATCTGCACGGGGGAGTGCAAATCGCCTTTGAAGACAAAGTGGGCAAGAAGAGTTACCTCTTCGAACACCCCAAGGGAATCGCCGACTACCTCCCCGTGCTCGTGACACAGCGGGATCGGCGCGCCACTCACAAGGAGCCCTTCGTGTTCAGCAAGGACGCCGGAGACCTGCGGGTCGAGGTGGCGCTGCAGTGGACGGACGGACTCGATTTCTACCTACGGTCGTACGTCAACGGGATCCGCACCGCCTCGGGCGGTACCCACGAGAGCGGCCTCAAC
>JAPYTK010000213.1 GCA_029941785.1 Polyangiaceae bacterium | reverse complement strand
CCACAGCGCTCTACTGGGCGAATTCGGAGGCACCGACGACGACGTGCTCTTTTCCGCCGCGCTCGACGCCAATTTCGAGCTGACCATGCGCTTCACGGCTGAATTTAGCATCCGGCCCTTTCTGCGTGCACGGCTCGCGCAGACGCTGCAGCGGCTCGGACAACGCGTAGATGACCCCAATCCGCACATCCGAAGGCTTATCTCCGAAGGCACGCGGCCGCGCCTGCCTTGGGCGACCCACTTGCAGGCTGTTCGCACCGATCCAACGCTCACGCTGCCGCTCCTCACCGCACTACGCGACGATCCAGACCGTTACGTCACGCGCTCGGTGGCCAACCATCTCGGCGACCTTGGCAAGGATCATCCTGGCTTGCTTCTTGAGACCTGTCGCGTGTGGCTCGACGAGCTCGGCGGCCCATCTAGTGCGGCGGCCAAAGAGCGCCGCTGGCTCATTCGCCATGCGCTGCGGCACCCCGCCAAGAAGGGGCTCCCTGCGGCGTTGGCGTTGCGACGGCAAGCTGCCTGACACCGCTTCGTTCTCCGCTCCACATCGTGGCCAGTGTGGCGTGAGCGTCGCCGTATCTGTTGCGGGTCCTTAGCGGTGAGCAGCACGACTGCCAGATCGTAGGACTTTATCGGGAGAGCGTGAAACACGCCGGCAGAGTGGACAATCGTTTGCATCGCTTGACCTATCGCGTGGACACTGACCGCTGCGGCGGGAGTCGCCGTTTCGAGGTCGAGATCGACGGGAACCATTACTCCAAGTTGAGGCTCGGGGGTGACATTCCCTGCGTCGCCACGTCCTTGGTTTGGCCGTGGTCGGCATTGGGGAGCGGCGCGTCGATGAGCGTGCCCTTGTTTCTCGTGAGCGCACTGTTCGCCTTGCTGGCCTTGTTGCTTCAGGTGTACCAGCGGCGGCGGGCCGGTGATCCCTGACCGTGAGGCCGCGCCGTCCGCAGAGCCTAGGGCGACTCACCGCACACGGGAAGGCGGCTCGGATCGATGAACAGGTGCCAGGTATTTCGGGCGATCCCCTCAAAGGCGCGGGTCATCCTCGGGGAGTCGGCCTTCTCGCCCGTTACGTTGCGGATGTAGATCGCGTGGATCCGCTTCGGGTGTTTACGCGCCACATCACCGTACACTTCCGGATCCAATAATACGGTATGCCAGTGTAATATGGTAAGAAAAGAACTGATTGTCAGTACACCAATTGGGACGCACCTTAATGGTGGAGGACAACGTGATGACAATCTACCGCTCGAGCGCGCTCGCTTTCCTGGTTTCGCTTGGTTCGATCTCGTGTGGCTCAACCGTGGTCATCATGGACAACGAGACCGACGACGCATTGGCTGTTCCGCCGCCCGGTTTGCTCAACATCGTCCCCGACGAGCCGACGCCGACGATCTGTGACGCGGCGGACTGGGCGCCCGACGACCTCGCCCTGGCCATCACCGACAAGGCCACGCTTCGCCTGGTGCGCGCCGACGGGTCGCACTTCACGGTCGACGTGGGCGGCGCGGATCTCCCCGAGGAGGCACACTCGCGCGTCAGCCTGAACAACCGAGGCGACGGTTTTCTCGCGGCGCTCAACGGCTACACGCTCGGGAACAAGAACTTCAAACAGTTTGGGCGGCTCACCGAGTTCGACCGGGGGGGCGCGATCCTCCGAACGATGGCCTTCGAGGGCTACGAGCTGCAGCTTCACGCACAGGGCGCGGACGGCTCCACCATCGCGCACCGTTATCATCCGGCGACATTCAGCGACTACGTGCTCATCTCTCCCACTCTCGACGCGATGCAGCCGCTGCCAGCGGACTTCGTTCCCGGTAGCGGGCCGAACGCGTCGGGCTCGATTCGGGGGATCATGCGAATCGACGAAGAGAACGTACCCGGCTGGCTCGATGTCGCGACGGATGTCTTCTCCGCGATATCGGTCGCCAAAGTGGCGCACTGGTCACGGGCTCATCGCGATGGTTTCGTGTCGCTCGTCGACGGCCACGGCGGGGCGCTTCTCGTGCGCGACTTGCCGCAAGGCACGACCAGCTTCGCGTTGCCTGCGAAGCTCGGAGACGCTGCGAGCCTGCAGCTACGCTTCGCACACGGCGCTCCTGGCCTGTTCGTCGAGCAAACGGCCGACGGCAGTCTGTGGCTCATCGATCCGGATAGCGGCACCGTGCGGCCGGTACCGGCAGTGCTGGCGCGTGATCAAACGCCCTTGTCGACCTGCATGAACCCCGGTCCCAGCTTCGATTCGAGCCAGGGCTTTCTGATCGCAACGCGCGATGCTGCGAAGGCGACGATCCAGCGCTACGATCTCGAGAACGCGACCTGGACGCCGCTAGGACAACCGGTGACCAAGGTGCAGTCCTTCGCGGCGCGTGAGCGCGGTGGAACCTATCTTCTTTCAGCCTCGAACGAGGCGTCTTTCTGTCCCGAGCTGAGCTGGGAGCCACCATCCGCGCCGGTGCTCTCCGGAGAAACACTGCAGCTGGTCCGGCAAGAAGATTCGGTTCATCGCGTGTTGCCCCTCCGCCTGTACACTCCGGCCCAACTGTCGCGCGACGGCATGTGTTTCGCCTACCCCGACGACGATGGAGGGATCGTCGTCCTCGACGTGTTGAGCGGGCAGAGCACGCGGCTCGCGCTGAACGGTTGGTTTTCTTGGCTTTAGCCGGCGAGCACCGCTGCGATGGTGGAATGGATCACGGAGGAGTCGAACCCGGTCCCACATGCTAGTATTCTCATGAGGAATGAAAGTTCGCTTTCTGATCGGTGTGCTGGTTGCTTGCGGCTTTGCGGCGTGCGTCGTTTCGTCCGAGTCGACGCCTGAGTCGATCGGTAGCGTATCGCAGGCGTTGGGGGGCGGCCCGGCGAGCGGCGCTGTGTGGCAGGTGGAGACTGTAGAGGACATTCTCGTCGATGGGACCACCCCAGATGACTACGGGACCAAGCCTGCTGACTCCAACCAGAACCGTGTGGACATCGTGCCCGGCGAGGTCGGCGAGGCTGGTGATCCGCCAGAACACGGCTTCTTCGCAGTGTGGCGCCACCAGCGCCCTACTCTCAAGCGACACGACGTGCACGGCACGCGCGTGACGATACAGGGCAAGCCGATCGATGCGGGGGGTATTCTCATCGGCGAGGATCTGTCTTCAGGAACGCCGCGGTCGAGCTTCGCCGCCAACACCAAAAAGTACCTCACGGTGTGGATGGCGAAAAACCATGTGCTGCGCTACAGGCTTACCGAGATTGACGGCCAACCGGAGGGCGATGCTGTCGGCAAGGTGCTCGAACAAGTCGGAAGCGGAACCCAGACGGCTGTCGCATCGAACGGTGACGGCTGGCTGGTGGTGTGGCGTGATGCCCAGCCGAACGCGTCTTTGGGCACCATCAAGGCCAGAGTCATCTCGGCAGACGGTTCGTTTGCAGATCAGGGATCACCGTGGGAAATCAGTGATAGCTACATGGATGTCGCGGTGACATGGCTCGACTCTGCCGCACGTTACGTGGTGGCCTATCGCCTTGGCAGTCAAGGCTGGCTGCGTGCTATCAGTCCGACGACTGGGCCGAAGTCAACACACAAGTTCACTTCAGATGTGGGCTGGAAGTCGCAAAACTCATCGCCTCTGCTGGCCCTCACCTCGAAAGATGACGAGGCGATGGTAGCCTTTGGGCTGTCGATCTTTCCGGATTCGTGCGGCGACGACATCGGCACATACCGGTTCTCCTTGACCAACGGTAAGTGGGAAAGCCGTGGCTATGAGAGAGTCGTGGGGGTGAAGGGTAGCTGCGTGTATCCGCTTGGTCTCCTGAGTGAACAGCACCCTGGACTCTCGGTTGTCGACGGTCAGTTCAGGGTGAGTTTCCAGCAGCACTCGCCGGCGGCCTCGGTGTTCCCTGTCTCCATTCCGAAGGAACCTCGTGGCATTTGGGCTTGGCAAAGCAAGCCCGCAATTTCGCCCCCTCCGACCTCGCAGTTCGCATACGCCATCGAGCCGGGAGCCGGATATGCAATCCCCGCTTCTGCTGGCCAGGGCAGCGCGCTGTCTGTCGCGTGGCCCCAAGTGTTCTCCGATGGGAGAACGCACGTGGTCCACCGGGTGACGACCGAGTTGCCACTCGCGGCAAGCAATGAACGCCAGTTGCTTTCCACGCGAATGAACCATCAGCGAAATGTTGTGCTGGCGTCGGGGAGCGCCCCGCTCGTCGTCTGGCGTGAGAACCGAGGCGTTTTTAGCACTCAACCGCCGGTGGCGAGGACCCATTCCAATATCTACGCGCGCAGGCTGTCCGGGTCCGGTCAGCCGCTCGGCGACGTTACCCGACTGAGCGATGAGCCAAACGAGCAGCTTGCCCCATCTGCGGCGGGTAGTGACAAGGGTTGGTTGGTGGCGTGGCTATCTCAGAGCGCAACCGTCACGGTTGGCTCGGCGCAAATCGCGGTCGGGCAGGTGGTCGTCCGGCACGTGGCCAAAGACGGCACACCGAGCGATCGAGTCGAGCCTCCCCAATTAGACGAGGCGGCCAGTCAACGCCGTCCCCTGGTCCTGTTTGACGGCGAGCGCTATGGGCTCTTTTACGCGCGTTCGAACGGATCGGCTCACCAGTTGGTCAGCCGCCCCGTGCATCTCGATGGGGCAGGGAGCCCCGTTTTGGGCGCGGCCGCTATCGTCGCCGATCGGCCAACAGAACTCACCGCCGTGGACGGCTCGGTCCTCGCCGGACAGAGCCTCGTCGTCTGGTCGGAGAGGACATCGCTTGGATGGCGCATCTATGGCGTGCTTGGCGAGACGGGCGTCGACGTTTGGAAGCCGCTAGCGCTCTCAGGCTGGCTGCAAAGTCGAGCTTCGCCCAGGGTGGCGAGTCTTGCCGACCGTGCCATCGTGACGTGGGAGAACGGGCAAGGAGTTGACCGACGGATTTACGGATCGATCATCGAAAGCGACGGCACGGTGCTCGCGACCGCGAAGGAATTCGCGATCACCCCGAGCAAGAGCCAGTCGCACGATGTTGCAGCTGCTAACGATGGACACAATTTTGTGGTGGCATGGGAGGGGACGCCCAACGGCGTTTGGAGCGATCTGTCGATGACCTGGGTGACGCGAAACGGCGAGACGACGAGCGCCGCGACGACGCTCATAAGCGACGACGCCGCGGTGCAGAGGGCGCCCCGGTTGGGTCAGGGCGCCGGCGGCCACTTGTTGCTCGCCTACCGGAATCTGTCTGGTCCGCCGTTCATGTCTTGGCGTGCGGTCAGCCAAGAGATCACCACCGGCATGCTGGACGGAGACGAAGCCGGCTGCGAGACGGACGGCGAGTGCGCCTCTCATCGTTGCGTCGATGGTTTCTGCTGCGACCGAGTCTGCGATGGCGAATGCGAGTCTTGCGCCTTGACGCCCGGCAAGTGCTTGCCCGTAACCGACGCGTCCGATGACGCATGTTTTGGCGTGAAGATCTGCGATGTTCACGGCAGTTGCAAAGATGCCGCGGGCGAGGCGTGCACGGCAGACGACGCCTGCGCGAGCGCATTTTGCCGAGATGGCGTGTGCTGCGATACGTCCTGCGATGGCGAATGCGAGTCTTGCGCGCTGACGCGTGGGACCTGCGCGCTGCTCCCTTGTGCACCCTACGGTTGCCGTGCCGACAAGACCTGCCGGTCGACCTGTCAGACAGCTTCGGATTGCGCCGTGGGCTACCAGTGCCTCGGTGACGGCACCTGCAGCGAGCCATCGCCACCCGGGCGCGGGGCGGGAGCGGCATGTAGCTATTCGGCGACTCCTCGCGGGGGGCATGCATCCAGGTTGTTTGGAGCGGGGGTGTTGGCGTTGTTGTTGCTGCTGCGTCGTCGCAAGCGGGGGGCATGGCTCGTCGCGATTGCGCTCACAGCGTGCCACCCCTCTTCACCCGTGGGTGACCCGGTGGCGGCGCGTAGCGACCCTCTCGAGTCGCACGCGGAGCAGAGCGTAGGGGATGTGAAATACGTCAATGTGTCGCGGGGTAACGACGATGACGTAACCATGGTCGCGGATGGCGATTCGTTTTTTGCCGTATGGCGACACCAGCTTCCCGACCTTCGTTGGCGCGCTCTTGGACGCCGCGTCCACGACGATCCCGATGGCCCGCCGCTGGTCATCGCTGACGGTGTGACCGCGCAAGCTCTCGACATCGCGGAAGCTGTCGACAGCGCGACGGGAAGCACTTACTTTCTGGTCGCTTGGCAGGACGAATTTGGCGCGATAGTCATCCGGCGCATCCATCAAGAGACCAAGGTGCTGGACGCGCAAGCTGCGGTGATCGGGCAGAGCGGTGTTGCCACGAACGTTGCGGTGGCGAGCAACGGCAGCGGCTGGCTCGTGGCCTGGGTTCAGCAGGACATGGTCGATGCCAAGGTCGTCGCGCGCACAGTTGATGCGGACGGCACAGTGAATTCGCCCATCGCCATCGTCCAGAGTTTTTCTCCAGCATTCAGTGACCAGACGGTCCGTGTGGATTGGATGGGGTCCGATAACAGCTGGGTTGTGGGCTGGCGTGAGGCTGATCGCGGCATTCTGGCATGCACTGTTCCGAAGAGCCCCGTCGCGCCGTGCACGCCGTTTGAGCTGACGGGCGCCGCCCTGGACCGCAGCTTCGATCTTGCCGTCAGTGGCGACGCGGTGTTCGCGGCCTGGGCCTCCGCACGTCTCACTCTCTACGACGTACACCACTCGGGCTCGCATTGGTGGGCAGTAGGTGACTACGGCCTCATCATGAAATCGCCAGACGGGAAGGACTGGACGCCCCAAGCGAGTGGCACACTCAACCGTCTCTTATCCGTGCACTTCGTGAGCGCCGAGCAGGGCTGGGCCGTTGGCATAGAGGGCACGATCCTGCACACCACAGATGGTGGCGCCAGCTGGCTCCAGCAAACATCTTCGGTGAAGACAGCTCTGGCCGACGTGTACTTTGTCGACCCGTTGCATGGCTGGGCCGTTGGCTGGAACGGCGCCAACATTCGAACCGAAGATGGCGGAGCAACGTGGGGCACGCCGAATCTTATCTATGCCGCGATGCGCTATCGGAGCGTGCACTTCGTGGACGCCCAAAAGGGCTGGGCCGTTGGCAGCCGTGTCAAGACGGTCGGTAGCGTCAACTACCGTGTCGGCACGATCCACCATACGGTGAATGGGGGCAAAGACTGGACACAGGAGACGACGGATTTTCACGGGTTTTTGGCTGTGCAGTTTTTCGACGCCAACGAAGGTTGGATCGTCGGCCAGGGCCAAACGATCCTGCACACCACGGATGGCGGCGCCAACTGGGGCGCACAAGGCTCTCCGGTCACGAACTTCAACCGCGACCTCAATGATGTGCACTTTATCGACGAGGACAAAGGTTGGATTGTGGGAGACGCCGGCACCCTCCTTGAGACGACCGACGGCGGAATTAACTGGACGAATCTGAAAGAGACCATGGGGTCCCTTTATGGTGTACACGCTGTCGACTCCACGAACGCTGTCGTGGTCGGTCAACAGGCGAGGGTTGTCGTGAAGGGGCAAGCCGGTTGGCAAAGTGCTTCGGTCGCCGTCCTGCCGCCGCCTCTACCGGGCGATCCTATTGGGGAATCTGAGGTCTATGGCTGCAAGTTTGACCACATGGCCACTCAATGCGTTCTGAGTTTAGTCAGCACGGGCGACTACGTCGGGACCACCAGCGGTCATTACGTCCATCAGGTCATCGGAACGTCGCAGGGGTGGATGGTTGCTTACGAAGATATTCACTCCTTGTATGGCGAGCTCCTCGACCGATCGCAGCTCCGACGGGTGGATGGCACGACGGGGCAATCGGATTTTCTTTGGCGTCGCGCTTGTTGCTCAGAATATAGCTCTGCGTGCGACCGTTGGATGCCATCGGGAGCCCGCTGTGAAAATGCTCGGCTCGCGCTCCGACCGTCGGCGCAAGCGAACGGGCCACCGGTCATCGGCTGGGCTGTTACGGAGCGAGCGCAGACCACTTTGGCGGGCGTGCTGTCGATTCGCTCTTCAAACAACGGCGGCGACGTCTTTGGTCCGCGAAGGGACATCGTTCCGCGGAGCAACGAACAACCAGAATTCGACCTGGCTTGCTCCATGCAGGGGGACGAGCACCTGCTTGTGTGGGCAGATGATATCGAGGACAACCGCCACAAGATCCGAGCCATCAGGGTCGATCGCCAGGGCGGCAGCCAGGCTCCGGAGTTTTTTCTCGGAGGTCCGACAACCGTGAACGGCAAGGAGGCGGTGTCGACGCTGCCAGTCGTGGCGTATGGCGATGACGATTGGCTCGCGGTGTGGAGTGTTCAAGAGAAGTCCGCGGCCGGTGAGGGAATGGGGGACAGGTATGTGTACGCCAAGAGTGGTGCGTCGCGCGTCGGCGACACCTCAGCGTCGTACCTCGTGACACTCGATGCCGAGGCTCGACGGTTCGACCTGGCTTCCTTGGGTCAGGAGTTCTTGTTCGTGTGGGAGGATCATGCCGCTGCACCGCCGTCCCGTTCGGTGCGGGGCACGTATCTGGCTGCAACTGGCGACACCGTGCAGAAGGTTGACAATAGCTTCAGCATCTCAGCCATGGCTGGCGGCGAGCATTTCGAGCCGCGGTTGACCACCGACCTTGCAAATGGTCGCTACGCGGTCGTGTGGACCCAAAAAGCGGATGGCGAGCTCGGTCGAACCCGGCTGCGCGGTGCGTGGATCACACCGAGCGGGGTGGAGGAGTGGTTCTCCCCTCCGGTCGAGCACACCGACGAAGTAAAATCCTCTGATCAGGATCAGGCCGCCGCGGCTTTTGGCCCGGCACACGCCCTCGTCGTCTGGCGGGACGATCGCACGGG
Source organism: Polyangiaceae bacterium (assembly GCA_029941785.1). Classification (GTDB taxonomy): domain Bacteria; phylum Myxococcota_A; class Polyangia; order Polyangiales; family Polyangiaceae; genus JAPYTK01. Next base: position 577 of record JAPYTK010000213.1, on the reverse strand, counting down.
CGTCGAGCGCATTTACGGGGCGATGCGTGGTGGCGACGATCCGAGGTGCGATCCCGCCGGTTTCCCCATCAGCTCGAGCGCCGGCTCGGCGCCGACGGTGGTCTTTGCAGACAATGGCCATGGTTTTCTGGTCGCCTGGGAGGCGAGGGTCGATGGTGGGCCGCAGGACGTTCTCGGAGCATCGGTGACGACCGACTGCGAGGTTCGTGATCTGCCGGCCGCGGAATTGGCATCACTTGAGGGCGATGAGCGAAGTCCGCAATTCGCGCGAGCCGCGGGAGGCAAGGCCCTGCTCGGATTCTTGCGGGATATTCCGCAGCCCATCGGCAGCCTGCGTTTCAAATTTCGCGCCGTCGATACCGGCGACCTCGATGGCTCGGAGTGTCAACAGGATGAAGATTGCGCATCTCGACACTGCACCGACGGGATCTGTTGTCGTGAAAGCTGCGGCACATGCGAAAAATGCAGCAAGGAGACCAGCACCTGCGTGCCGGTTCGGGACGCACAGGACGATAGCTGCACGGCCCCGTATCGTTGCGACGCGGAGGGACAGTGCCATCTCGCGGAAGGCAAGACC
>JAPYTK010000212.1 GCA_029941785.1 Polyangiaceae bacterium | reverse complement strand
AGGATGTCGACTTCAGGGCGTACTGTTCAGGCCACCCGAAGCAGCGGGTCGAGTTCTTGCCCCCTGATGCGGCTCTGGAACTTTTCGGATTGAGTGCGACAGCGGCTCATTTTCGGCTCGCCCTGCCTCGCTTGCACCCCCGTGCCATCCTCGAGACCCGCGAGTACAACCACGTCGGGGTCGAACTCGACTGCGACACGTTGTGGATCGACACCGATCGCGAGCTGCTGGTCACTGTGTGGCGTGGGCTCATCCCCATTGCGAGCGACGACGGCAGCGCCTTTCGGCGTATCCTGCTGGGCATCGAAGATATCGATGAGCCCCGCACGAACGAGCAAGCCATGGCCTCGCTGCTTCACGGCCCCCTCAGCCTCGCGGTAACCGAAGAGTCCTTGCGCAACCCCGAAGCTCACGCCGCCAGTGGGCGTGCGGTGCTCGAAGCGGCGCGCATGCAACGGCGTCAATATCCACCCGAGCGGCAGCTGTCGCTGCAAGCGTACGCGGAAGTGGCCGCCCACGTGGCGGAGGGCGAGCCCCACCGCTCCCGAGCCCTGACCGCACACAATCTCGACGGGCTCGGGTGGGCACAAGAGGAGCGGGCGTGGCTTCATGCGATCTCAGAAGATGCGAGGAAGGGCCCCGACGGCGAGGACTTGGCACTGCAGTTCAGCGCCGCGTTCCAGGCCGCTCAAGACGCCCTTGGACCCGACGAGCCGGCGCGAGACCTGAACACCTACGTCGCCATGCGCGTCGCGATCGAAAGCCAGGGCGATCCCAGCCGTACGCTGGCACAGCACCACATGACGCTCGCGGCATGGATGCGGCTCGATCGAGCATGGTCCCGCAAAGGCAAAGACGATCCGACCTGCGGTCAGCAGATCCGCGACGGGCTCAACAACGAACGCGCCCGGCTTCACGCCGCGAGCACGCCGCCGAAACCAGCACAAACCACGGCAAAGCCACCCCTGACCGTACGAAGTGAGGACAGGCCATGAGCGCAGACATCGTAGGAATTGGCGGCTGCGGGCCGCTCGGGCTGACGAGCTTGCAGCTCGCCATGTGCACCCGCGCCAAGAAGAGCGAGCCGCGCGCGACGCATCTGCGGGACAAGCGCGACCAAGCCGTGGGCGCCTGCCTGACCGGAGGGATCCGGCCCGACAGCTACGGCTACGACCGCATGGGCCACCTCGCCGCAACCGCCCTTCGCGAATGTACGGTCGAGGCGAGGGACAGCGAATTCGCCTTGGTGATCGCGATGCCGGAAGCCGAGCGCCCCTACGGCGAGCCGCTCGACCAGGCCGCGTGGATTGAGCGCCTATCCGAACGCAGCGGCGTCCGTTTCGACAGCGAGGCCACCGGTGTTGTTCGCAACGGCCACGCCGGTTTCGCACAAGCCATGGCGCTGGCCCTGACGTGGATCGAGCAAGGAAAAAGCGACGTCTTGGTCGGCGGCGTCGACAGCTATTTCGATCCGGCGGTGATCGAGTGGCTCGACGGCGAATGCCGACTGCACGCCATCGGCGCCGAAAATGGCCTCTTGCCCAGCGAGGGTGCGGGCTTCGTGTGGCTACGCGCGGCAGAGCAGGCAGGCGACCTGCCTACCCTGGCCCGGATTGCTAGCGTGGCTTGCGCCGAGGAACACTCCGTCACCAACGGAGAAACCAACCTGGGACAAACGATGACGAAGCTCCTCCGTGACATCGCCGATGATCATGGCGGGAAACGGGCGGCGTGGGTGCTGCCGGATCTCAACGGTGAGAGACATCGGATGCGCGAATGGGGCATGGTGAACATGCGCGGCGTGCTCGACCGGGACGGCGTCGAGAGCCGCTGGGTCGAAGATCTCGGCGACACCGGCGCGGCGAGCGGCGCGTTATTCTTGGGCGTCGCGACCCAGTGGTGGCGCTCGGGCGTCGCTCCCGGACCGCGGGCCGTGATCGCGCTTCACTCCGAGGGACCCGAACGGGGCGTGCTGGTGGTGGAGGCGATCGCATGAGCACCCAACAACGACACCATGCCGGCTCCGAAACCTCCGAGCTTGCCCTTTCGCCCGCCAGCCGGCGAGCCCGGGCCGCTACCGAGGTCATCGAGCGACTGTACCTCGAAATCGAGACCCTTCGGGTTGAGGCGGATCGCGCCAAATTGACCGAAAGTTTCGAAGCATCCCTCACAAGCTTACGCCAGTTGGCTGCAAGCGCGATCGACGACGCCCACCACCTGGAGCACCTCGACGCCGCGAACGCGCACCTCGACGCCCTCGCCACCATCACAGCCGACGCGAGCACCGATCCGGCCGCGGTTCGCATGAGTGCCGCTCTGCGCGAGGCGCACGCGTCCATGGTCGAGACGCGAGAGCCGACCATCGACGCCATCGTCGCGATCCAAAACCAGTTGCTCGATCCGGAGACTTTCTCCGCCCCCCCACCTGAGCCGTTCCTCATGATCGGCAGTCGCGGTGTGCCCGCGGTTGCTTACTTCACCAACCGCGGGCTAGCCGCCGGCGTGGACGTGGCGGCGCCGGAGCTGGCCGAGTTCGAACGCGCTCTCGCCGACGACGCACCAGATGACGCGCCAGACGACGGCGCACTTGTGGACCTGGCAGAAGCAGCACAAGGCGACACCGCCGATTTCGTCGATCGCAGCGCAGCCATGGCCGAGGATCCACTCGACGAACTGACTGAGGGGCAGCACGCGCTGTTCACCGATCCCGCCTATCAGGCCGGACCTGAAGGCCAACTCGCGGGGCTGCGCCGTATCGCGCGAGACTGCATGGAAGAGATCGGCTCGCTGGGCAATTTGAGGCTTCTCGATGACGACGAGCTGTGCACGGACGGCCAACCGCGATTCGAACAACGGCTCTTGAACAACCTCGACGCCCTCGTCGCCTTGGGTCGCCCCTTTGTGGGACCTGACGGAACCACAGCGCAGCTCGACGTGCTCTCCGAGGTGATCGCCCACGCCCGAGACCGATTCGTCATCGATCCCATGCGCGCCTTCGCCCGCGCCTTCGTGCTCGCCGCGTCTGGCCGCGACGACGCGATGCGCGCCAGCGTGCTGGCGTTCCGGCAATCGCACCCGGCGGCGCACGAGGCGCAGATCCACGCCTGGGCCTTGGCGCCCGGGGAAAGCGTGACGCGCGCCCTGACCGACTTGTGTCGCGACACCGATGAAACGATGGTCCTCGCCGCGCTCAAGACCCTCTGGCTACGCCGGCAGCCCGCCCTCGCCGCAACGCTGCCGCTGCTCGAACACCCCTCCGCGACGATCCGATCCGGGGCGGCTCGCACCATCGCCTACGGCACGCCCCGAGCCAAGGTGATCGAGGCCTTGCACCACGTGGTGCAGGACGACGACGAACGCGTGTTGCTCGCCGCGTGTGAGAGCCTCGCTCGACTCGACGATCCCAAGGCCGTCGAGCTGGCGCGCGAGCAAATCCAAGACGAACTCGATGATCCCGGTATGCTCGCCCCCGATGTTCGACTCGGGTTTCTTCGCTTGGTGGCGCGAGGCGGAAGCGAGGATGACGCCGGCCTCTTGCAACGCTGTCTTTCTCACGCCGTCGACGAGGCGGAGGCGCTCGGCTGGCACGGACACCTCACCCACCTCCCCGTGCTCCTCGACGCGCTCGAGGCTCAGCGTCATGCCCACCCGAACACGCCGTTTTGCCGCGCCCTGGTGCGCGCGCTCGACCGAATCACCGGCGCGTCGCAACACGATCCGGACCACGCACACCTGCTCTCGGAAGGCTCGACCGAAGTCATCGCCCAGCGATGGCGGGCCTGGTGGGAGCAACATCAAGAGCGTTTCGACGTGGCCGTTCGTTACCGTTACGGGAAGCCCTGTTGTTTTGAACAGACACTCGCTCGCCTCGCGGGCCACACGCTGCTGCAACACGAACGGCGCTGGATAGCCGAAGAGTGGTCGATCCTCTCCGCTGGGCAGGCCCCGATCCACGTCTCCGACTGGATCGGTCAGCAAGCCGCTCAGATCGAGATGGCTCGCCTCGCGATCGGGCAGTGCGCTGTGCTGTCAGGTGACGGGAGGGGCAAGTGGCTGGCCGAAGGACCGCGACTGAGCGTGGCCCTCAACGCCGAAACCCACCCAGGCGAAACGTGAGGTAAACTAAACCCATGCGCGAGCAGGACAAGCTCGAGGCTTGGTTGGCCCTGACGGATCCCGACGCGACGGGCAGTACCGAAGCTGAAGAAGACACGACCTCGACCGGTGGCGCCGAGCGCCTCGAAGCATGGCTGCAGTCGGAAACGGCCTCGCCGGCAACCGAGCAAAGCGAGCGCCTCGAGGCGTGGCTCGATGCGGCGATGAAAGACGACTCCGCGCCGGTGCCGGCACCACCCGCCACGCGGACATCGGCTCTTGGACGATTCCCGAAAACGGGCGGCATGATGGGCACCGCGCCGCCGCTTGGTCCGAAGCCAACCCAGCGCGCGACGGCCGACTCGGGGCCGGATGAATCGGCCAACAAATGGAGTCTCACGGCCGAACACTACGCGCGAATCAAGATCGCGCTCTGGAGCGGCACCAAGACGATAGGAGACATCGTCAAGGAGAGCGGCATCAAAGAGACGGCCTTTCGCGAATTCGAGGCTACCCAAATGGAGCAATTGGCCCGTCAGCTCGACGATCCAAACGATGAAGGCGTCGAGCCGCTGCACAAGATCCTGCGAGAGACACGAAGCGAAGCTACCACCGAATCCCCGCCGGCCATGGCCGTCGAGCCCTACGCGGCGCTGCTGGCCCAGCTTCAGTCCAGCGACGATGAGGAGGGGGTGTTGCGCAGCGCAGGACTCGACGCCGAATCGTGGCAAGGGCAAAGACGCCTGTTCCGCAGAGCGATGCGAGGCAACCAAAAGCTCCGGGGGGCCTTTCGAGTCGCGCTCGAGCGAGCCAAGCAGAAGCTCGAAACGCCAGACGGCCCGCCGTGCACTCAGCGCACGAGCTGATCGCTCTTGCAGATGGTCTTGTAAGCGGCGAAGGATTTCTTGATCTCGAGGTGCTCGTGGGCGTCGGCCTTGGTCGTGCGGCGGCGAATGTTGTTGATGTTCTTCCGAGCGTAGCCACCCTGAAACAAGTTGACGATCCAGGCCGGCACCGAGCCCTTGGGATCGGCGTGGATGGTAAAGACCACCATGGTCCGCGCCCCGCCATCGATGGGCCACATCCGGTAGCCGCTGGTGTGCAGGGTGCCGCGCACCCGACCCTCGATCTCAGGCGCCAGGGGATCGACCACGGATCGAAACTCGACCATGAGGTGGCCGGCCACCGGGTCTTTTCGAATGCCCACCTTCGCGACGAAGTCTCGATCGGAGATGATGGGCGGCGTCGTCACATGCCGATAGATGATCTTCTCGGTCTTCGAAACGTGGCGCACCACCCGCATGCCGCCAAAGTGCGGAACCCACTGGTCGTGCTTGCTCGTATCGATGAGCACCATCGCCACCTTCGCGATCGGCGCATCGATCGCCCCCACGCCGCGAAAAGCCACAAAATCACTGTTGGGCACCGTGCCGACGAAGTTGCGGATCCCATCCTCGTCATCGTCCAGCTCCCACTGGACGCCGCCCGCGTCATCGACCGCCCAGTCGCGGCAGCCCGCTTGCGCCCCCATCGCGCCATCAGCTGCACCAGGACGGGTCGCTGTCAGAGCCGTGTTCGGGCGAGCCGCCCCGCCCCCGTGCGCCGGCGCGCGCGTCGTCCCGCCGCACGCGACGGCCGCGCACGCGAAGATCAGCAAATCGAGTCTCGTGTTCATCTGGTGGTTCGACCTTAGCTCGCGGGGGCGAAGGCCGCACGTACCCCGCCTCAGGGCACGACGAAGCGCGCGCTACTTCCGCTGCGGCCCTTGTCGACCTCGAGGCGGGCGGGGATCCGCTCGGCGAGCTCGGTGACGTGGCTGATCACCCCGACGAGGCGGCCGCCCTCTTGCAAGTCCTCGAGGGCGCCGATGACCGCGTCGAGATCTTCAGAGCCGAGACTGCCGAAGCCCTCGTCGACGAAGATGGCGTCGAGGTGAATGCCTCCCGACTGCGCTTGTACGACGTCGGCCATGCCGAGGGCCAGCGCGAGCGAGGCCTCGAAGCCCTCGCCTCCCGACAGGGTGCCCACGGGACGCGATCGCCCGGTGTAAGCGTCGAGCACGTCGAGATCGAGGCCGCCTTTCATGCGACCGTCCCCCCCGCCCGTCGCCCGATGCAAGGCGTACCGACCGCCGCTCATCTTTCGGAGGCGCCCGGTCGCCGCCCGCAACACGTCCTCGAGAAATGCGGCGAGCACGAAGCGCTCGAAGCTCATGTTCGCGCCGTTCTTGCCATCGGCCGTCTGCGCGAGCCGGCCGATGATCTTCTGCTCGGTGAGATCGCCGCCTCGATCCTTCTCGATCTCGCGGAGCTGATCCAGGATCGCCTCGAGCGTCTTGACGCGGTTGCGCTCGCCGCCGAGCTTCTCGACCCCGGCGGCGTGCTCCTCGGTCGCGGCCTTCGCCGCCGCATCGAGCGGCGCGAGATCCGGCGGGACGACGCCCTTGGCCTCCTTCTTCGCCTTCTTCAACCGCTCGTCGGCGCGAGCGGTGGCCTCGTCCCACGCGCGGATTTCCTGATCGAGCACCGTGATCTCGGCGTCCTCACGGCGCGCATCCTGAAAGTCGTCGTCATCCTCGAAGCCGGACTTGCCGAGCGCGTCGGCCCAGTCCTTCGCCGCCTCGGCGTCCCGCTCGGTGGCCGTGTCGAGCCCCTTCTTCGTCTCGTCGACTCGCGTCTGCGCCTGCGCCTGCGACTCGCGCGCCGTCTGGGCCGCCACCGTCGCCGTTTCGAGCGCTTCGACCAGCGCGGCCAGCTTCGCCTTCGCCTCGGCGACCGCCTCCTCGAGCGCGCCCGGCGCGCGCAGCGCCTTGGGCAACGACTTTCCGACCTCCGTCTCGATCGCCCGGGCCTCACCGAGCGCCGTGTCCGCCTTCGCGCGCGCGTCGCGCGCCGCGCCGAGCATCTTGTCGGCCGCCACCGCGCCCGCGCCCGCCACCTCGCTAGCCTTCTTCAAGCCCGGCAATGCTCTCGCCGCCGCGTCGGCCAACTCGAACACGCGCGCCGCTTCGTCCGCGCGGTCCTGCAGTTCGCCGAGCGCCGTATCCGCCGCGTCCCCGAGCGCCTTGTGCAAGGTCTTCACGGCCGCCCGCGAGGCGGCCGCCGACGCCTTCGCCTCGGCGACCGCTTTCGCGATCCTCTCGAGGTTTGCCTCGGCCTGGCGCACGCTCGTCTCCGCGCTGTCGATCGCCTTCTGCTCCGGGACATCCTCGTCGCCCGAGGCCGGCGCCGGATGATCCGTCGATCCGCAAACCGGGCACGCCCCGCCATCCTCGAGATCCCGCGCGAGCACGACCGCCTGCCCCCGCGTCCACGCCGCGCGCACCGACTTGAGCGTCGCCCGCGTCGAGCCGACCAACTGCTCGGCCTGGATCTGTCCCGCGAGCCCCTCGGTGTGTTGATGGTCGGCGCTCTGTGACTCGCGCGCCTTTTCCAGATGCGCCGCCGCCTCCGCGCAGAGCTTCTTCGCCGCCTCGCTCGCCGTCCTCGCCCCCGGAGCGGTCGCCCCGGTTGTTCGTGCGGTATCGAGCGCCGCGCGCGCCAACTCGGCCGCGGCCTTCTGCTGTTCGAGGGCCTCGGCGCTCGCCGTCTCGTCGGTCTTGGCCGCCGTCAGCGCGCCTTCTGCCAGCTCGCTCGCCTCCTGGGCCCCCGCGAGTTTGTCAGCCTTGCCCCGATGCGTCTGAAGCTCTCCTATTCCCTGCTGCGCTCCGGCCCGCTGCGGATCGCGCTTCTTTTCCGTCTTCAGCGCAGCCTCGGCGCTCTTCGCGGCCACGGTCGCAGTCGCCAGCACCTCGGTCGCCTCGGACGCCGCCGTGGTCGCGTCTGCAAGCTCACCGGCGCGCAGCTGCCGAAATTCGCTCTTCGCGCGGATCGTCGCCGCCTTGTTCGCCCGCCCCAGCTCGCTCCGCTGCGCCTCGACCGTCTTGATCTCCTTCGCCAGATCGCTCGCCTTCTGCTGCGCGTCTTTCAGCTCGGCCAGCGTCTTGGACGCCTGCACACCGGCCTCGTGCGCCTCGCCCGCCTTCTTCGCCGCCGCTTCGAGCTTCCCGACCTCGCCCACGATCAACGTGATCGTCTTTTCGCCCGCCGTGATGAGGCCGCCGAGCTCGTCAGCGCTCTCGACGCCGGCGTTCTTAAAGAGCGTGTCGCGCTGTACGTTGCCCTTCTCGAGCCGTTTACGGACGGCAGCGTGACGCTTCTTCAACGCCTCGGCCACCCGCAAGAAATGTTCGGTCCGAAAGAGCGCGCGCAAGATCTTCTCCCGATCTCCGACGCTGACGCTGAGAAGCTTTCGAAACTCGCCCTGCGGGATCATCACCACCTGACGGAATTGCTCGGCCTTGAAACCGAGCAGCGTCTCGACCGCGGCATTCACCTTGCTGCTGCCCTCGGCCACCACCTCGCCGTCTTCGTCATCGGCGGCGGTGAGACCGTTCTTCCAAAGAACCGCCTTCGCCTCCGCGCTCGTCGTCCCGGAGCCGCGCTTCTTGGGCCGATCCTGTTTGGGCGATCGCGCCACGCGGTAGCGCTTGTTCCCCAGCTCGAAGTCAAACACGACCGAGGTCGCGTCTTCGATGGTGGCGTGATCACTCCTCAGCCCTTCGCCCGTCCGATCGGCACCCGTCGCCACGCCAAACAGAGCAAAGCACATCGCGTCGAGCACGGTCGTCTTGCCCGATCCGGTGGGCCCGGTAATGAGAAACAGTGGGTGGTGCTTCAGCTCGCGAAAATCGACAATTTGCGTCTTGGGATACGGCCCGAAGGCGCACATGGAAACGAGACGCGGCTTCATCCGTTCGCCTCCTCGATGCGGGCCGCCTCGAGAACCTCGACCAGCATCGCCCGCTCGTCGTCAGACAGCGCCTCACCCTGGACCTCGTCGAAAAAGGACTCGAACAGCTCGATCACCGACTTGCTGCGGCCCTGCTCGTCCGGCAGGTTCATCGCCCCCTCCGGGACGAACTGCTTCTGCTCGATGTGGATCGCGTTCGGGTACACGGCCCGCAAGCGCGCCATCGCGTCGTAAACCGGCCCCTTGTCGCTGAGCGTCACGTAAACGTAGTCGTCGGCGTTGCCTTGAGGCTCGCCGGAGATCAACTGATCGAGCGCGCCCTCGATGGCACGAAAGTCCCGCGCCAGAGGCAAAGCGATCCGCTCGGTCGTGATGTCGCCCGCCGCGTCGATCTCGATGGCGGTGACCGACTTGTCATGATCGATCTCGCTCTTGGAGTACTTCAGCAAGGAGCCGGCGTACTGCACGCGCTCCCGATCGATGCCCCCGCCCCCCACGCTCTGCGGGCGATGCAGATGCCCGAGCGCCACGTAATCGAAGCCCTCGAAGACCGAGGGGGCGATGGTGGCCGCCCCACCCACCGACAAGGTACGCTCCGAATCGCTGATC
>JAPYTK010000211.1 GCA_029941785.1 Polyangiaceae bacterium | reverse complement strand
GCGTGCGACCGAGATCGAGGCGATCGAGGTTCTTCAGGTTCTTGAGCGGCGAGAGGTCTTTGACGCTCGTCGCCGAGGCGCGAAGGCTCTCGAGCTTGACGAGCTTAGCGATGGGGGTGAGGTCATCGAGGCGGCCAGGCGCAAGATAGAGGCCCCTGACTCCGGTGAAATGGCGAAAGATGCATGGGTCCAGATCGTCGTTGCTCTTCGCTTGCGACAGATCGAGGGTCTTGATGCGAGTCAATTCGGAGTGACGGATCGTGCCCTTCGGTTTGCGCAGCTGTCTCCTGACGACCATCTCGAGGTGCTCGTTTTCGAATTCGACCGTTGGTGTCTTCTTGCAGTCGGCGAGGGTCTTACGCTTCCGTTTGGACTTGGTTTCGGAACTTGCCGTCGCTGCGGGTACCGGCGAGACGGCGCTCGTGACAGCGGTTGCTGCGGTCGTGGCAGCTGCGTCCGTCGACGCGGCCGGCTCGCATGCCAGACACGACAGAAGAAGGGCGGCGGGAGCGATCGATCGGTGCGTCATGACGACCGTGTACCACTCTTGGGTCTCCGTGTTGACTGGGGTTGCGGTGCATTGCCAAATCTCCCGAACGCCTACGCCCTTCTTTTCTGCGCGGAGCTCTTGCCCGCTTTCAATGGAGGCGCGATAAAGGTGCGATCATCCGATCATGTCGGCGATTCGAATGACCTCGTGCGTCTCACCGTCGCAGATCTCCGTGATCTCGGGATCGAGGACGACGATGGCATCGGCCGCGGCGAAACTCGTCACGGCGCCGGAGGACTGGCTTGAACCGAGGTGCGCCTCGACGGTCCCCTCGGCGCCTCGCTTCAGCCGTGCGCGCAGCATCTCGGTGCGCGCCGTGCGCTTGGTGTGGCTTCCTCGCACCGTCATTCGTTGCCGAAGGGGCAGGGGACAGGGCTCGCCCTGCAAGGCGCGCAGCAGCGGCGCGCCAAACAAGAGGAAGGTCAGAATGGCCGAGGCGGGATTTCCCGGCAGGCAGAGAAGGCGTGCGTCGTTCTTACGGCCATAGCCGACGGGCTTGCCCGGCTTGATCGCCACTCCCCAAAACGCGAGATCGACGCCGAGTGCCTCAGCGGCGGGTCGGACGTGGTCGTGGTCACCGACGCTGGCGCCTCCGATGGTGATGACGACGTCGCTCTGCGCGATCGCCTCCACGAGGGCCTGCTCGGTGGCGGCGCGCGTGTCGGATACGTAAGGCGGCTGGAGTGGGACGGCTCCGAGCCGACGAGCGAGCGCGGCCAGCGTCATGCCGTTGCTCTCCACGACGCTCCCGTCCCGGTCCTGCTCACCGGGGCGCCTCAGTTCGTCCCCGGTGCTCAGGAGGCTGACTCGCGGCGCGCGCGCCACCGTCAACTCGGCGTGATCGAGGCTTGCGGCGAGACCGAGCGCGGCGGGATCCAGTCGCAGTCCAGCCGGAAGCGCGATCGCTCCCGCAGTGAGATCTTCACCTTGCTGGCGCACAAACTGCCCCGGACGGGGCCGGTCGATCGAGCGGATCAGATCGCCTTCGCGCGCGACGTCTTCTTGCATGATGACAGCGTCGGCTCCGGTCGGCAGTTGGGCGCCGGTGAAGATCCGACACGCGGTTCCGGCCTTCAAACGACCGAGGGGCTCGCCGGCGCGGCTTTCGCCCAAGACGGGTAGCGTCCAGGCTCTGCCTTCCTCTGTGGCTGCGATTAGGTCCGCGCATACGGCGTAGCCGTCCATCGAGCTGTGAGCAAACCGCGGTAGTGGTTCCTTGGCGACGACGGCCACGGCGAGCACACGCCCGTCCGCTTCTGCAACATCGACCTGCTCGGTGCCGAGGCGACTTGCCCCTTCGAGGACCTGCTCGATAGCGTCTTGTGGGGCCGTGAGCATCAGAAACACCATACTGATGGCGCAGACGGATCGGCTAAGAAAAACCGGTTCGCGCTGCCTTGGGCCGCGACGGCTGGTGGGCCCGTTGCTCGCGGCGCGACCAGCAACCGTCGAGAGGTCTCGTCAATGGTGGCGCTCTGCGGATTCCTCAGCTACGTCCCTGTCCGTGTCTGGTCCTCTCATTCCGTACATTCCGGGTCACGAGCTCGAGATCCCCATCCCGCTGATCGGCGATCTCCTGGGTATGGCGAGTTCGCCTACCATCAAGCCTTTCGGCACTTTGGTCGCCATCGGTGTGTACATCGGCGCCGCCGTGACGATGAACCGCGCGCGTGAGCGCAAGCTCGACACGCAGCAAATCAGCGATTTCATCTTCTGGTCGGTCGCCGTCGGCTTCGTGATTTCGCACATGCTCGACGCGATCTTCTACCACCCGCACAAGGTGATGGCCGATCCGCTCTATGTGCTGCGGATCTGGGATGGCTTGTCGAGTTACGGTGGTTTCATCGGCGCGCTGATCGGCGCGTTAGCGTGGCGCTTCTACCGCAAGAAGCCGATCATGGAGTACGTCGACATCGCCGTGAGCGCCTTTCCCCTGGCTTGGGTGTTTGGCCGCATGGGCTGCTCGGTGGTGCACGACCACCCCGGCGCACTGTCCAACGCGTGGTTTGCGGTCAAGTACCCGCCCCACATGCTCGCCGAGGGCTTCGACGGCCGCTTCGATCTCGGCCTGTACGAGATGGTCCTGACCATTCCCCTGGCCATCGCTTGCCATCTGCTCTGGAAGCGCCAACCGCTGCGGTCGAACGGCTTTTATGTTGGCGTGACGCTGACCGCCTACGCGCCCGTCCGCTTCATGCTCGATTACCTTCGTGTGCAGCCTGATGCCCAGGTCTTTCGCGGCGCTGTCGACCCTCGTTACGCTGGTCTGACGCCGGCGCAGTGGGCATGCTTCGCTGCCTTTGGTGTGGGCTTGTTCTTTCTGAAGAAGCACTACGGCGCCGACTACGTACTGCTGGGCGATCTCGAGCCCGAGGACGACGACTTGGGCGGCGACGAGCTCGAAGACGACCCATCATTCGATGACGATCCCTCCATCGAGGAGCCGGGCGATGACGGGTCGGAGGGTGAAGCGGCGGCGAGCCGGGAATAGCGCCATGTGCGGCGGTGTTGACTTTCCCTACAGAATCCGTAAAGTCCGGGGCCCTTCGATAATCTGAGGGTTCTCAAGGGGAGAGCCCCTCCCGCTAGGAGGCCAATGTCATGCGCGAAAAACTGATGCTCAAGTGCGGTAACTGCGGTCGCCATAATTACGTTCGCACCAAGAACAAGCGAACGATGACCCAGAAGTTCGAGATCAAGAAGTACTGTCCTGATTGTCGCGGTCATCATGATCACAAAGAGAGCAAGATTTCAAAGGGTTAGAGACTAGTATCGCATGCGTCGTCTAGGTGTGGCATCCTTGCCGCTCCCGAATGCACGTGCTAGCTAACTCGGCGATTCGACACCCCCTTACGGCGTGTTGGTCTCCTTCAACTGCGGTTTTCCACTTTTGGTGGAGAGCTCTCGGCGTCCCGCGCCGGTCGATTTACTTCTATGGCCGCGCCGCGGAGCTGGCGTTGGCAAACGTTAGGTCAGCACCATGATCTTCGACTGGCTCTATGGCCTGTTCTCGAACGATCTCGCCATCGATCTCGGTACGGCGACGACGCTGATCTACGTCAAGGGCAAGGGCATCGTCTCTTGCGAACCCTCCGTGGTTGCGGTGGCCAAGGATGCGAGCGGGGCGACCCATGCCATCGCGGTGGGGCGCGAGGCCAAGGAGATGCTCGGACGTACGCCGGCTAATATCCAAGCGGTGCGGCCGCTTCGCGATGGCGTGATTGCAGATTTTGAGATCACCGAGGCGATGCTGCGGCACTTTATCGCCATGGCGCACAATCGCCGAACGCTGGTCAAACCGCGCATCATCATTTGCGTGCCATTTGGGATCACCGAGGTCGAGAAGCGGGCCGTAAAGGAGAGCGCGGAAGGGGCTGGCGCTCGGGAGGTCTATCTCATCGAAGAGCCAATGGCGGCCGCGATCGGTGCCGGCTTGCCCATCACCGAGCCCAGCGGCAACATGGTCGTCGACATCGGCGGCGGGACGACGGAAGTTGCGGTGTTGTCGCTCGCGGGGATCGTCTATTCACAAAGCGTCCGCGTCGGTGGCGACAAGATGGACGACGCTATCATTGGCTACATGAAGCGGAAGTACAATCTCGCCATCGGCGAGCAGACGGCTGAGCGGATCAAGATCACGATTGGCAATGCTTATCCGCCCGAAAAGCAGAAGACGATGGAGGTCAAGGGGCGGGACATGATCGCGGGTATTCCCAAGACGGTGGTCGTTAACAGCGACGAGATCCGCGATGCCCTGAGCGAGCCCACCAACGCGATTGTCGAGGCGGTGCTGACGGCGCTGGAACAGACGCCCCCTGAGCTGGCTGCCGACATCTCGGACAAGGGGATCGTGCTTACCGGTGGCGGCGCCATGCTCACGAATCTGGATGTGCTTCTGCGCGAAGAGACAGGGCTTCCTGTCATGGTATGCGATGATCCTATCAGCGCCGTGGTTTTGGGCAGCGGTCGTGCTCTCGACCACATTGAATTGCTCAAGCAGGTGACGATCAGCTAGGCGCTACGGCGCGTCTAGCTGAAGCGGAGAGCTCGATGGTAAACCTGAAGCGCTACGGTAATGTGCTCATCGTGGCGGCCGCCCTCGCCATCCCGTTTTGGTTCTTGCGCTACAGCATGAAGCGGCAAGAGCATATGCTCGCCGCACCCGACACGCTCATTGTAAAGCTGATCGCGCCCATTCAATATGCTGCGGCGACGCTGGCGCGTGGCTTGTCTGGCGTCTGGACCGACTACGTCTATTTGGTCGACGTCAAAGACAACAACGCGAAGCTCTCGGCGGAGCGCGCCCGGCTCAAGGCGCGGGTGCGAAAGCTCGAGGCTTTTGAGGCGGAGAACCGGCGATTGCGGGGCCTGCTCGAATTGCGACAGCATCTGAACGTCGATGTCGTTAGCGCTCACGTGGTCGCCAAAGACACGGTCGAGTTTTTTCGAGTAGCCAAAGTGTTACTGGACCGACCGTCGCGGGACATCGTGAGCGGCGCTCGTCTGCCGGTCATCGCTCTCGATGGAGTGGTCGGCGTGACGGGAAAAGTCGCTGGCGACAACGTCGAGGTTCAGCTGGTCGTCGACGCGGGCAGTGGCGTGGACGTGATCGTTCAACGGACGGGGGCCCGTGGATTCATCCGAGGAACGGGGGACCAGCGGCGCTACCGCTGCAAGGTGGAATACGTCAAGCGCACGGACGAGGTACAGGTCGGCGATCTCTTGGTGACGAGTGGTGTCGGCCGCCGGTTCCCGAAGGGCATGCCCGTGGCCAAGGTGACGAGCGTGGAGCGAAAGGATTTTGGCCTCTACCAGACGGTCCGGGCCGAACCGACGGTCGATTTGTCCCGTTTGGACGATGTGCTCATCGTCGTGACGACCCGCGCTGCCGACGGTTCGAGCAAGCCCGCAAAGAGTAGGTGAGGGTTGACGATGCGCAATACCGCATTCCTCGCCTTTGGCCTCATGCTCATCATCGTGCAGAGCAACTTGTTTCGCATTGTGGGGTACGTTGACATCGCGGGCGCGACACCGAGTTTGATCTTGCCGCTCGTCGTGTTCATGGGGGTGCACGAGTATTCGATGGCCCGCGGGGCGGCCCTTGCGTTCGCCTTGGGTTACCTGCTCGATGTGTTCGCCGCGGCCCCGATTGGGCTTTATACATTTACTAGCGTCTTGATTTTTGTCGCGTCCCGGGTTGCGGGAGTTCGGTTGTCGGCGCAGACCTTGCTGACCAAGGTGGCCTTGGCTTTCGCATTCTCCATCCTGGAGGGCCTACTCATCGTGATCCTCACCGCGATCTTCGGTGGAGATGCATGGCGGCCGCAGGCCTTGGCTCAACTCGTACCGGTCCACGCGGTCGCCACGGCTCTGGTTGCCCCGTTGGTGTTTCGTCTCGCGGAGCGGGTGCACCAAGCGACGATCACGGTTCCCCGGCCCGGGGAGGTGTTGCAGCGATGAGACCCCTCGTTCAGCGTCCGGACAACAGCGAGTTTCGTCGGCGGTTTCGTTGGCTGACTCTGTTTGCCCTTGCGGCCTTCGTCGTTTTGGCTGGTCGCGCGTTTCAGCTTCAGATCGTTCACGCCGATGATTATCGGGCCATCGCCCGCGAGAACATCGTGCGCAAGATCACCTTGGCGACCACCCGCGGCATCCTGCGCGATCGCAATGGTGACGTCCTGGCCGCGAGTCGTCCGGCGTACAACATGTATGTCGTCCCTCGTCGCGTCACGAGCGATTCACGGGACGGTCCGGTGAAGATGCTTCCGGTGTGGCATCGCCTGCTCGATTTGCTCGACATGTCCGAAGTCGATCGCGTTCGTCATGAGAAGAAATTGTTGAGCATCGCCGAACGGGGGGACGCACGCGTGCGCCAGCAGATCTTGCTCAACGAGGACATTTCGCGGGACGATGTGGCCCTGCTCAAGACGCACGCTCGCGAACTGCCAGGCATCGACGTGATCCCGGTTAGCGTTCGTTACTATCCCTTCCAGCATGTCGGAGCTCACGTATTGGGTTACATGCGCGAGGTCGATCGGGAGATGCTCGTCAAGTTGCGCAAGAGAGGGTACATCGAGGGGGATCGGATCGGAGCGACCGGAGTCGAGCGGTCCTGGGAGAGTTACCTCCGGGGCAAACGCGGCTGGGAGAAGGTACTGGTCGATGCACGTGGCGCTCGACGGGTCAGCAAAGAGGGTTTGATCGATGCTCCGCACCGCTTGGTTCCTAGGCCGGGCCGCGATTTGCGACTGACCATCGACGGACGAATACAGAAGGCGATGGAGCGCGCGATGCGCGGTCAGTTGGCGGGTGGCGCGGCGCTGATCCACGTACGGAGTGGTCGCATCTTGGGTCTGGTGAGTCGGCCGAGCTACGATCCAAACCAACTCTCCGGTGGTTCTGGAAAACAGGTCATTCGTGATGCTTTTCGCCGGATGTTCTCCGACCCATTGAAACCGGCTTTGGACAAGACGGTGTCCGGTGCCTACCCTCCGGGATCCACCTTCAAGCCGTTCACAGCGCTCGCGGCGCTCGAGAAGGGGCTGATCGACGAGCGAATTACGACGCATTGTCGTGGCTTCTTGCGTTTTGGCCGTCGTATTTTTCGCTGCACGCAGTCGCACGGACAGGTCGATCTGCACAAGGCGATTGCGGAGAGCTGCAACGTCTATTTTTACAAGCTCGTCTCTGATTATGGTCTCACCATGGATCTCATCGCCGAGATGGGAATTCGCTACGGTTTCGGTACCAAGACCGGCCTCGGTATCAATGCGGAGACCAGCGGTCGTATGCCGACGCGCAGCTGGATGACACGTCGTAACAAGGGGCAATTTAGGCTCGGTTTCACGCTCAACGCGGCTCTTGGCCAGGGCGCGACGACCGTGAGCGTCTTGCAACTCGGTCTGGCTTATGCGGCTCTGGCCAACGGCGGCACCTTGTATCAACCGCAGATCGTTCGGGCCGTCGAGACGGCCGGCGGGCAGGTGGTCCAGGAATTCTCGCCCCGAATTCGACGGCGGATTCAGCTCGATGTGCGCAACCGTCGCCTCATGCACGATGCGCTCTGGGGAGGGGTGAACGAGGAGGGCGGTACGGCCCACCGCGCACGCTTGGCTGGCGTTGATGTCGCGGGCAAGACCGGCTCCGCTCAGGTATCACACCGGAGTCGGGAGACCGATGGTTTGCCGAACGTATGGTACTTTCGGCGAGACCACGCTTGGTTCGCTGGCTATGCGCCGACGGGGTCGCCCGAGGTCGCGGTCGTCGTTCTCATCGAGCATGGTGGCGCCGGTGGTAAGCACGCGGCGCCCGTCGCCTTCGCGATCATTCAAGCCTACCAGCAATTGCGCGCTGCCGACCGCGAGAAGGGCGGGTCCAAGGACAAGAAGAAGGCGGCTTCACCATGATGCGTGGACCGGTGTTGCAGGGGCGGGCCCGTGATCATTTCGACTGGCCTTTGTTTCTCGTCACGGCTGTGATCGCCGTTTTGGGTGTGGTCAATCTGTACAGCGCGACGAGCGTCTATTTCGGAACCTCTCGGTCGGGTTTGAGCGAGATCTACATCAATCAACTCTACTGGCTGGCCATCGGTGGCGTGGTTGCGGCTGGTGTCGCGGCGATCGACTACCGGCATTTCGAGCGGTTCGGCTACTTGATATTTGTGGCTGGTGTTTTCAGTTTGGCGCTCGTGTTCGTGTTAGCGCAGGACGTGCGCGGAGCCGCACGTTGGATCAACATCGGCAGCTTCAGTTTCCAACCCAGCGAGTTCATGAAGATCTGTTTGATCATCGCGCTGGCAAAATTTCTTCACGATGACCCGAGACACGAAGAGCGATCGTTGAAGGACTTGCTCGTGCCTGCGGTGATTACGCTCGTGCCCGCTTTGATGGTGGCCAGCCAGCCCGATCTAGGTACGGCGATTGTCCTGGTGCTGATTTTCTTGTCGGTGGTGGCGATCACACGAGTTCGACGGCGAACCGTCCTGGGATTCCTGGGCTCGGTGGTCGTGCTCGTTCCGCTCATCTACGAGTACGCGCTGCCGTATCAGCGCGCTCGCGTTACGGCCTTCCTCAATCCGGGTGCGGACCTGAGCGGAGCGGGTTACCACGCGTATCACGCGCGCATTGCGATCGGCAACGGTGGGGCCTTGGGTCAAGGGTTCATGAACGGGATTCAGAACCAATATCGATTCGTGCCGGATCAGTACACGGACTTTCCCTATCCGGTGTTTGCGGAAGAGTGGGGCTTTCTCGGGTCGATGCTGCTCTTCGGTCTCTACGGCTTTCTCGTGCTCTGGTCGATTCGCATCGCGTCGTTGGCGCGGGACCGTTTCGGCACGGTGATAGCGGTTGGTTGTGGCGCCCTCATTTTTTGGCACGCGGTCATCAATTTAGGAATGGCTAGCGGTCTGCTGCCCGTCGTTGGCATGACTTTGCCCCTTTTCTCCTACGGCGGCTCCAGTGTGCTGACCGTCCTCATCGCCATTGCCTTGCTGATGAACGTGTCGATGCGTCGCCACGGCGGGATGTCCGCCAGCGGCCTGTAACTCGCTTGGTCTGCGCCTCGACTGAAGCGCTTCTCGACGTCAGCCCGGTGTTGGCGCCATCATTCGACCGAAGCGCATGCCGAGCCACGCTGCGAAGAGGCCGAGGATGACGTTACTCAGGACGTTGACCGTCGCGTGCGTGTTTTGTCCCTCTCCGACATAGCGCATGGTCTCTACCCCGAAGGTCGAGAAGGTCGTAAACGAGCCCAGAAATCCCACCCCGAGGGCCAGGGCCAGTCCGCGAGGAAAGGCGTTCTTCGCTGCGGCGTACTCCAGGAGGCTGCCGAGAAAGAAGCAGCCGATGACGTTGACGAAGAGGGTGCCGTAGGCGAAGCCAGCGCCGAGCCAGCGTGCGGCGAGCTTGCCGCTGCCGTAACGGCACAGGGCTCCGGCCGCCCCGGCCGCGGCGATGAAAAAGAGGTCCCGAAACATGCGCGGAGCATAACCCAATCGGAGGCTGTTGGCTGTGCCTCCGACGCGAGATCGCGGGCAGCGAGATAACAGCTACAACGGGTCCGACGATCAGCCGGCGATCGATTGCTGCGCGACCTGCCACAGAGGAGAGAGCTGCGCCAATACGAGAGCCAGCACACTCGCTGCGACGCAGACGAGCGCGAGCGCCTTCTGCCAGCGGGTCGCGGGCTTCGG
>JAPYTK010000210.1 GCA_029941785.1 Polyangiaceae bacterium | reverse complement strand
GTACCGGAGCGGACGGCATCTCCCCCGAATAGAGCCATCCGTCGTCGTCCGCGCTGCACTTTCTCAGCTTGCGGAGACCGAGATTCTGAACGCCGAGGTCGATGGACTCGCCAAACTCGCCGGTCTCAAGATCGATGGGTAACAGCGTGCGGCGTGAGGGCACCGTCCGGGTCGCGTGATCGTAACCCTGAGCAAAACTGAGACCTAAACCAGGGCCATGGCTTTGTCTCATCAACTTGATGTCCCGTAGGCGATGGCCCGAAAAAGTCCGAAACGTTTTCGCCTCACCCCCACGTGCGCGCCACAATTCCACCTCTCGACCGTGCGTGACGAGCCAATACCAGTCCTCGGCAATTCGGACGACAGAGTCGGCGCGCGGTCGAGCGTTGCGTCCACGCCGGCCGGGGGTCAGCCTCAACTCAAAAATGGGCTGTCCGGACTGTGCCACGAAGAGCTGACAGTTGCCCCGACAGAGGGAGACCAAGGCTGAACTTGCCGAAGCCTCCGGCCACACGTCCCAACGGCGAAAGCCAGCCCCTCTCTTCGCGCCGATAGCCACGGCAGCGGCGTCCAGATCGGACCAAGGCGAAGGCGAAGGCGCCGTCTCGAACAAGCGACCCGTCAAGGAGTCCTCGTAACGCACGACCCATGAGCCGCGACGGAGCCAATCGCTGCCCCGTGTGCCCCAGACGTAGACGTGCCCGGGCGTGCGCGCGTGGCGGTCGGTACTCTTGTCGACGCCGACGGCGTCCTTTGGCAACACGGGCGGAGCCTCTCCACGGACTCCTGACCACGTGCTGTGCGGGTGCGCTGCCGCCACGACCAATCGCGCGTCGGCAACGACTTTGGGGTGAGATCGAGAGGCACATTGCAGCGTCAACACGGCACCAACCGTGCGCGTGCGCGTGGCCATCGGTGGGAGGTCGGCGATCTCCAGATCTCCTTTGATACGCTCTCGCCCCCAGCCTACGCGCAGCCACGACGCAAGAGCACAGCCTACGGCGCCGCATGATCGGGCTCGTCCCCGCCCCAGTGGCAACTTCGGCAGTTCGATCCGTCGCCAGCTAAAGCCGCCATCGATAGACTCTTCTGCACCTCCCGCCGCGTTGGTAGCAAGCCCGAAGCGGCCGGCCAACACGACCTGGCCGCCGCGGTCGTACACAGAACTGAAGACGACCTCCCCCGTGAGCTTAACTCGGACTCCGAGCACAGGCCCGCCACCCTCAATCCACCCGGCGAGATCACCGCTCGCATCTTGTCGAAAACCGTGCACCCACAAGCCCTCGCGCGCGACCTGAAGTGTCCGCGTTGGAGCCTTTGGCCAACGAAGTTCGACAGTGGAGGTGGTCCCGCCATCGATGACGAGCACCTTGCCGTGTAGCATTTTCACAGCCGAGCCCTTGGAGGCTCCCGCAGCAGCCCGGCGCGGAGGGACGAGGACGGCCACCCGACCGTCACCAAGAGCAACAACGCGTTCGGTTCCCGGTTGTACCGCGATATCAACGTCGCGCTTGGTTCCGTTGGGGGCGATGATGCAATAACGCGTCGGCGTCACGACAGATGCGTCGTGCGCCGCACACGAACCCCGTATAACGAGCGCACCGCCCCCGGTACTCGCAACGTAGCGCGGCGAATTGAAACGAGCCCACACCACCAACTGTAGCGGTGGCCGAAAGGCGTAGATGGTGGTCTCCCCCAGCGGCCGCCCACAAACAAACCCATAACCCGGGCCTACCCGTAAGCCCTCACAGTCGGCATCGGTTTCGGCGATGACATCAGGACGCCAAGCCTGCAGCCGACCGCTCGGCAAGGAGACACGGGCCAAGTGTCCCTCATTGAGTACGATCGCCGCATCGTCGGTCACTGGAAACCCTCGCTCAATCGCCGCGCGCAGCAAGCCCCGCCGCCAGCGAGCCATCGGATCACGCCACGGACCAGCCGACGGAACCTCCGCCGCGGGCTTCGCGCCCTCGATCCGCCGCACGCGGTGGACGACACCCCGCCCATCGATACGGTACGAGCCCCCGCTGACGAACAAGACAGGGTCCCCTCGTCGAACACCAACACCAGTCACCGGCTCAGCGACGCGCACCGGTCGCCACGACGATCCCGCATCGAAAGTCACGAGCGGCCCTTGCGGAGACGCGAGAACGATGCCTCGCCACGCATCCGCAAAGGCCATCCCCACGATCGACGGTGCCTCCGGAAGTCCACCCCGGCCCAAGAACTGTCCCTCGTCCAGATCCAATCCGAGGATGGATCCGTCCTTGATCCGAAGATAGAGCCTGTCAAAACCCGCAACGACTTGTTGGGCACGTGCCAAAACCGAGACGACGGGTTTGAGGCGCCCCTCCCATTCGGCGGCTCGCCACAGGTGCGTCCCGCGGGCGCTCACTTGCCAGAACGCATAGCCACCGCCGAGCCTTGGCGGCAATTGAGTGGCGCGCGTTCCACCGCTTGGAAAGCGCTCGTCGGCGCGCGTGATCTGCCCGCCATCGTGTCGCACGATACGAACGCCGTCGACCAGATAGAGTGCCCGCCCCAGTTCTCTTCCCCACGGATACACAGCGCCACGGCGTGCCGAGCGACTCGGAAGATTCTTGACGATGCTCGGGGTTGCAAGCGAACGGCTCGTGCCAGCGGCCGTCCCTGGTCGCAAGGGAATGGCCGGAAGCAGCCGCGACGGTGAGATCATGGCCACGAGCGGGCTCGTCTTTCCCGAGGTCGTTTCAGGGTGGGGCGGATTGGATGGCGTCGTGACGGGTGCCGCCGCGCAAGCCACACCCAGCAACAAGCCACACGACGACAGGGCCCAAGCGGCGAGCTTGACCCAACTCACGTCAGCACGCGGGCGACCTCCATTCACTGTTCTTTCTTAGCGCGAATGATGGGCAGAAGCGATCGCCTCTTGCGCACAACCGAGCACCATGTCAGCAGTTTCGGAGGAGGAAGCTCATGTCTTTGCACATCGCCGTCGTCGGCGCGACCGGGCTCGTAGGTCGCGAAATGCTCCGCACCTTGGAGGCCCGAAAATTTCCACACACCAAGATCAGCCTGCTCGCTTCAGCTCGTTCCGCTGGCAAGACGCTTCTGTTCAACGGCGAGGAGAAAACGATCATCGAAGCCACGCCCGAGGCCTTCGAGGGCGTCGACATCGCGCTCTTCAGTGCGGGTCGGAGCGCTTCGCGCAAGCTCGCTCCCGAAGCCGCCGCTCGGGGCGTAGTTGTCATCGACAACTCCAATGCCTGGCGAATGGATCCCGAAGTCCCTCTGGTCGTTCCCGAGGTGAATCCTGGCGCGATCGACGAGCGACCACGGGGGATCATCGCAAACCCAAACTGCAGCACGATTCAAATGGTGGTCGCCCTTCAGCCCATCCATGCCATCTCGCCGATTCGTCATGTCGTCGTATCCACATACCAAGCAGCCAGTGGCAAGGGGCAGGCCGCGCTTGAGGAACTCGAAGCGCAGCAACGCGCTGTCGCGATCGGCGAAAAGCCCGTCGCTTCAGTCTTTCCGGCTCAGATCGTTCAGAACCTGGTGATGGACTGGATGCCAGGAAAAGATGGCTACTCCGAAGAAGAACTCAAGATGGTGCACGAGACGCGAAAGATCATGGGAGACCCCAAAATCGCTGTTTCGCCGACTGCCGTGCGCGTACCGATCGCCACCGCGCATGCGGAATCTCTGCACGTTCGCTGTGCAGCGCCAATCACCGCCGAACAAGTCCGCGAAGCGATGCGCCATGCCCCTGGCGTGGTGCTGCAAGATACCGGTGAGCACGTGCCGGGCGCTCACCCGCAGCCCGTCGAGGCAGCTGGACAAGACGCGGTATTCGTAGGCCGTATACGGAATGATCTGGCGGTGGACGGCGCTGTCAACCTCTGGGTTGTGGCAGACAACTTGCGCAAGGGCGCAGCCCTCAACGCCGTGCAAATTGCAGAGCTACTGGTCAGCTAGCCGTCTCGGCTGGGTGGCGGTCCGGCTTCCGTGAAGCCGTCCCGTCTGCGTCACAACCGCGAGTGACGGCGAGCTACCGCATCGCGCACTTCATATTGCAGAGATTGTCGGTTGGCGCACAGTTGCAGCCACCCCGTTTGGGCTTGGGCTTGGGCTTGGACTTGACCTTTGGCCGCCCGCCACCGGTCGTCGTTCGCGGGCGAGGTCGCGGCTTGCCCCCTGCCACCTTCACGTCGGCCTTGGACGAAGTCGCTGCGGAAGCCGTAGCCGCCACGGCAGCCGAGGCACTCGCACTCGGCGCAGCGGACGCAACCGCCTCTGCTGACGCCTCCGACGAGGCTGTGCTCGTCGCAGCCGTCGTGGCGCCCGTTTCCTCGCTGGGCGAACCCTTCATCACAAAGAACACGACCGCCGCGCTCAGGGCGACCACCGCGACCGCCAATACCGCGATCAGTCCCTTGCCACCGCCTCCTGCCTTGGCCATGGCGGGATCGGCGGCCACGGCGGCGGATGCTACCTGCTGCTGAACCGCGGGCGCACCAAGGGGAAACACGCCAGCAGCAGCCCCGACTTCAGGAACTGGCTGGGCAGCCTCCGTGCTCGCCGCCAAAGCCTTCAAGTCGATCAAACCAGAGTCGTCACTCGCTCCGGGGGGCCCTCCGACGCCGGGGTTGGACACCTTCGCCGTCAACATGTCGAGTGAGAAGATGGCCGAGTTCGGATCCGCGGCCATCGGCGAACTGGTCATCGGATTGGACGAAGCCGATGCCACCGCAGCAGCCGCCGCCTTGACGGCGTCCGGGGCAGCCGACATTCCGCCACCACCGGCAGATCCGCCGGTCGTCACCGATGTCGCAACTACTGGTGCAGGATAGCCCCCAGCAGCTGCGGCCGGCCCGGGTGCCCCAGCAGCTGCAGCTGGCTCGGATGCCTGCACAGCGCCTGCGGCTGGCGCGGGTGCCCCAGCAGCGCCTACCAGTTCGGATGCCTGCGCAGCGCCGGACATCGCCACGGTCGCGTCCAAAGGAATCTCTGCCGCCGCCGGCGCAGCCGCTTGCGCCTGGCCTGCTTGTGCAGCTTCCGCTGCCGCATCGGCTTGGTGAAGCGCCTCGACCACGTCGTCGATGTCCTTCAACGCCTTCCAGTCGCCCATACCCTCACACCAAAGGAAGGTCTCCGCATCGATGATGCCCTCGTTGTAGGCGTCAACGAGTTGGGCCGTCGTCATCGTTCGTTGATCGTTATCGCTAACGCTTACCGTGTATTGAGGCCCTTCATCGGCAGGTGGGGTTCCCCCGGTTGTCTCCACTTCCCCCGATTTGGAGACAACGACCACCGCACCGCACTTTCGGCACTTGATCTTAACCGTTTTGCCTTGAACTTTTTCGTCGGCGACCGTGTACTTGGCACCACAAGATCCGCAGGTAATCTTCATCTGGCTGTTACGTCTGTTCCTCAAAAAAGAGGTCGTATGGGGTTATCGACCGTGCTCGGTGGAGTGTAGTCTGATTTCGGCTAGACGTCCTAGTCTGAAGGACATCGAATCACCTCCAACCTCGTAATTGACGGCTCTGAGCGCAAGAAGTTCCTCAGTCCACTGCCATGATTCTGCTTTCCACTCGCTCCGAACACCAAAAAGCGCGAACTTAGCTTCTATAACGGCTGTGGGCCCGCGGCCTGAGGTCAGACCAGTGGGCGAGTTCCCGGGACCCCCGCAATCCCACACTCTCCGCCGCGAGGATCCCGTCGACGAGCCCACTCGCAGAGCACCATCCCGGCTGCGACGGACACGGGAAAAGAGTGATTGATGCCATACATCGGGATCGAGACCACCTGAGAAGAGGCCTGAAGCAGCTTTTCCGGTACCCCGTCGTTCTCGCTACCGAGCAACAGCACACAGTCAGACGGGTATTCCGCCTGCCAAATCGTGTTCGTCGCCGCGTCACGCTCGACGCTCACCAAGGGCCGAGCCGCGATCGCCTCGAGAAAGGCATCCTCGTCCGCGCACTGCACGATGTTCTCGTAACGATGCATGCCCATGCTCGCTCGCTCGTAATAGGCCTCCGTCCCGATCAAATAAATCTCTCGTACAAGAAACGAGTGCGCGACCCTGATGATCGTTCCCACGTTGAAGGGGTTCTTCGCCCGCACCACCGCCACGGACATGTCCACGCGCAGAGGCGCCAGCTCGCGTCGTTGTTCCTCGAGTGTCATCTCAAACGGCGGTACGCGTGCCATGGCAGCGCCAAGATAGCCTGCGACCACTGACTTTGCGAGGTCCAACTCGGCGCGAAGGTCGTCCCACCCGACTCGCCACCGTGTTAAGTCGCCGCTCATGGTTCCTGTCGTTCTCACGTCCAAGCTCGCTGAGCATGTTGATCAAAGCGTGACCCTTCGCGGTTGGCTCTACAACAAGCGCTCGAGCGGCAAACTCCACTTCCTCGAATTGCGCGACGGATTTGGCGTCGTTCAGTGCGTGATGTCCAAACGGGACGTCGGCGAGGAGATCTTCGCTCGAGCCCACGAGCTCACCCAGGAATCGAGCCTCGCGGTCACCGGAAAAGTCAGCGCCCACCCTAAACGTGAAGGCGTTTTCGAAATCCACGTCGAGGACTGGCAACTCATTGCCCTCACCAGCGATGCGTACCCCATTTCGCCGAAGGAGCACGGCACCGAGTTCTTGATGGACCACCGGCACCTGTGGCTCCGGAGCAAACGGCAACACGCGATCATTCGCATTCGCCACGCGATCATTCGCGCCGTGCGGGACTTCTTCGACGACCGCGATTTCACGTTGGTGGACGCGCCGGTGTTCACACCCAACGCGTGCGAGGGCACGAGCAACTTGTTCGAGACCGACTATCACGGACAGCCTGCTTTTCTCACGCAGTCCGGTCAGCTGTACATGGAAGCGGCAGCGGCAGCCTTCGGCCGAGCCTATTGTTTCGGGCCGACTTTCCGCGCCGAGAAGTCAAAAACACGGCGGCACTTGTCGGAGTTTTGGATGGTGGAGCCGGAAATCGCTTTCGCCAACCTGGACGAGGTGATGGACCTCGCCGAAGCTTTCACCTGCTCCATTGTCGAACAGGTTTTAGCCACGCGCCGACCCGAACTCGAAATCTTAGAGCGGGACATCGCCAAACTCGAAGCCATTCGGGCTCCGTTTCCACGCATTTCGTATACCGAAGCCGTCGATATCATCCGCGAGGAGCGAGCGAAACTCGCCAAGGACAGCGAGGCCCCGGAGCTGAGCTGGGGAGGCGACTTTGGTGCGGAAGACGAAACCTTGCTCAGTCAACGCTTCGAAAAACCGGTCCTGGTGCACCGTTACCCAGCCGCCGTAAAAGCCTTCTACATGAAGCGTGACCCCAACGACGATCGTCTCGCCCTCGGTGTGGACCTCATCGCGCCTGAAGGCTACGGCGAAGTGATCGGGGGCGGCGAGCGAGAAAGCGACTTGACGGTGCTCGACGCCGCAATCGCCGCTCACGAACTACCGCCCGAAGCCTTCGGCTGGTACCGGGACTTGCGTCGATTCGGCACCTTTCCCCATGGTGGCTTCGGCCTGGGCATCGAACGAATGGTGGCCTGGACCTGCGGCTTGCCTCACGTTCGGGAGACGATTCCCTTCCCGCGTATGCTCAACCGACTGCATCCCTAGCTGCGAAACATACCCGCTGCAGACCGCGGAGATGCTCGGGACAGAAAATTGACCTTGCGCCACGCTCACGAAGCCCCAACCCTAAAGCAGAGAGGGGGCGTGGATTAACCGCATGGCGCGACTCATCGGATACATAGCGAACCGGCCTGACTTGGGCGCCCGAATGGCGAAACAATTGCGCGACGTGCTCGCCACAACCAACAGCGACGGCAAGCCGTGGGGTTGGGGCCTGGGCTTCGTCCAGTCCGGAGAGATCCTATTGAAGCGCCGACCGCTCGACGAAGCGACCTGCATCAACCTCGATGACATGGTGTCGGACGTGCGTAGCGATACCCTGATCGCCCATACACGGCACGCAACCATCGGGTCGCTGCGCACGGAGAACACGCACCCCTTTCGTTATCAACAGTGGATGTTTGCAGACACCGGCACCGTCGACAATTTTGAACAGGTGCGCGCGCGAATGCACAAGTCCTTACCCGATTTTTTGCAGCGTAGCTTACGCGGTGACACCGACAGCGAGTTGTTGTTCTCGCTGTTTCTGTCCTTCCTTCATGATGCGAGCAAGCTCGACTTTGCCGGCTCCGCAGCCCGCGACGTATTCCCCGCCATCAAGTCGACCTTCGGATTGCTCGATCGGATCAGCAAGGAAGCCCAACACTCCGCTTCGCGCCTCAATATCATTCTCGGGACCCCGGAGTACTTGGTTGCCGCCCGTCGCGGAGCACCCATGGCGTACCGCGTCTTCAAGGGGCGCGACGACTTCGCCGCCATGTTCGACGATGACGAACCCTCAGCCTTGCGGATGCACGATCTCGATCCATGTCGGCTCGCCGTAGTGGCTTCGGACTTCGACGACGATGTCATTCCAGAGGGATTCACTGAAGTGACAGAAGGCACGGTCATCGCTTTCGACCGAACGGCGACAATGACCGCGAGCACCCCGAAGCCAGCGTGACATCGAAGCCGCGATCGCGCCGCACCATCCCGGCTCGTCTGGCATGCTGCCTGCTCATGACGGCCTGCTCGCCCCCGAGTCCTGCCGTTTTCCCGACGCTCGATCCGAAGTCGGCGAACGAACCCACCCGCAGCACGAGTGACCGGACCAGCGCGATGGTGCCCACCACCGTTAGCGCCCCGGCCGCCGCGACCGTGATAGCGCTGCGCACTCCGCTCGGCGATGAAGCGGCCATGGCGACGATTGCTTCGTTTTTTCGCGCGGTCACCGGTGAAGATCATGCGCGCCTGTCGGACGTCACCGATGGACACGCCAACCTTCACGACCTGAGGCCCCGTGGTCGCACGCTGCCCTACCACGCCGGCCATGTATGGCGAGGCCGTTTCCGCAAGCGCCCCTATGAAAAACTGGCTTCACGGCTCGTCTACCGAGCGCGCGATGCCCGCATCTTCGATGCCGGCAGCTACGGCAGCCTCCCCCACAAGCTGAGAAACAGAGTAACATCGAGACTCAAAGGGCGCGATCTGGTGTTGAAGGTGCCGATCCTGGTCCACACGGTCAACGGACAACGGTATTTGCCCGACGAGATGATCTTTTGGCTGCGACGCCGCGAAGGCCGGTACGTCATCGTGCAGATGGCCGAGATCTTCCCGTTTTAGTCTCCGCGCCGTGTTAATAATCGGGCCGCACTTTTGCCCTGAGCGAAGAATTCAGGCATGTTCATGGTGTGCAGCGCTTGAAGATCGCCTTCGTCGCTTCGGGGGGTGCGGCACGTGGATTGGCCCATCTTGGGGTCCTCAAGGCATGCGAAGAACTCGGTGTCGTCCCCGAGATGTTTGTAGGAACCAGTGCCGGAGCCATCGTCAGCGCGATGTACGGTCAAGATATTCCGCTCGACGTGCTGCTCGATGGATATCGGCTCCCTTGGCGTCGCCGCCATCGCGGACCGCGACTGCGCATGCGGACCTTCGTCGCCGGTCCCACCAGGCAGGAGCTCTTCGATCCGGGACATTTATTGAGTGGGGTCCTCTCGATCCACAAATTCGAACGCTATCTCCGAAGATTCCTTCCAATCAACGACTTTGAGGGGCTATCGAAACCCGTGTTCATCACCGCGGTCAATGTCGACAGTGGTAAGCGCCACGTCTTCGGTCCAGGGTACGACACGACAACACGAGTGAGCGAGGCGGTGGCGGCAAGTTGCTGTGTGCCGGGTCTCTTTCGCC
>JAPYTK010000209.1 GCA_029941785.1 Polyangiaceae bacterium | reverse complement strand
ATCCACCGGTCGCCGATCTTGTATGGCTTGCCGTCCGGCCTCAGGTAGTGACGCGCGGATCGATGGAAGCCAGAAGCTTGCATGCGCATGGCCCCGTAGCGCAGGTCGTCCGCATGAAAGCGATCGAGTTCATGTCCCTGGGATGCGAGTCGAATCGCGGGTGTTACAAGACTCTTCCACGGGAGCTTGCCAAAACGCTTGTGGGCCATGGCCATCCCCGCCACGGAGCCAGGGATCCCGGCAGCCTTGGCGCCGACCAGACTGTCGCGTGTCGGCGAGCCGTTCTCGTCGAGATACATGTCGCGGCTGGACCGACCAGGAGCCTCTTCACGGTAATCGATGGCAGCTCGGCGACCATCGCTCATGTGGACGATCATGAAGCCGCCGCCGCCGATGTTTCCCGCCGACGGGTGGGTGACGGCCAATGCAAACGCGACCGCCACCGCGGCGTCGACTGCGTTGCCGCCACGTTTGAGGATTTCGATACCGACGTCGCTGGCGTGGGCCTCCGCACTCGATACGGCGCCGCGCGTCCCCACGGCTGTTCGTGGTGGCTGAGCAGGCGCTGCCGGCAGCCGGCGGACGACGATCTTCGATGTGGGCTCGGTGGTTAGCGCCGGAACGACTGCGCTCGTGGGGGAGTCGACCCGTTTGCTCTCGGCCGGGGGGGGCACGCCGCGGCAGCCGAGGAGGGAGCCGCCGACAATGAGCAGAGCGACAAGGTACACAGCGCGCGTCGCGGTCATTGTCGGCTCACTGCAAGACGGTGTCGAGCCACTGAAGGACGTTCGCGGTGACCTCGCCGCGATTGGTTTCGTTGAGCATCTCATGCCGTCCTCCGTCGTATATCTTTAGGGTGACGTCGGTCAGCCACGCGCCCCGATAGGCTTCTACGAGACGTTTCACGCCCCGTCCCATCTCGCCCACCGGATCACGATCACCGGAAAAGATGTATACCGGCGTGGTTTTCGGAATGAGCGCCAGATTGTGCGATGCCGTGAGGGCCGGGAGCGCATCGAGCAAATCGACCCAGCTCTGGATCGAGCAGATGAAGCCGCAAAGAGGATCGGAGATGTACGCGTCGACCGTGCTTTCATCGCGTGAGACCCAATCGAATTCCGTGCGCGTGGGTTTGAAGGCCTTGTTGTATTCGCCGAAGCTCAACGCGTTGATCAACGCGCTCTGACCTTTCTTGCCGAGTCGCAGCCGTTCGATGCGCGCCACCCCCCGTCCGAGTGTAGCGATCGGCGGCGGCTTTCCGTTCGATCCGCTCATGATGATGGCGTTCGCTGCTGTGGGGTGTTCGTACATTATCTGCTGCACGAGAAAGGATCCCATCGAGTGTCCGAAAAGCACCCGGGTCGTCTCCGGGTGTTCGCGAGCGATGTGTTCGCTCAACTGATTGACGTCGGCGACGGCGTGGTTCCAGCCGTCCTCGTCGGCGAGGTGGCCGGGATCTTCCCCGGTGCGAAGGCTCGCGCCGTGCCCGCGGTGGTCGTTGGCGTAGACGGCGTACCCGGCCTCGACGAGCGCCTCGGCGAATGGGGCGTAGCGCTGGGCGTGCTCGGCCATGCCGTGCGCAATCTGAATGATGGCCCGAGGTTTCGATTCGGGCAGCCACCGGTACACGAAAAGGCCAATGCCATCGGCTTCGGAGGTGAGCGTGAAGCTCTCACTGGGTGACATCGTGGCCGCACCCTGACACAGCTTCGGTGACTCGTCACCTTGTCCCGATCCTGCTAGATCCGAGGGCGATGATCCCATGCGAAGACAAGGTCGTGGTTGTCACAGGCGCCAGCCGTGGATTGGGTGCAGGCATGGCCCAGCGCTTCGCCGAGCGAGGATTGAAGCTGGGTTTGTGTTCTCGGTCGGCTCCCGTATCGCTCGTCGACGTTCCGCCGGCACGGGTCGTGTGTCGTCAACTAGACGTACGGGACGAGCCGGCGCTTCGCGCTTTCACTGATGAGGTCGCGACTCAACACGGCTCTATCGATTTGTGGATCAACAATGCGGGCGTACTCGACCCGGTCGTGTTTGCACGCGATCTCGAATCGTCTGCCTTGATGGAGCACTTGGCGATCAACGTGGGCGGGGTCCTGAGCGGTAGCCGCGCGTTCATACGGCATCGCGCCGCAGCCGGAGGGGGAGGGGTGTTGATCAACATTTCTTCCGGGGCGGCCCTGAAAGGTTATGCAGGTTGGGGCGCGTACTGTGCGAGCAAGGCGGGGGTCGATCGTCTGACCGAGTGCATTCAACTCGAAGAAGCGGAGGCCGGTCTGCACGCGTACGCTGTTGCGCCGGGGATCATCGATACCGACATGCAGACTGCGATCCGCTCGATGACGCCCACACAGTTCCCGATGGTCGAAAAGTTCATCGAGCTCAAGCGGCAAGAAGCGTTCAATACGCCGGCCTTTATCGCTGATCGCTTGCTCGCGATCGCCTTCGACGAGGGAGCGGAGCCTGACTCGGTCGTGCTGCGCCTACCGGCCGAGAAGCAGCGCAAGTCACCATCGTGAGCCATTTCACCGAAACTCGCCCGCTCTTCGAGTTGTTTCCAGGGCTGAGCGAGCGGGTTCGGTTTGCGGACCTGGCCGAGTTGCCCACGCCTGTCCACTCGCTGACGCCGGTGATGGAGGCGCTGCAGTTGAATGGCGTCGAGGCTTATGAAAAACGAGATGATCTGACCTCGCCACGTTACGGCGGAAATAAGGTCCGCACCTTGGAGGTCCTGTTAGGCCGTGCGCTAGCAGCAGGCGTGACGCGTGTGTATGCCACCGGGGCCTACGGCAGCAACCACGCCGCAGCCAACGCTCTGCACGCGCCGCGCGTCGGTCTCGAAGCGGGAGCGGTGCTCTATCCGCAACCAACTTCGCCTGCAGCCATCGAGAACCTGGCGTTGATCCTCTCGCGCCGTGGCCCGACGGTCGACCTTCCGCATTGGTCTGCCTTGCCTTGGGGCATGTGGCATACCGCTCGACGCTGCCGGAAGCGCGGGGTGCGTGCGCATGTCATGGTGCCCGGTGGAGCGACGCCTCAGGGAGCGCTCGGTTACGTTTCTGCGGCATTGGAACTCGCCGTACAAGTACAGCGCGGTGAACTGCCCCCACCGCGAAGCATCATCGTCGCGACCGGATCGAACTGCACGACCGCTGGCCTGCTCGTGGGGCTCGCGATCGCCACACGCATGGGTTTGGGCTTTTCGCCACACCACTCTGTAACGCTCATTGGCGTCAGGGTGACGCCGTGGCCCGTGACCAGCTCGTTTCGTATCCTCGGTTTGGCCGTCCGCACGGCCGAGTTGCTTCATCGACTCAGCGGCGAGGCCGTGTGTGCCTTGGACAGGGCGAGCCTCGCGGCGCACTTCGAACTCGACACGCGGTACATCGGCTCGGGCTACGGGCATGCGACCGAGGCGGGGTTAGGGGCGGTCGAGCTTTGGCGCAAGCACGTCGGACATCCACTCGAGACGACCTACAGCGGAAAGTCTGCGGCTTCCTTCTTGGATCGCTTGTCTCTCTCCGGAGACCGCTTGCAAGGACCTTTGCTCTACTGGGCGACGAAATCGAGCGCTGTGCAGTCGCCTGTTTCTTCGGAAGACGTTGCCTGGGCACCGCGTCGCATGCGGAATTTCATCGCCCGGGGGCCCCATGAGCGCAGAGCCGACCCTTCGGTAGGGTAGATTATTTCGTAAAAAACGACGCGCTGCATCATCTCGATACGTACGCGAAACATAACGGAAACGCGGCCCGTCCAGACTCGCGTTGGAGGTTGAACTCGATGCAGGCACACCTGGACAGCATTTGGATTCTCGTCAGCGCGTTCCTCGTATTTTTCATGCATGCGGGCTTTGCCCTCGTCGAGAGTGGCTTTTGTCGCCGCAAGAATGCCGTCATGGTGCTGCTGAAGAACGTTGGCGTCGTCGCTGTGGCCTCCATCGTGTTCTATCTCGTGGGCTTTGGGCTGATGTTTGGGGACGGCAATGCGCTGCTCGGTCTCAATGGCTTTGCCCCTCCGCCGGACATGCGGTTGCAGGCAGCGCCGGCCGGCATACCGCTTTACGTTTTTCTATTTTTTCAGCTCGTTTTTGCAGCGACCGCTGCGACGATCGTGAGCGGGGCGGTTGCCGAGCGCGCGCGCCTGGTCACCTTTTTCGTGTTCACCACGCTGGCGACCATGTTCATCTATCCGGTGATCGGTCACTGGGTGTGGGGCGGTGGTTGGCTGAGCACCCGCGGCTTTCATGACTTTGCGGGAAGCACCGTCGTCCACGCGGTTGGTGGTGGTATGGCCCTTGCCGGCGCTCTCGTCATCGGTCCGCGTTACGGGAAATTCGGCAAGGACGGATCGAACCGACCGATGCCGGCGCACAACTTTCCTCTCGCGGCGCTCGGCGTGCTCATCCTGTGGCTGGGCTGGTTTGGTTTCAACGGGGGTAGCACCTTGGCGGCCGATCCTGCAGCGATCGGTCCGGTGATCTTGGTGACCAATCTGTCCGCCTCCGCGGGCTTTCTCGGCGCATTGCTTTACGCCCGTTGGCGAACCAGTGTGCTCGACTTGTCGATGGCGCTCAATGGCGCCTTGGCGGGGCTCGTCGCCATCACTGCGGGATGCGACGTCATCGGACCGCTCGAGTCGCTCGTGGTCGGAGCCGTTGCGGGTCTCGTTGTGGTCGAAGGGGTCATGCTCTTGGACCGGCTTCGTATCGACGACCCCGTGGGCGCGATACCGGTGCATCTGTTCTGCGGCGTCTTTGGCACCGTTGCGGTGGGCTTGTTCGCGAACGGTGCCCAATTGAAAGGTCTGTTTCATGGTGGCGGCGTGAGTCTCTTGACCACGCAGTTGCTCGGCGCGGCGGCGGGCGGAGGCTTGGCCTTCGCGGTGGGCGGCGCTCTGTGGCTCAGCCTCAAGCGCCTCCCGGGTGGCGTACGCGTGGACCGCGACCATGAGGTAGAAGGTCTGGATCTCTCGGAGTGCGGGGTGTCGGCCTACAGCGCAGACGTGCCTGCACGCGCCCCGAATGAACGAGCTCTCGGGCGATTTTCTGCCGTCGTTTCTACGCGCTGAGCGAGCGAGACACCCGGTCAGAAGGCTTCGAGAGCGACGCGGACGGCATAGGCCGACGGGCCTAAATTGTGATCCAAGTGGGGGATAGCTGATCCACCACCGCCTACCCGATCCCTCGTGTTCGGAACACGTAAAGCGTTGTAAATTAGTAGGTTACAGTGTTATGTCGAAGTGGATCACATCTTGCTTTGCTCCACGTAAAACCGGCCAGCCGGCCTGCCTAGATGGAGAAAAGTAATGTTATCAAGAATGAGACTCTTTGGTGCTGCGGTGTTGTGGGTTGTGGCTCCGGTGGCGTGTGCAGCCGAAACCGTCGGCCCAGTGATCGATGATTCCACCGATGGCGATGCCGATGACGCAGGCAGTACATCGGCAGCGACGAGCGCCTCGTCGACCTCGAGTGGCGGCGGCGCGAAGTGTGGACCTGGATCGATCGACCAAGCCGACGAATGCGAAGTCTGTGTGCTGCAGCAGTGTGCGAACGAGGCCTACGAATGCTGCATGCACGAAGGCTGCCTCGATATCATCGATTGCGCGCGCGACACCTCTTGCGACGGCTTCGATTGCTACACGCCCGAAAAATGTCAGTCTGTCATCGATGCGGCCGGTGGGCCCAACGTCGCCTTGAACCTCGCCCAACCTCTGGGCGATTGCGCCCGGACCAAGTGCGTCGAATTTTGTGAGTGATCAGCGTCCCGCGGCGGTACCGACGAAACCATCCACGATGACCCGAATGAGCTTGTTCCCGGAATCGGCGACAAACACTTGTTCGTTGACGATGGCGACGTCGCTGGGCATCGAGAAGGCGGCAAGGGACGCGGGGCCATCTCGATAACCGGGGAGGCCAATACCAGCGATTGTGCTGACCATCCCGTCCTTGATGACGCGAACGCGCTGGTTGCCGGTGTCGGCCACGTAGATCGTTCCATCGTCGCCGACCGCAATGCCCTCTGGCGCTTGAAATTGTGCGCTCTGCGGTTGTCCATCGGCGAATCCCGGCTCGCCGGTTCCTGCGATCGTCTCGACTCGACCTTCGAATAGCCGCCGGATCGCGTGGTTCCCGGTGTCGGCGATGTAGAGCATGCCATCTCGAGTGACGGCGATGGATTGTGGAAAGCGAAAGCTCGCTTCTCGTTTCGCGTCGCCGTCGTCGAATCCGAGTTTTCCAGAGCCCGCTGCGGTCGATACCTGGCCGTTGGAAATCTTGCGGATGAGATGGTTGCCGGTGTCGGCCACGAACAGGGCGCCGTCGTTCTTCGCTGCGATTCCTTCGGGCCGAGTAAATTCGGCGGACGCGACGGGCCCGTCCTTCGAGCCCGGCTGACCCGTGCCTGCCAGCGTCGAGATTTCCTCCTCGTCGCTGCTGATCATCGCGATGCGGTGGTTCGCGCTGTCGGCGACGAAGACCCGCCCCCGCGGCCCTGTGCTCAAGTCGCCAGGATCATCGCCAAAATCGATGAGCGGTTTCGTGTCGTTGTGTTCTTGGTCGCTCCCCGCGACGGTGATCGTGCGCACCGCGCCTCGGGAGATGCGACGCACCCGTCGAGCGAGTCCATCGGTCACCAGCAATCCACGGGTGTCGGCGTCTAGTTTCCACGGATCCCCAAAGCGGGCTTCTGTGGTTGGACCGTCGGCAAAACCACCGGTGCGCCCTTGCACGACGGTGAGCACCATCTGCTCACGAATAGCGCGAAGGGTGTGGTCGCGATGATCCGTCACGTAGATCGTACCGCTGGCGGACACCGCGATGCCGTGGGGACTGCGAAACCGCGCCAGCTGTGCGATGCCGTCCCTGAAGCCTGCCTTGTCTGCATTGCCGGCCAGCCGCCGCAGCTTGTCTTGCTCGAGCTTGAGCACGACGTGCTGACGCGGATCCGTTACGAACACTGTCCCTTTCGGGCCGATGGCGACTTGCGGATGTGCATCCAGGCGAACGGGCTCGAACCTGCCCGCGCCGGGCAAGCTAGACGACGATGCCGATCCGATAGCGGCGATGGTTGCGACGGCACCATGGTCAATCACTCGCAAGCGCCACGTGTGGGCTTCGGTCAGGTACACTGCACCGTCAGCGGCTACCGCAAGGCTCGAAGGCGAGGTCAGTTGGGCACGGACGAGTGGTCCCTTCACGCCTTTTGCTGTCGTCGCTCCGGCGTAGGTATCGACCTCCCCCGTTTTTACGTCGATACGCCGGATGCAGTGATTGCCCCTGTCGGCGACGTACAGAAACCCGTCGGCTCCGAAACTCAGCCCGGTTGGCCTACGGAAGCGAGCCTCGGTCGCCTTGCCGTCAGCGTGACCGGCGTCAGCGTGACCGGCTAGCGTCGAGACGACGCCGTCTCGAATGCGACGTATCCGGTTATTGCCCGTGTCGGCGACGTAGACGACCCCTTTTTCGCTTACGGCCACGTCGTGTGGCGCATCAAACGCGGCGGTGGCCACGGGACCTTCGGCAAAGCCTTGGCGCATAGAGCCCGCCAGCGTCCCCACTCGTTTCTCTTCGATGAATTGGATGCGGTGCGCGCCGCGGTCGGCGACGTAGACCTTGCCCTCGTCGATGGCGATGCCACCCGGAAACAGAAACGGCGAGGCATTCATTGGCGCATTTCGGGCTCTTGTCATCGCCGCCGCGGTGGCGCTGGCACGTGCACTCGCCAAGCTCAGGGCGCGCGCTTTTGCGGCCGCTTCATTTCGTGCATCCGCTCGCAAATCGGAGAGGTACAAGCCGACCAAGACCATCAGAAGCCCTGCTCCTGCCACCGAGCGAGACAGAAAGCGGCGCCGCTGAACGTGTTGTCGTCGCTTGACGAGATCTTCGGAGGCCTCGATCTTGCTGAGATCTATCTTCTGAGCGGCCAGACCCTCTGCGCTACTCGATACACTATGTTCGACCGCTGCACGCAGACCGAGGAGCATCTCTTTTGCGCTGTGAAAACGTGCGGTCGGCGTGGGACGCAGAGCGCGCTGTAGAATGCTCGCAAGATCGGCAGTGAGTTCCGGTCGGGCGATGGTGATGTCTTGCAGCGGCACGTCGCCTTTGGCGATGTCCTCGTACGCCCTCCGAAGAGCTTCGGGCTCCGACTCGATGCCGTCGTACAGAGCGAGATGGTAGGGAATGCGCCCACCGAGGAGCATCGAGTACAGGATGGCTCCTACCGCATACAGGTCGCTGCGCGGGTCCTCGCTCAGTCGATTCGCGACCTGCTCCGGCGCTGTGTAACCAGGGGTGGCCCGCAAGAGGGCGTCTGTACGCCGCGCATCAAGGCGCTGGCCGATGCCAAAGTCCGTGAGCACGGGTTCGTGGATCCCTCGTCGCGTGATCAACAAGATGTTTCCCGGTTTGATGTCTCTGTGACAGCTACCGTGGTCGTGCGCATACACGAGGGTCTCGAGCAGCCGCTCGCCGACGTGGCAGGCTTCGCCGATGGATGCCCGTGCGTTGCCGACTCCGAAGACCCCCTCGAAGGGTCTTCCCTCGCTCAGCTGCTGAACGAAATACAGTTGCTCGTCTTGAACCTCGACCGCCTCGAGTGCCGCGATTCCAGGGTGGTGGAGAGACGTCAGGCTACGGTAGTGAGTGCTGGCCGGAGGTCCCTCGTCAGAGCTCTTCGCTTGCTTTGCGTGCGGCCTTTTGAGCGCGACGGAACACTTTCGGGCCTCGTCCCAGGCTTGATACACAACGCCCGTCGGACCGTCCTGGATCCGTCCGCGGATGGCGTAGCGGTCGCCAAGCCTCAGCGTCTCTCCGCAAGCGGTGCAGCTGAGCTGTGAGGCGCCGACGTCTACATCGCAATTCCAGCATCGATGGTCGGCCGAAGTCACGGTTCATCCATTGACTGACGGTACCGGGCAGCAGTTGCTGCTCTGCGCAGCGGCGAATTGTGCGGCGTTGGGTTCGGCGCAACAAAACCACGATTCACTCATTCGCGGGGACCAGCTGCGGACGTAGCTTTGCGAATCGAAGTCCCGTGTGGGCGTGCGGCCCGCCGCGGCGTAAGCGAGCTGACGAATGGCGATCACCATCTGGAGCGCGTCACCGCCGGCGTGATCGGAAAGGTAGCTACTGACGCTGTCGAAGAGCTCGTCCACGCGTGGATCGGGGTGGTTCCAGCGGTGGCCCAAGGAGTCTTCGTCGAGCGGCCCGAGCCAGCCAGTCGCCGAAGGCTCTTGGGTCAGCAGCGAGCCTGGTGGGACGAGCAACCGGATCCCGAGCTGGATCGGATCGACCGAGTCGCAGAGTTGCTCGTCGAGTAGCCAGTCGATGAGGGTGATGTAGTCATCCAGGCTGGTCCACGGGGTAAACGCCACGAGGGTGGGGCGCAGACCCAAGCCGATCGCGCGGCATCGGTCGAGCAGCGTCGTGATGTCGCGCCGAGTGTGACCCTTGTCGAGTCGCGCGAGAACCTCGTCGCTGAGCGACTCGATGGCCGAAATCACGAACAGGCAGCCTAGCTCGGGCAAGCGGGCGAACTGTGTTTGGTAGCGAAGCAGGTGCTCGACCTTGATCGTGACATCGAAGCTTAGCTCTGGGTGCGCCGCGTGCAGCTCTTCGAGCAGCCGCATCCCGTGTTTCGGTCCGTTGAAGAAGTCGGGATCTCCAAAGGTGATGTGCGTCGCGCCGCGGGCGATTTGTTGTTCTGCGTCGGCCATCACGATGTCGTGCGGCACGATGAAGAACCGGCCTTGGTAGACCGGTGAGATAGGGCAGTGACGGCATTGATGGAGGCAGCCGCGACTGGCCTCGACGTAAGCGGCTGTCCGGGTCTGGTCGGGCTCTGGTCCGATCAGGTGAGCGTAGCGGTCGAGCGGTGGTAGTTGTTCCCGACTCGGAACGACGAAGGGGAGCTTGCGCAACACAGGAGGCGCGATGGACGTTGCGCTGGTGAGTTGGTCCATATGCCAGCTGACCCCCTCGATCGTATCGCTCGTCGTGAGTTGAATGCGTTCGTTCGGTGTCG
>JAPYTK010000208.1 GCA_029941785.1 Polyangiaceae bacterium | reverse complement strand
GCAGCTCCCAAAGACGGCCTTGGCGGACACCAGGCAGTCGTCGACAAGCTCCGGATGAAAGCTCACGTCGCCGGCCCGCGCACGGGCGACGTCCTCTTCGCAAGTCTCCCTCTCTCGCGCCACACACCCCGCCTCGTCGTAGCTGTAGCCCTGGTCCGCACAGCACGACTCCCTGTCCGTGCACAACCCCGGGGCCACGGTGTCGCAGATGTTGTCCAAGGTGTAGCTGACCCCCCCAACACCCTCGCTGTCGACAGTGGACCCGCACGCGAGGAGCCAAAACACAGCCAGAGCAGACGACAACCCGATGCGAGAGACTCTCATGCGCGCCAGGCTAACACGGCGCGCCCAGCACTGCCGCGCTCCGGGCGCCTGGGAACGAGCCAACCAACCGTCGATGCCGCAAGGTCGGCCCCACGACACAGGACAAACGACAAGGGACGGCACTCAGGACTATACTCGCCGCCAAGTCCATGGATCTAAACGCCCCCACCGATGTGCCGGTCTGCCGCTCCTGCGAGATCGAATGCGAAGAGCTGGCCAAAGTGTGCCCCAAATGCGGCGAGCCCGTCGCCCGTATATTGCCCGATCCCCTCCTCGGCGCGTGCCTCGACGGCAAATACAAGATCGACAAGAAGCTCGGCGAGGGGGGCATGGGCTCGGTGTACCGGGCGCAACAACTGCCGATCAATCGACCGGTCTGCCTCAAGGTGATCAATCCTGCCTTGGCAACGGATCCGATCTCTTTTCGCCGCTTCGAGATGGAGGCCGAGATGGCATCCAAGGTGCGTCATCCCGCGGCGGTGGAGATCTACGACTTCGTTCAGAACTACGACGGAAGCACGTACATCGTCATGGAGTACGTGCCGGGCGACCTGTTGACCGACATCATCGATAACCACTTTCCGATCGGCACCGAACGCGTGGTTCGAATCTTGTCACAAGTGTGCGACGTGCTCGAGACCGGACATCGCCTCAAAATCATCCATCGCGATCTCAAGCCGGACAACATCATGGTGTGCGAGCTCGCGACCGAGAAAGATGCCGTCAAGTTGCTGGATTTTGGAATCGCCAAGAGCGCCGATCAAAAAGAAGGCGCCACCCAGCTCACGATGGCGGCCACGGCGATCGGAACACCCGAGTACATGGCTCCAGAGCAAATCTCTGGCCAACCCATCGGCCCGTATACCGACGTGTATGCCCTCGGCGTCATTCTGTACACGATGTTGACCGGGGTGCTGCCCTTCGAAGGCGCCACGCCTGCGGAGTACATGACCAAACACCTCGTCGAACAACCCATCGCGCCGTCAAAACGAGGTCGCGTATCAGGCATTCATCCCGGGCTGGAGAAGCTCGCGATGTGGGCGCTCAAGAAAAAACCCACCGAGCGCACGCCGTCCGCCGCTGAGTTCAAACGCTCACTCATCCGCACCCTGCCGTCGACGGCCGGAGCTTCGGTCGACAGCGGCGAAGCACCCGGCTCCTCAGCCGCCCCGAGCGGGGCCGCCGGCCTTCTACAGGGGATCCTTGGAGCCGCAAGCGCCGCGCTCGGAGGCGTCGCCGCGGCTGCCGAGGACAAGCGGGTAGCGCTCGCTTGTTTCGATCTCGCCCTCCCAGCCGACACCAGCGACGGTGCGTGGCAGACCTTACGGGCCAAGGTCACGGACGTCGTCGAACGCCACGACGGCAAAATGAAGGTCCTTGGCCACGGCTGGATCGCGGCGATCTTCGGATTGCGTGGTGCAAAAAGCGACGATCTCGAGCGAGCCGCCCTATGTGCGTTTGAGGCACGGGAGATCATGCCCGAATTGAGCGCCGCCGTGCACGAGGCCATGGTGAGCGGGCAGTCTGATGATTGGTTGAAGAGCCACGCGCTCGCGCTCGCACAACGGGTGGCGGCATTCACGGCCACCGGCCAATCGGTCGTGATCGGCCAAGCGTGCGCCAACATCACGCGTCTGACGCTCCGCGCCTTGGCCCCACTCGACATCAAAGGATCGAAGGAGCCCGTCTATTCCTCGGAGATTTTGGGGATCGTCAGCTACGACTCCGATGATACCGAGGAG
The DNA here is from genome assembly GCA_029941785.1 of Polyangiaceae bacterium. GTDB lineage: Bacteria > Myxococcota_A > Polyangia > Polyangiales > Polyangiaceae > JAPYTK01. Next base: position 7,973 of record JAPYTK010000208.1, on the reverse strand, counting down.
GCTCCGATCAGCTTCCAGAGCACAGTCGCGCTGCAAGTCCCGACGGCCACGATGATAGCTAACCTAAAGCCTGCAGCGGAGCGTCTTTGGGTGGGCCGCTCCACAACCCTGGCCGCGGTCGAGGCCCTCATCGACAAGACGGCAGATGGCAGCGGCGGCGCCCTGCTATTGCAAGGACCGCCCGGCTCCGGAAAAACTCGTTCGGCCGACGAAATCGTCACTCGGCATCCCGATCTGCTCTGCCTGCGCATTAGCTGCCGACAGGACCATCCCCTGGGTTACCTACTGCAGCAACTCGCGCAGGTTCCCAGCACGCCTGAACTCAAGCCCTTCGTCGACTGGGTGACCGGTGCAGCCTTCGAACCGCCGTATGGCCTGGGTGCCGAGGAAATCGTTAGGGGGATCGTCGCCGGCGTGCGCGACGCGGTATCACAAGCGGCCGGCAACGGGCCGCTCGGCCTGTTGTTTGACGACATCGACGCGGCCGCCCCGGCCGTAAAACTCGCAGCAGGCTGCCTCGCCGCTGACGCCGCACAGATCGCCTGCTTCGTCGTGCTGACGGCTCGAGACGCCACCGCACTCGAATTCGACGCCATCCAGCACGACCTCGGCCCCCTCGACGAAACCGAAAGCCTCGAACTCGTCTGCGCTATTTCCGGCAAGAGTGAAGACGAGGTTGGCCCATGGCTCCCGAGCGCGGGCGGGATCCCCGCGGCGCTGGTACAACTGGGCCACGCCTTGCGCGAAAGCGACCTCGGCCAGGTCGAGGCGAACAGCGAGCATGCGCTTCGCGCCGTGATCCGCGCGCGGCTCGATGGGATGGACGCCGAACCCCGGCAACTTCTCGGCCGTGCCGCCATCCTCGGAGGTACCATGCGCGAGGATGTACTGCTGGGGTTTGCGGCCGACTGCGAGAACCCCGCCAATCAATTGAAAGACCTGTTGACTCGCGGCTTCTTCTCCCGGGACGCGGCCAGCAAGACCCTCTCTTTCGCCAGTGAACTGACGCGCGAACTCGCCTTCGAACGCATCCCGTCCGCTGAGCAACCGGGACTGCACCGCCGCGCCGCCGCCGCCCTCGAAGAGGCAGGGACCCCTCCCGATGTCGTCGCCGCTCAATTCGAACAAGCCGGGGACCCTCAGGCGGCTCTCGATCGTCTGAGGCAAGCCGCCGCATTGTGGAGTGAACGAAAAGAACGGGAACGCACCATCGACTGTTATCGCCGAGCCTACGCTATTGCGGGAGAGCTTCAGACCAACCCCGAACGTCGCGCGGAAGACGCGCTGTCCTTTGCCCGGCTTCTCCGGGAAGTTGGTCGAGCCGCCGAGGCAGCCGATTTGCTCGTGGAAGCAGAGTCGATCGCGAAAGCACACGACGATGCCATTCTCGAACTGCAGATCGGCACCGAACGTGTACGGGGCATGCTCGAAAGCAACGCCTTTGCCGAGGCGACCACCCGCGTCGAACAGCTCCTGGAGCGCGCACGCGCCCTTGGTGATCCGCTGCTCCTATCGGATCTGTTGGGCGTATCCGGGGAGGCCGCCGAGCGCGCCGGCCGCGCCGCGGAGGCATCTCAACAAGTCATCCAGGCGATCCAGCTCATCCAACAAGTACCCGGCGACGAGGGGCTCAAACGAGCGGTTCGGCACCTCGGCCGCTTGGGTCGCATCGAGCTGCGCGCGGGTCGTACCGAGAAGGCGCAGACGTTCTTCGAGCAGCAAAAGGCCGCGGCAGAGCAAGTTGGAGATCCACTCTCGGAGGCTCGCGCCACGGTCAACCAATCCGCCATTCTGATGCAGCAAGGCCAAGTGGACGCCTGCCTCGAAAAGCTAGATGAAGGCGAACAACTGTCGCGGGACATTGGAGATCTTCTCACCGTCGCCAAGGTCCTTCACAACCGCGCGGCCATTTTAGCCGGCCGCGGTGAGACGGACAACGCGAAGAAAAACCTCGAACAGTCGATCAAGATCGCGATCTCCATCTCCTGGCGCGAGGGGGTGGCGATGAATGACGCCCTTCGGCGAAAGCTGACCTGAACGCGGCCCCCACGCTCCGCGTCCACACTTGCACCGTCTCACGCCAAGAAGAAGTGCGTCACGTTCAACTCGAGCGGCTCGGGTTCGAGCGTTCGCGCAATGTCGGGTGTACCCGACTGGCTCAGATCCTCGAGGCGCCCATCCGCCCCGCCGCCGCCAGCATCCTTGACAACCTTCACGATGGGCTCCGCCAAAGAACGACCATCGTCCGGAAGCTCGACCACGATGGCGATGCAGCCGTCGTCGAGTTGCACAGTGGTTCCCACGGGATAGACACCGAGGGTCGTCACCAGCAACTTGACCGCGATCTTGTCGAAACGCGCGTCCGCTTCGATCCGGCGAAGGGCCTCGTCAGGAAGAATGGGACCGTCTTTATTGTCCCCTATGGTCGTGAGCTTTTCGTATTGGGACGCGACACCAATGACCCGTGATGGACCAAGGCCATCGACGCGGCCGACGTCCGAAGCGATCGTCACGCGCAGCCGCCCCACCCTCTCGCCCCGATAAATGCGAACGAGCTGGTGCACAGTCTTCTTCCGATCCCGTTTCCCTGTCCAGTCCAGGTCGTGGAGCACGGCTCCGAGGGCAGTCTCCGCCGCCGCCACCCGATCGACGCCCAAACGATGGCACATCGCGACAGCGATGACCGCGCAATTCACGAGCCGATTGAAGGTGCGCCCCCGATAACGACGCATCTGAATCATCCCAAGCATCACGGCTTCGTTCGCATAGACCATGGTTGTCAGATCCCTCGTCGCTCGCTTGGTGGGAGCGATACTGACCTTCTTGTTTTGCTCGATTCGCAAGATGAGACTCTTGAGTGTCAACAGCGCTGCGAGGTATGCGCGTAGCGCGCGCATCTGGTCGGACATCTCGACCTGCCCACCACTCTCCTTGATATCGCGCACATGGATTTTGTCGAAACGCTGGGCGTGAAAGCCCTCGTGACCATCTGTCATGGTCATGTATTTCTTGATGGCCTTAAGAAACTCCCGAAGGTCCCGGCGGTCCAGGCGGCCACTGATGGTGACCTCGCGCATCTTGAGGTTCGCCAGCACCCGCTCGACCGACTGGAGCATCTCGTAAAGTCCCATATCGGGCCGCACCAGCACCCCGTTCACGTAGACCATCTCTTCGACGAAACGCAGCACGACTTCATCGTTGCCACGGAACACGTCCGTCAACGCGTCACGAAACTGGTCGATGGACCGAGCTACCGCCTCATTGTTCAGTTCGTGCACCATGGCGGACTTCACCAAGATGATGAAGCCGTTTGTCAGCGCGCGCGCGCGCTGCTGAGCCTCGGGGCTTCGTTTCGCTCGGTTCACGTGGGCGAACCCTTCGACTTTCGAATCGCCTGTAGCGCGTTCTGGCAGGCCGCGCTCACAACCGCCGGCACGCGCCATCCCTTCGACGCCTTCTCGATGAGACCGCGACTCGTCGTGTCAGCCAGTAGGCCCAGTGCCAGAATCGCCGCTGCCCGCAACTCGTGAGACTCCCGACCGGCCAGCATGCCACCTCGTGTTGCAGCCTCGCGCACCAGCGCGAGCCCCGTCCTGCCGGCTGCACGACCGACGCTGACGTACATCGTTCGTTTCTCGGCGATGTCAGCCGTCTTGAAGGCGGACGAATCGAACACCGCCTCATAGTGGGGAAGCACCTCTTGGTGCAGACCCGCACCTTCCAAGATCTCGCGCGCCATGTCGCGACGAGCGATGTCCTCATGAACCAGCCATGGGCCGGCCCGCTGTACCGCCTTCGCTGGATCAATCTTCGTCAAGGCCTCGAGCGCCGCGAAGCCCAGCCCCTGATCCTCACCATCCACCGCAGCCATCAGAGATTCCGCCAAATCCTCCTTGGCGAAGTCCGCCGCCAAGGGAAGGACGGTCCGCGCGCGCTTGGTGTCCTCGCCAGAGACCGCAGCGACGAGCATCGACTTGACCTTCGCGCTGGGCCCATCGCCGAGCAGCGCGACATGTTTGAACATCTTCAGATCGCCGGACTCGAACAATCGCTCGAAGATCGCCTCGTGAACTTGCGGGGGCAAGACAGCCCAAAACTCGCGTGAGGCCTCGGCGGACAAAGTCTCGTCCGCAAGGATCACATCGGCGATCCACACCAGATCATCGTGCATCTCAGCAGGAAACAACCCGTCGGTGCCCCGCTTCCCGGTCACCTTTGCGGCCTTTCGAAGAATGCGCTGACCTGTCTTGATGTCACCTATTGAAAATGCTTCGAGCGCAACGGGAACGAGCGCATCACGTGCAGCCGAGCGCTCGCGCGGCGGTGCGTTGGCCGGCACGGCCTCCATCACCGAGCGAACGAAACGTCTGTCCATGTCAGGCGGAAGGCCCATCGCCTGTTTACCGCGCCGCGCGCACCCCTCGACCGCCGCCTTCAGCTCGGCCAACTCGCCGTCGCTCATCGTATGCGTTTCAGCGCGTTTGCGTGCGCGCTCTGGGCGAACCAAATCCTTCAATTCTGCCGCCGCCCGGGGACCGAAGAGTTCGCTCTCGGTGAGGGCGAAGCTGGAGCGACACTGAAGCTCCGCCTCACCGTCATCGGGCAAGCTGTCGCTCAGGGCTTCGGACAGTAGATCCTTGAATTCGTTCCGGCGACTGCTACCACCTCCGCCCCCGGCTTCATCATCATCATCACCACTGAAGGGATCGGTTTGGACGAGTTCAATATGACGGAGGTCCACCTCCCACAGGGCCGTCATGGCGCTGTCCTCGATGCTCGACTCCTCGTGGACAATAAGTGCTTCGAGAAACGCGTCGAGTTCGTCCGACGTCACGCCGGAGCCAATCTTGACTTCGCGCACGCCATCTTGGAGCAACGCAAAGAACGGACTGTGCTGTGGACGTTCAACCGTCAGGATCGGCTGCCGGCCAAACTGAGCGCCGAGGGGGTGCAATTGCAAGTCGAGTTCATCGACCATCTCGAAATACTGTTGAAGTTGTGTCGCAAAGCCCCGTTCGAGCAGGCGGATCTGAGGGTGCGCAAGGCCGAGGAGCGCGCGATTTTTTACTAGTAAAACCAGGCACTTGACGACATCTCGCGCCTTTCCAACCAATTGCGGATTGCGACGCTGGCTCTCCTCAGGCGCGTCCTCTACGCCGCGGCTACGATCGGCGTCTGAGCCACTGTTCGTAGCATCCGTCACTGCAACGAGAGAACCAGCGCCGGTGGCAGGCGTCAAACATCACGGTCACTGAAATAAAGGGAGTTTGCCATGAGTCAACGAACAAGTACGATGCGTGTGACTTGGCTAGGCTTAGGTACATCGATGATTACGCCGCCGAACTCGAAAAACTCGGCCGTTCCGTCTTCGTGCGCGAACATCGTTCGCCCATGCTCATCGGCCTCGGGATGCAGGGCGACCTCAGCGAGGATCGTCGTGGCGATTCAGGAACCTCGGTTGTGGATGTTCCCGACACCGGGGCGCCGTTGGTCGAGACCGAGGTTCTCGTCGATCGGGTATGGCCCATCTCGAAGGGAAGCGGCGGACCAGCTGGTGGCGGCATCCAGGTCGGGCGAAACTCGCGGAACGACATCGTGATTCCAGAATACTCGATGTCTCAAGAGCACTGCGAATTCCGCTTCGAATTTATGCGCCTCGCCATCATGGATTGCGGCTCAACCAACGGCACGATGGTGAACGACAAACTCATCCCCAAAGGTAAGTTGGTCCCCTTGAAGGACGATGCCCTCCTCGTCCTCGGCCGATTCCGATTTCGTTACCTGAGCGTTCGAGCTTTCCTTAAAATGCTACTCGAGCGTTAACGCTCTTGGACGGAGGACAGCGCCTCCGACACGCGCGGTGCCTCGACAATTACGGCGACTGCCCGAGCAGAAGTAGCTTGCCGTTGCTGGTGCTGAACACGAGATCCGCCGTACCATCACCATCCACATCCGTCGTGGCCACCCGCGTCGCAGGCTGCGGAAGGACCAACGGGAAGCCGCTCGCCAAACTCAAGTTGCCGCTCCCGTCGTTGAGCAGAATGGACGTGCTGCCGACGTTCGCCGTCACGACATCGAGGTCACCGTCACCGTCAACATCTGCCGTGGCGAGCGCAGAGGGTTCGAAGGTTCCGGAGCTGACGCCGACACTCGCCGGGGGTTTCACCAAGAATCCCGCGCCCATCTTGACAGCGACGGTCACCCCGCTCGCATTCAGCGACATCAGGTCGGCCTTGTCGTCCCCATTGAGGTCAGCCGATGCCAGAGCCACCGGGTTCGCGCTCACGTCGATCTTGCTCGGCGATAAGAAACCCCCACCGTAGTTGTAACGGATGAAAATAGTGGTTCCCTGGTCAACGATGTAAGCCAAATCATCGAGCTCGTCGCCATCCAGTTTTGCGGCCACCAGAGCTACCGGCGTTCCAGCGGCTCCCATTTCGACCGGTGCCCCTCCCCCTAACACCCAATGAGACACGTAGCCCACCGAGTTGGAGTCTTGAAAACTGATCGCGACGTCGTCTTGGCCGACGCCATCCAAATTGAAAGCCACGATGTCGGACGAGGGACCTTTCGTAGGCCGTCCAGTCAACAAAGAGAATCCGCAAGCTCCGTCCCCTTTCAATACGTTGAATTTGCCATTGTGCCCCACGGCGAGATCGGTCGTGGCGCTGTTCCCATCAAACTCTCCCACGGTCATTGAAGAGGCGGCGAAGGTGATGGCCGAAGAGTCCAGCCGATCTGTAAAGGGGCCGGACCCCCCGTGCAGCAGCGCGGTCAATTGGATGTCGGTCGAATTGAGAACCAGGGCGTCGAGGATCTGATCGCCATTGCAGTCGGCCATGACGAGATCGACGAGCGAATTGTTGCCCGTTTCGATCACCGCCGCATCGCTCACAAAGCAAACTTCGCCGGGATCGACAATACCGTTATCGCACTTCGGCAATGTGCAGTCCGCTTCACAGCCGTCCGCATCGACGCTGTTGTTGTCATCGCATTCTTCGTCGCCTTGCACCTTGCCGTCGCCGCAGATCGCCATCGTCGTGTCGCCACCTTGGCCCGATCCACCGGAGCCCATTGCCGCTGCCCCTCCGGTCGCCATCGATCCAGCAGCCCCCGCTCCCTCAGAGCCCGTAGATGGCTGACCGGGTACGTAGTGATCGCCACACGCCACCAGCGTCGCCCATGCACCAACCAGGATCGACCAACACCCCACCAACCGAAACGGACTCACGGCCGAACCTTATCACACGGCGCGCGAGAAGACAGCGCGCGGCTGACGTCCCACCAGAAGGCCGCGCCCCCCTCTCAGAACCGCTCCGCTTCCACTTCACCACGATGTTCGGCTAACATGGCCAACCTGGATGACGGGATGCCGTCGCTACGGAAACAACGGGTTCAAATCGCATTGGATAGATCGCAATGAAGTGGATGGTCATGGGCGTATTGTGTTTAGGGGCATCCGCCGGGATGTTCGTCATCGGTAGCAACAGCGGTCACTTGACTGAATTGAAGGACTTCTTTTGGGCGCCGCTACCCCTGGCGGTCATCCTGTTCATCGTCGGCGCGAAGCAGCCCAACAAAAGCGACTGAGCGACTGATCCGTCGCGACTCGGCCGGTCCCCCGACGCTGCCGACGCCGCCACAGCAACAGACCCAAACCCAAACACCATGGCGCGGGGTGGGCCGTTCGCGTATCTCCCCAGGAGCAAGCGCAGCCGCCGGTGAGCGCGGGTCGAGTCGGCGCGGCACACCGGCCCGCGGCAATACACTGCAGTCCGGGCGCACAATCCGTCGAGTCGGAGCACTGGCCCAAGCAGCCTCTCTGTCCATCGCAAGCGAAGGGGTGACAGTTCAAGGGCGTGCAGCTTCCCGCAACCTTATCACAACGGTCACACGACCCGTCGCATGCCGCGTCGCAACAAACGCCATCGACGCAAAATCCGCTGGCGCATTCACTCGCGTCTGTGCAGGTC
>JAPYTK010000207.1 GCA_029941785.1 Polyangiaceae bacterium | reverse complement strand
TCCCTGTCCTCTTACACCGCGATGAGCGTTGGTGGCTTCCTCGCTGGTCGCTATCCAGGGGAGCTCAAGCGAAGCGGATATTTCTTTAGCGCGCATCCCGACGAAGAGCTATTTTTTCCCGAACTGCTCCAAAAAGCAGGTGTCCGCACGCTCGCCGCGCACGCTCACTTCTATTTCAAGCCCGAGAAAGCGGGCTTCCACCAGGGCTTCGACGACTATCGCCTCGTCGCTGGACTGAGCGCCGATAACAGCACCGATCGTAACGTGAGCAGCCCGCAACATGTCGACCTCGCCATCGACATGTTGAAGCAAGAGAAGAACACTGGCGGGCAGTTCTTCGCGTGGTTTCACCTGATGGACCCGCACGACGTCTACGTGAAACACGACGGGTTTCCGAGCTTCGGTCGCGGGGGTATGCGCGGTCGCTACGATGGCGAAATTTACTTTACCGATCACCATATCGGCCGATTGCTCACCTTCATCGATGCCCAAGTCTGGGGCCAGCACACCGCCATCATCGTGACTGCGGATCACGGTGAGGCCTTTGTAGAACACAAGATGTCTCGTCATGGCTTCGAACTGTGGGAGTCCATTGTCCACGTCCCGCTGCTCGTACGCATGCCGAACGCCGGCCCACGCAAGATTGACAAGCCACGGAGCCACCTGGACCTCGCCCCAACCATCATGGACTTGCTCGACCTGCCGCCGCACAGTGGTTTCGGCGGCCAGAGCCTGCTGAGCGAACTCCGAGGCAAGTCGGAGCCGACGGCCCGCGACGTGATTGTGGACTTGCCCCGCACGAGCGACAACTTTCGGCGGCGCGCTCTCATTCATGGCCGTTACAAGATCATCGCTTTCGGGGACGACTTTCGTTACCAGCTCTACGACATCATCGATGACCCAGGGGAACGGCGGGATCTACGCGGTCGAAAAAAGGACGTCTACAAAGACATGAAGCGCCGCTACCTCGAACGCGTCAAACAGATCAAAGACGTCTGCCCAAAGATGCGCCACAAACTCAAGGGCAAACGGCCCGAGCGCACCTGCTAAGGTTCATCGCTCTTCTTGGCTGCAACGGCCGCGGTCATCCGAGCAAAGTCCTCCACGGCAAGAGTCTCGGCTCGCGCCGAAAGGTCAACACCTGCAGCCTCCGCGGCGGGCTCGAGACTCTCGCGAGGGAGAAGTTGTTTCCACGCGTTACGTAGGGTCTTTCGGCGGGCGGCGAAGGCACGACGGACCACCTCGGCGAACAGCGGCGTCTCCTCCGCTCGGGGGGTCTCGTGCGACACCAAGAGCACGACGCCGGAATCGACCTTCGGGGCGGGGTGAAAAGCCCCAGAACTCACCTTGATCTCCAATCGAACATCGAACGCCGCTTGGGTGAACACACTGAGCATGCCGTAGCTCTTGCTACCCGGCGCCGCCGCCAAACGGTCCGCCACCTCCCGCTGAACCATAAACACCGCGCGGTCGATCTGCCGGGCAACCCGGATCGCGCGCTGGACGAGACGCCCGGTGATGGAATACGGCAGGTTCCCTGCCACGACATGTGGCCGGGGGCCGTCCTGAAGTTGGGCGAGCCAGTCGAGTTTGGCAGCGTCCGCCTCGTGCACATGAACGTGCTCATGGCTTTCGAACTTCTGCACGAGATAGGGCACGAGATCCCGATCCCTCTCAACCGCCACCACCTGCGCGGCACGGCCGGCGAGGTGTTCGGTTAGCGCCCCCATGCCCGCACCGATCTCGAGCACACTGCCGCCGGTCGGAGAGGTAGCGAGCGCGGCGATTCTCTCGGCGATGCGCACGTCGTGCAAAAAGTTCTGCCCGAAACTCTTTTTCGGCCGCAAGCCCTGCGAACGGAGCCAGTCCAGATCTTTCATGAGACCCGCTCCTCAGCCCGCGACACCGGACGGTCCGTGGCCTCCGGTCGTGCGCCGCGTTGCCTCGTCAGGTTGACAACCGCCACCCCGAGGCGACGCAATTGCCGGCGCGCCACGCTTTCGGCCAGCGCCTCCCGGCCCAACACTGCACGAGCGACAACAGCCGAACGTTCACTCCGATCGGGGGCATGTGTCGTCCCGGCGACGACGGCCGGTGGAAAGAAGGACCACCTCAACGAGAGCCCACGGGAGCGGAGCGATCGCAGAGCCGTCTTGATCAGCCGCCAATCATCAGCACGGGGAGCCGGTGCGACGATATGGATAGCGGCTTCGCGCCGTCGCGTCCGAAGAGCAAGGCCGTTCAGACACGACGCCATGACCTGAAACGCACGGCCGCCATCAGGCTCGCTTCGCGTCGGGAGGTTAAGCCCAAAACATGCCGCATAGTGACGCAAGCTGGCATCCGCAGCGCTACGTCCATACGGAACCGGCCGTTCGAACGGCGCGCGCTGCTGCACCACTCGGGCCACACGGCGAAGCATGCGGTCCATGCGCCGACGTCGAAAGTGCAAACTCGCCATCGGATCAAGAGGACGGATGTGTTCGGCCACCTCCAAGGCAAGCCGGGCCTCATCCCAAGCGCAACGATCGGCGGATCGCACATCGGTGTGCGCAATAAGAGCGGCCATCAAACGACCGAAGTGTCCGGGCCCGTGGTCGGGCGCGATCGAGACGAGCTCACGGCCCGCCAATACCACCAGACCCACGCGGTCCCCCACGCCAAGGTGTCGCCGCGCCAAGCCGGAAATCAACTCGATAGCCCCGTCGAGCGGCGCAAGGCCGACCTCCCCAGCCCAGTGTTCTACGGACGCGTCGAGCACCAACCAGATGTCGTCACGTCTCTCCCAATCGAATTGTCGGACCAAGAGCTTGCCCCGTCGCGCACTCGCTTTCCACGCCACACGCCGAAAGGGATCGCCTGGCAAATAGTCTCGCAATTCGCGAAATTCGCTACCGTCACCCCGCCCCTTCCCGGCGCGGCCCGCATGGGAATTGGCCCCTTGTCCCCCGCCGGAGGGTAAGCGCAGTTGCCGCCCGGCGCGCGCCGGGATCACCTCGACCCCAAACGGATTGGCGAACGACAGCGGCACCTCGAACAAACCAGGCGCACCCCGAAGTTCGAGTGATAGGCTGTGAATACCGTGGTAGCCGACGCGAAGGGCCTGCACGCGGACCTTCACCGCGATAGACCCTCCAGCCGGCACCTCGCCCGCGCAGACATCCACGTCGACGGCGAGTCCCGGCGAAGCGACCACCCGCAAGTGGTCAAAACGAGCGGCGAGACTGTCGCGGTTGCGTATCTCCGTATCGAGTTCGATCGAGGCACCACGCGACAATTGCACCGTTCGCCCGGATGCGGTCCATAGCATCTCGAAGCCCGCGGCTCGAATGCGGGCCACGCTCAGCAATGTGACCGCTCTGGCAAGAGCCAAACCAACCAGAAGCGCTCCGCACCACCCGACCACCGCTGGGGCACGCAGTGCAATGCCTAGGACGGCGCCAACCAACGCCACCGTCGCCACATGAACACAGGTGGAAGTCGGGTAGGAGGTCATGTGATCTGCACGCCGAATTCAAACCGGTCGCACGGCTTTACGATAACTGACTCGCTCGACGGCCATGGTCACGACCGCCTGCCGTGCTCCGACATCCCCACTCGCCTCGTCGAACAGTACGAGACGGTGCGCGAGAACCGGCCGAGCGAGCATCCGGATGTCGTCCGGTGTCACGTAGGCCCGTCCAGCCAGCACAGCCGCCGCTTTCGCCGCTTGGATCAAAGACAAGGTAGCCCGCGGTGACGCGCCCAACATCACGCGGCTGTCGTGCCGCGTAAAATCGGTCAGACCCACAGCGTATTCGTAAAGGTCATCCTCCACGAAAACGCGGCGCGCAATGTCCTGCATGCGGCGCACGGTATCGCCGTCGATCACGGCGCGCGCCTCGACCGGTTCGGCGTGATGGGCCTTCAGCATCACAACTTCATCGGCCAGATCCGGATAGCCGATGTCCAAGTGAATCAAGAAGCGATCAATTTGAGCTTCCGGAAGCGGGTAGGTTCCTTCCAAATCGATGGGATTCTGCGTGGCAACGACCATGAAGGGGTCGGGCAGGCGAAAGGTCTCGCCCTCGGCGGTGACCTGTTGTTCCTGCATAGCCTCGAGAAGCGCCGCCTGAGTTTTGGGGGGGGCGCGATTGACCTCGTCGGCGAGCACGAGGTTGGCGAACACGGGGCCATGGCGGAACGAGAAGGCCCCGTCCTTCGGCGACAGCACGTAGGTGCCCGTAATATCGGCAGGAAGAAGATCCGGCGTGAACTGAATGCGATTGACGCTCACGCCTAAGCCACGTGCGAAGGCTTTCGCCAGCGTCGTCTTCGCTACGCCTGGCACTCCCTCGAGCAGCACGTGCCCGCGCGCCAGCAAAGCCACCATGAGGTGGTCGATGACGGACGGCGAGCCAATGAATACGCGGCCCACCTCGTCACGCAAGGCGTCAATACCGCTCTTGATCTCGCCCACATCGTCTGCGCTAAGCTCCATGGTCGCGACGGTGATAGCGCATCGACCGGAGCGCGCCAATCGAGCGTCGCTCAGGTCCCGTGGCCCAGGCAGTCGAGGACCTCGTCGATCACCGCAGACACCTCGCTAAGTGGTGGCGCCTTCACCTCCAGGGCGCGCCCCGTGACGAGGGCTCGCTCAACGTGGCCGAACAGGCGTACGGTGTCATCCAGGCGAAGCGCGAGAGAGGCGTGCAGCTCGGTGGAAGCACGCCACGACGACACGAGCGCCGCGAGGGGGGTATCTGGCGGCTCGCCAAGCACTTCCGCCAGGGCCTCTCCCAACAACAATCGCAACTCGACCAGCGCCAACGACACGGAGGTGCTTTGGGCGCCAAGAACGGCGACCCGACCCGCGAGACCACCCTGCGTTCCTAGGGCTGAACTCTGCGCGTAATGGGGTACGTTGGGCCGATAACGGAGGAGATAAGCCCGTCTTGTGCGGTAGGCGAGGCCTCCCAAGAGGAGCACCGCCAGGAGGCTGTGCATCCACCACGGTAGACCGCGCTGCCTGACCTCTGCCGCCCGCATCGCAAGCAAGCCCCAGAGCGCCTCGAGCTGTGCGCGCAAGGAGTTGCTCTCCGCGAAACCCGGATGCTGAACAAAACTGCCGCCCAAGATCCAGAGCCGGCCGGCAGTGCGCTCGTCCCCTCCAACGAGATAACGACCCAGCGATTTAGCAAATTGCCTGTTGTCGGGAAAACGCAGCATCTCGTTGATGAATGCCGACGGATCGCTCATCGCAAACAGCCTTCCCTGGCCAACCTGACCAGCGACGGCCACGGCCACGGCTTCTGAGCCGCGGCCCCGCACCTCGAGAACGGCGCTCAACCCTGGATGGTCCAAACCGGTCGCGTGATTGAGAGCCACGCTCCGTACCGAAGCCACCGTGGGATGAACCTGCTTTCCGGTGGCGCTTTCGTCGACGACGACGGTTGCCAACGGCAGTTCGGTGTTCCCGCGCAACATGCCTCGAGGCGCTAGAGGCAACGCACGTCGCACGATCTTGAAACGGGACAACAACTCCCCGCCGCGGCCGTGATCATCGACGACGGCCACCCGTCCGCCAGCCACCATGAAAGCAACGGCTTCGCGCTCGATGATCGGTTGGGCCGGATGCATGAACATGACCCCATCAGCGGGTGTCAGTTCGCCCCAGGGCAACGCCGCCCGCACCAGCACGCGCTCGTTTCCAAGCGCGCGACGCAGCAAAGAGACCAATTCGCTGCAACCGTCCCACTCGTTGGAAGCAAATTCGAAAGCCCCCGCTCGCGCACGAGGAGCCCATGCCACGATGCTCAAGCTAACCAGGGTGACGAGCACCCAAACGCGCCGCGCGAACACGACAGGAGCTTAACGGCTCAGGGGGCGTCGGGCCAGGCAGGATCCGCCGCGCGCCTACAGATGCGCACCTCCCCCCCTTGACCATGGCCTCAGGGTGGCTACATTTTGAGTAGGAGACCTACCCGGCCATGAAGGGCCACGACCAAATTGTTTATTTCTTGGAAATTTTTCCATTAGCTGCTCCGATCGGGTAACCGCTGCGCGACCTGTTGAAATGACTTCGTTTTATGGTTCCGCGCACAACCTCCATCCACCCCGAACTCCCCGACTAAGACAACACCCGCCCCCGAACGTGATAAAAGGCAATGAGAGGTCAAGATGCTACCGCCGTTCATCATTGAACAAATCCGGCAGCGCGAAGAACGAGAGCGCGCCAACAAGGATCAGAGCCGTCCGCGCCTCGAAGTGCCTCTGGATCCCGTCTCGCCGCACGCGGAAGAAGATCCCAGCGCGAGCGACGACGATTGCGACCGTGGTGTTGTCATCCTCGACTTGATGGGCTGAGCCCACCCAGCTGCTCCCACCCAGCTGCTCCCACCCAGCAGTGGTGCCTGCAAGGTGTCCGAAGGTCCTCCGCGCCCCGCTGCAGACCCGAAGGCCGCAGCAGGGCTTGGTGACCGGTCCGGGCTAGGCTATACCCGCCGCGCCATGCGCCCGCGCCTCGCCATCACCTTCGCTATTTCGCTGCTCGCCTCAGGGTGTTTCACGAACGCCGACGGTCAGAAACCCAGCGCAGAAGAGATGTTCTTCCCAACCGGGCTGGCCATGTCCTCCGCCGGGCGCGTCCTGTACATCGCAAACAGCGACTTCGACCTGAGATACAGCGGGGGCAGCGTCCTCGCGCTCGACCTCAAGCAGCTCCGCGGCGACGTGGCTCCAGTGGCCGCAGAGCTAGGCGCTGGCAAGTCGTCAGAAGTGGCGTGCGCTGCCGCCGGCAGAGAGAGCAACGCGAATCCTTGGCTCAACCCCGGACCTTGTTCAGCCTTCCCACTCGCTCCGTACGTCCGAGCGAGTGCCTTGACGGGTGCCTTCGCATCGGGCCTGCTGCACCTCAAAGATGAAGCGACGAACCGAGCTCGCCTGTTTGCGCCGGTGCGTGGCGACCCGTCGGTGACCTTCTTCGAGGTTGAGGATGACAGTCAGCTCGGCCCCAATGACGAGCCCTCCTTCCTCCTTGCTTGCGATACCGACGACGCCGGGTTTTGCGGGGACGAGCACCGTATCGGACGCGATCCAGAACGCAACCTACGCGGCGTGCAATTGCCAGCGGATCCGATCGGTATCGCGGCCACGGTCGACGGCCGCGCCGTCGTCACCGCGCATCAGACCGAACAGGCGGCGAGCCTCATCACAAACGACTTTAAGACGACGCCGCAGCTCGACTACTTCGCGTCCAATCTCGCGGCCGGCCCCACCAACGTGACCACCATCCCTCCCCCGGCCATGCTCGAGCCTGCCCGCAGCGCAGCCGCCGACGCCGGCCTGGGATTTCACTACGATCCTGGTTTCGCGCTCACCTACCGCGAAACGGCCGAGATCAGCTTTCTGCGCTTCTTTTCAGACAGCGGAGCCATTCCGCCACGCCCGTTCATTTTCCGCACCGACACCTTTCCGATCACGACCAACCTCGGCGGCTACGATTCGCGGGGCATGGCGATCGTCGATCAGAATCGTCGAAGCTGCGAATCGATCTGCGACGGCGCCCTCGACTGTCTGGTGGCATGCGCCGAAAACAATCCGCTCGACGTGTTCATCGCAAACCGGACCCCACCGAGTTTGATCATCGGTCAGATCCACTCGATCGTGCATCGCACGTGGGTAGGCGGCCTGAGTGAACCCGTGGTGCACGGCGGCGCCGAGACGCTCACCCTCTTCGACACCCTTCCTCTCGATTTCGGCCCCTCTCGAGTGATCACGGGCGACATCGTGACCCCGGCAGGAGCTCTCGAACCGCGCGTCTTCGTCGTGTGCTTCGATTCGCGATTGGTGTTCGCCGTCAACCCGACCACGCGCACGATCGAGTCGGTCATCCGGACGGGCCGAGGGCCGCACGCGGTACTCGTCGACACCGGAACCGATGACGACGGCACCCCCTATTCGCTTCTGTACGTCGGCCATTTCACCGACTCGTACATCGGCGTGGTCGATCTGCATCAAGGCCACCCGAGCACCTACGGGCAGATGATCGCGTCCATCGGTCTGCCGACACCGCCGAAGGGATCCAAATGATGGCCGGCCGGCCCGTCCTGCGCCCCCTTGCGTCGAGCAGCCTGTGGTTCGGCGCGCTGGCGCTCATCACGGCGTCGAGCTGCACCGGGGACCCCACCGCGAGTTCCCTGCGGGCCCTGGAGAGTTCTGGAAATGTCGCCTTCGTCTGCCTCGACGCTCCCAATGACGACCCCAACGCACAAGCCCGCGCCCTATTGGACTGCACCGCCGATCGCGCCGCAACGACGAGCGACTACGGCATCCCGCACCTTTACGCCTTGGTCACGCAACCTACCCGTGGCGAGCTGGCTGTGATCGACTTGACGACAAACCAAGACGCCGTTCTCGACCAGGATCCCATCGTCCCCGGAGCGAACTTCTTGCACATTGGTGCTCGGCCCGGCGCCATCGTGGCCACCCCCGGCGGCGTGGCGAGCTTCGTCACGAACATCGAGCCGAACTTCGAGGGGATCTTCGCGATCCCCTCCACAGCCATCCGCGGCGATCAGGCTGGCGCCGAGCGAACGTCGCTGAGCAGCTGGCCGGTATGCTCTCTTCCATCCGCGCCCGGCGACATGATCCTGCTGCTCGACCCACCCAACGACGTGGGTGAGATTCGCAAGAGCTGCGACGATGACTATTCCGCCTCATCGCCAAATCAGGGGGCGCACGGCGATCTGCTCGCGGACGCCACCCGCAGCGGACAGGCCGGCGTCTACAAGCTGGCCGTGACCCTCCCGAAGGAGGGAGGCATCGCCATCATCGACGCCCAACAACTGCTCGATCAAGACGGCGGAGCTTTCGAGGGTTGTCCGATCGAGCGTTGGCTCCCGCTCACGGTAAGCTTGCCACCGATTGACCCACCTGAACCCGAGGATGACCGAGGTGGATCCTGCGCCGAAAACCTCGATCCGGTAGCTCCCGATGTCCAGAGTGCTACCGCTGCGCCAACCGACCTCACTTCAGCGGACGGAACGCTCTATGCGGCTGACCGAACCGCCCCGGTGATCCACCGTGTGATGGTCAACGATCCGTGCGCGCCCTCCCAGACTGACCCTCTACTTCCACGCTCGACCGACTCTCCGCAGCGCGTCGTGACCACCAGTCAGCTCGTCGTCAGCCCAATGACGCTCAGCCTCAAGCGCTACCTCTATGCGATCGACACGCTAGACGGCAGCATCATGGCTTTCGACGTGAGCGACGACAGTGCTGTTCGAACGCCGCTGACCCGCCCCCTGGCGGGCGATCCTTTTGGCGCCGCTGACCGAATTCGCTTCCAATCGCCGGTACGACAGATCGCCATCGTCGAACACCAAAACGACCAATCTGACGACACGACCGGAGGCACGATCCCCGTCCTTTGCGATCCGGATCCGGACAGCGACGGGCCAGGCACCGTCTACCGCACCGCGGCAGATTACAGCTCGGGAGCAGGACCTACCACCCTGCGCGGCGTGTTCGCCTTTGCCATCCTCACTTCGGGCGACGTGGTGGTCATCGATATCGAAGACTACGACGCGCCGTGCCGCGGCCCAGCCACGCAATCGATCGCGGACGGCTGCGCAAGCGACGGCGAGGACCTGGAGACCAGCGGCGAACCGAGCTGCCTCGTCGTGACGCCGCACCGGCCGCGATCACAGGGCTACATCATCCATGCCGAGGACGTCGCCAAGAACCACCCCGGGGTAAAAACCCTTCCCTCGCTGGTGGATGCAGAAGGTGCCCTGCTGAAACGCGAAGCGGATGCTCCCTTCGAGTTTCCGAGCATGCGCGCGACGTTGATCGAGAACGACCCGGAGAATTTCGCGCTGACGGTGGGCTCCGAACAACTCACCATCGACGGCACGGGGGGCTTGCTCACCGACGGTAGCGCCACAAACCCGGCCGAAAACGTACTGAGCTTCAACACGCGCGAACCGCGCACCCATCTGTTGGACCAAAACTGGACGGTGAGCTACGAGGGTCGTCTGCCCGGCTTTAGCGGCCGCTTCGCACAACTCGCCGCGACCGCAGACGGCTTCGGATTGAGAGACACC
>JAPYTK010000206.1 GCA_029941785.1 Polyangiaceae bacterium | reverse complement strand
CGCGCTCGCGAGCCACTCGTGGAGCTTGACCAAAGCGAGGGTGTCCCGTTCGCAGTAGGCGAGCAGGCTCTCGCGCAGGGTTTGCACCTCGGTGGCGGAGGCGGGCGCCGAGCCGAGGAGCATTTGCTCCAGCTCCTTGCTGGCCACCATGCCGCTGGCGATGTCGAGATCGCTGTAGTCGAGCTCGGGCACGAGCGCCGGCAGCACGGCCTTGAGGCTGAAGCTGCCGCGAAAGCCCGGGTGGTAGACATGATCGCGCAGCACCGGGAGCAGATCGACGATTCGGTTGCGGATCGCGTCGAGCTCCGCCTCGTGTGAGGGGAGGGCCGCGGCCAACTCACCGATCCGCTGCTGTTCGAAGGAGGCGTGGTAGGCGTAGATCACGTCGCAGCTCTGGGCGGCGTCTATCAGCGCGGCCGCCAGCGCCTCGCGTGGATCGCCCGGTCCGTCGGCGAGAAAGGCGTGGTGCTCGACCTGCTCGCCGCGTTTGACGTGAAGGGACAGCTGCACCGGCACCTGATCGTAGGGGCGGCAGCCGTTGTACACCGGGATCGCCGGCATGATCGTCTCGAAATCGAGGTAGCCCACCGTGCCGTCCATGCTGGGCACGGCGGTGGCCAGCGCCGGATCGACGACCACCTCGCCCGACTCGGCGGCCTGTTGCTGGCGCATCCACATCGCGTTGTGCTCGACATCCTCGGGCGGGATTTCCGAGATGAGCTCGACGCCGTCGTCCTGCAGCGCGGCGGTCCGGCTCGAGCGGATCCGATACAGCTCGCTGACGTGCCCTCGCGGAAGCGGCGTGGTGCAGCGCCCGAGAAAGGGACAATCGTACGGCGCGGTGCAGTGCGGTCCGGGCGGCACCTCGGGGATCGGGCCGGCGAGCACCTTCTTTTGCGCCTCGATCTCCGGACCCACCTCGGCGAGGTAGGCCTCGACCTCGTGGGTGATGTCGCTGCGCGCGAACAGGTTGGACAGATCGGGATAACGGCACGCGCGGTTCAGATGCATCAGCTCCATCCGCTCGATCTTCAGCCCGGCCCCGCGCGCGATCCATGTCTGCACCGCGACGTCGGCAATGTGTTGATCCTTCACCTTGGTGGTCGACTTGACCTCGGTCAGCGTCCAGGCCGAGGAGCCGTCGCGCGACAGCGCGTCGATCGCGCCGAAGACGCCGTCGTGGATCACGCTCGCCTCGTAGATGATGGAAGCGCCGCCCGCGATCGCCGCCTCGGTTTCCTTCACGGCGCGCTGCTTGGCGCGCCCGTCAAAGGCGATGAGCACCCCGCCGGGGATGTGCTCGCGCGCCAAACGACCGACGTGGTTGCCCTGCCGGAAGATCGCCTCGAGCATCGCGTCCGGCGCCAACTCGGGCGCGCGCGGCTCGTGCGCCTGCCACCACAAACGGCGGTGACACTGCAGCCCGTAGGTGAAGCGCGATTTGGACAGGGTGGGGATGCGGCGGGGCATGGGATGCGGCGGGGCATGGGATAGGCAGGGCATGGGATAGGCAGGGCGTGCTGGGTATTTTCGGGAGTGTACGCGAAGTGACGTCATGGTGCTGCACCTCCGGACGCCAAGCGTCGCGTGAGGGCATTTTTGCTCGTGGCTGGCGTTTTGCTTGATATGCGTCATGCTTATTTCTTGGACCAAACAACATACGACGCTGCCGTGACACCTGGGGTCATGGCGGCGGCAACGGCCGAGCGGCTCTTCGGACCACGACAGCCACGATAGGTGTGACCCGAGCTGTCAGCCTCGGCGGCTATATTCATGGCTGTGGTTTCGTGACCGCGAACCGGTCGCGATCGTTCTTGGGCGACAGACGCCAGCACGATCGACGCAGGCGAGTTGTCAGAAACGAACGGGCGCGCACGTCTTCATAGGTGAGGACGTCGCGAAAGCTATGGAGTTGTCGCACGCTGCGCGCGTGCGGGCAGCCGAAAGGGGCGCGACGGGCGCACCGACGAACAAGAAGGGAACGTGTATGAACCAAGCAGGAATGATGAGTGAAGATGGGGGAAGCGAGCTGTCGGCATTGCTCGCGAGCGTGGAGGTGGGCGATCCGCTCGCGGTGGGCGCGCAGACGATCGTGCCGCTTCTCCGGGTGGTGCAGGCGCCCCGAGGCGCATCGAAGGCGACGCTGCTCGGCGAGGCCCTGGCCAAGGGCGAGGCGACGGTCACCGAGGTTTGCTTGGACGGCTCGGTCAACGAGGTGCGCGTGCGCCACGCGGGCAAGGAACTGCTCCTGTTGCTCGATGGCGATCAGTTGCTCGGCGCGCGGCAGAACCGCGTGTTCAACGCCAGCTTCCTGGTGATGCCAGGCAGCGACGTCGTGCTTCCGGTCAGCTGCGTCGAGCGCGGCCGGTGGGCGTACCAGGGTGGCGAGGGCGACGCGGCGGCGCGTCACGGCGGACCGGCCGATCTCCAATACGGCCATGACGGGCCAAGCGACGGGGACGGAGGCGACGAGGACGGCGGCGATGAGGATGGCGGCGCGATGGCGTTCTCCGCCTCCAACGTCACCGCGACGATGATGATCCGCAGCCAGAAGATGCGCCGCGTGACGACATCGGTGCGGCAGGGGCGAGGTTACGACGCCGATCAGCGCGCGGTATGGACCGATGTCGACAACTACCTCAAAAAGAGCGGCGTCTACTCGACCACCGCCGCTCTTCAGGACGGCATCGACTCGCGCCGCGGGGCGGCGGATCGGGCCCTGATCCAGATCCCGGCCCAGCCCACGCAGATCGGCATGGCGCTGGTCGTCGACGGCGCGCTCGTGGCGATGGACTTGTTTGGATCGCCCGAGCTGTACGCCAGCAGCCACGAAAAGATCGTGCGCGGGATCCTCACCGGCATCGACTCGAGCGGTCCGGCTCGGGGCGACGCTCGGCAGGTCGTCAGCGACGTCATCACGCGACTTGGGCGCGCCAAGGCGTCACGTCGGCCTGCGCCCGGATGCGGCGACACCCTGCACGGCGAGCTGGACGAACTGGCCTTCGCCGCGGTCGTTCACGAGGGCGAGGCCTACCACGCGATGGTGGCCGGCGCCTGAACGCCCCAGCCTCAACCGCCAGCCTCAACCGCCAGCCTCAACCGCCAGCCTCAACCGCCAGCCTCAACCTTCACATGCCTGGGCGAGGATCGCCCAGAGCACGCAAATGCCGAGGAAGAACTCGAAACAGCCGTTGAGGCCTTCGTCTTCTTTCTCGGCGGTCGCGCTGGCTTCTGTCGCGCCCGCCTCGTTATCGCTGCTGGAATCGTCGCTGCTGCGCTCCTCGCTGCCGGATCCGGTTGGGCCGTCGCTCATCGAGGGGTCGCTCCTGCCTTCGGGAGATAATAGACGGTCGGTGTGCCGGTACTCGATTCGTTGGTGCACGGAGCCTCTGTCGCGCGCTCGGGCTCGTAACGGAAGGCGATGCGGCCATAGAGGCCATCGATGAACGCGATTCGGTGATCGGTGCAGCGGCGGCCGCGGATGGTCATCTCCACGTCGAGCGATACGGTGGTCTTGATGTTGACCCTCTGCACGGCGGGGTGACGTGCATGTTGTCCTGGGCGCCTGCGCCATCGCGCGCGAGGATTTCGCTTGGGGCGGGCCTCGTAGTCCTCACGATCGAGATCCGCGTTGATGGAGAGCGCGAGCTCGATGGTGGCGCTGAGCACGATGACGCCGGGCTGGTCGCACCTGACCCGGTGCACCTTCGCCGAAGCGTACTGGCTGCTGCAGATCCGCAACATCCCGTGGCAGGCGGGCACCGGGCAGGCGACCTGCGGCAGATCTTCTTCCATGACGAGCCCATTCGTGTGGCGAGCCACCCAATCTTCCAGGTTGAAGAAAGCGTACTCCCCATCTTGAAGTTGGTTGTGGAGCAGGGTGAGGGGCTTCGCGGTCGTGCGGTCGTCAGTCATGGTGTTCTCTTTCAGATGCGGAAAGCGGGCCAATGCGGAAAGCGGGGTAGCTTTGAACATAAACCCGGGATGTGACACGTGAGGTCACACCCCGGAAAGATCGCAGGCCTAGTTCACCGTTCGGTGCGTCGGCACGGTGATCCCGTACGCATCACCGCGCTTTTGGTGGCAGTCGTAGGCGCACAGCGCGGCCCGCACGTAGTTCTCGAAGTCGAAGCCCGTCGAGTCGGCCCTGCTTGCCGCAACCTCGAACAGGGCGTGCAGCGCCGAGGCGGGCGACTCGAAGCCGGCGGAGGGGATCACTTGCTCGATCCCCTCGCGCAGCTTCCGAAGCGCCTCGTCGTAGTTCTTCAGGATTTTCACGTTGCTCGCCATGGTTGCTCTCCCTCTGGTGGTTTCTGTCTCTCTGGTGGTCATCCGGCCCATCGCACGTGATCTGCAGCGGCGATCAACTTGGGCCTGACATAAGAATATGGGGGCGGCGGTATGTCAGCTGGGGTCACAGCGCGCTTTGCGCCTTCATGCCGCGGCGTTTCTGTGTGCAAGCTCGGCGGGTAATGATGGCGCGCGCAGGTGGGGGACGATGAGCGACGCGCCGAACGAGGCGACCAAGGCGAACAGCCCTACGGAGCGCAACGCCCAGCTGGTGCGGGTGCTGAGCATCTTGCGGGATATCTCGCGCTTTGGCGGCGTGGATATCTACGAGCTGGCCGAGCGTTACGGCGTGACGGAGCGCACCATCCGTCGCGATCTGGATGCGCTCGAGGGGGCGGGCCTTCCGATCGAATCGGAGCCCGATCCGACGAGCAGCAAGAAGCGTTGGCGCATCGCCTACAAGCATGATCTCAAGAAGCTCAGCGAGCTGCTCGACGCGAGTCACTACCTCGCCCTACGTCTTTCGATGGGGCAGCCCGGTCCGCTCGGTGGTGACAGCCTCATGTTCGGCACGCTCGAGGACTTGTCGGACAAGATCGGCGAGGCCTTGGGTCCCCGCGAGCGGGAGCTGCTTCGCACCATCGATCGCTCGTTCTTCGATTACGACAAGTTTGGTTACCAGGCGGAGATGCGCGATGTCTTCTGGCCGCTGCTCGCGGCGATGAGCGGCCGGCAGCTCTGCCAAATCACCTACCGCGCTGCGCGTGCCAACGCTTACGATAGCAGCTATCAAATTCTCCCTCTCAAGCTCTTCAGTCACAATCGCACGCTTTATCTGCACGCCTACGTGCCCAAGCACGAGAGCGTCATCACGCTCAACTTGCAGCGCCTGTGCGAGCTGACGGTCCTCAAGAAGACCATCGAGCCCCCCGCCGACTACGATCCCGATGCGCTCGAGGGCTCGGCCTTCGGCGTCTTCACCGGTGGGGAGATGACCCACTACCGTCTGCGCTTCGAGGCCCACGTCGCCACCTACATTCGCGAGCGCGTGTGGCACCGCAGCCAAGAGCTGAGCGAGTTGAAAGACGGCGGCGTCGAGCTGTCCTTCACTTGCAGCGCCTCACCGGAGGTCACCGCCTGGATCGCCTCATGGTGCGACGCGGTCGAGGTCCTCGAGCCCGAGAGCGTCCGCGCCCGCTTCGCCGACATCGGCAAGAAGATGCTCGAGCGCTACGGCTGAGGGAAGGCGCGCGCGTCGGGCGATCCCTAGCGGCGCGCCCAATCGCGATTGTAAGCATCGCGCGTAGGTGCGATGCTCGCGAGCATGAATCTGAAACATGCGTGTTGTGCCTTGGTGGCGCTCGGTCTTCTCACCACCGGTTGCGACAAGAAGAGTGACGCTGCCAAGCCCGACGACGTGGACAAAGAGACGGCCGAAACGAAGGTCGCTGCACAGGGATCGACGAAGGCAGCTTCGGCTCCTGCGGCGGAGGCCGACGGGAAGGCTGCTGCGGGCAAGGCGAAGGTCGAAAAGAAGAAGGCTTTCTCGATCCCGGGGCGGTCGGCTGTTCCCACGCTTCAAGAGTGGAAAGCGGTGACCAAAGAGGTCACCGTCAAGGGCTCGAGCGCGCTGAACTGCGAGACGAAGATGGTGCGCGAGTGGCTGCGGGTGAGCTGCCGCGGCAAGAACGATTCGGGCGGCACGCCGACAAGGGTGCGCGTTACCGCGGGCGGCGGGCCGGGTACTTTCATCTTCGCCTTGGGCGGGGTGACGAGCTTGGTCACGGCCTTCGTCGACGGCATCAGCCTCAAGGCAGATTTTTCCTGGACCGACAAGAGTCACCCGCTCGTGCTCGCCTGGCCGCACGGCAGCCCCATGCCGAATATCTTGGGCAGCTTCGAGGGGGCCAAGTCTCCGCTCGATCGGCCGAAGGACCGGCCCCGACGTGCGGGCGTCACCGCCAAGATGGTGGACTACGCCTGCAACTGTGAATGGAAGGTGCTGACCGCCGGCATGTCAGGCGCAGCGGGCGACAAGCCCGACTGTCGCGAAACGTACGTCAAGATCGATTGTTATCACACCTACTCCTTGGACTGCGTGCAGTACGCGGCCTGCGCCAGTGGCGACGTGGGACACGGACCGAACTGCCGCAAAGGCTACGATCGGGCCATCTTCAACCGCTGCGTCAAGCCCTGCGAGACGACGAGCGACTGCGACAAGGGACAAGTCTGCGAAGTCCTCGTCCTGGACGCCACTCAGGCATGCGTCGACAAGGAGTGAGGCGAGGGGCGAACTCTCGCCGCTGCGGGGGGTGGCAAGTGTGAGGTGTGCGCCTCGCGAGCTGTTGTGCGCACATGTGAACTTTCAGGAAGGCGTTGAGGTCTTTCATACTGGCCGCGTCGAAACTGGCCGCGTCAAAACTGGCCGTCGCCGAAACTGAAACCGACGGGCACGCACCACACGCTCAAGCCGTCGAACTGATCGAGGCTGACGCCGCCGGGAAGGCGGATGACGGCGTCCCCGCCATCGAATGAATTCCCGACCAGGTTGCCCGTCAGATCGACGCCGCCCGAGTAGTTGCCGTCGCTGCCGCCGAACACGTGCACATCGATCCCGCCACCGTCGAAGGAGAAGTCGTCGAGGTGGATCGTGCAGTCATCGATGACCGTGGCCGTACCCGCGACCGCGTGGGCCTTCGTGCTGAACGTCAGCGAACTACCGACCAGAACGTGGCTCTTGGTGCAGCCTTCTTGCGCGCCGTCCTGCGACAGATCGACCCGCTCACCGCCCGTGTTGTCGCTGACGTCGATGACCGGCTCGCTCATCGCGAGAAAAGCGATGATATCGCGCAGTTCCCCGTCCGACAATCGATCCGCCGCCCAAAATGGCATGCGACCGGGGGTCAGATTGGGGTAGATGGCGCTCTCGGCATTTCCCGAGCGCCGGATCTTGAGGGCGACAAAATCGCCCGTCAGGATCGTGCCGGCGATCGCGGGAGCACGCTCGGTGCCGACCGCGCTCGCTCCGTGACACACGATGCAAGTGCGGTTGAAGGTGTCCTCACCCACCTCATGATCGCCGCCCATGATGTCGTCGGGCGCATCGACGATGTCAAAAGACAGAGGCGCTGCCTGCGCTCCGCCGAGCGTCTCTTCAGCCACCCCACCCAGGTACGCCTCGAGGGCCAACCAACGCGGATCGTCTTCTGCAAACGCCGTTGTGCCGAGCCAGTGCTCGCGGCAGGTGTTGACCGCATCGAGGAAGCTCGTCAGCTGTCCGTTCTTGTAGTTTGGCCTCAGGGCGGCTTCCCCGATCGTATGGGCGGGGCGAGTGTAGCCATCCGCGGTGGGCTCAGCGAGCGCGTGACAGGTGGCGCACGCAAACGTGTTGCCGTCGTCGTGTGGCTTTTCGTACAGCGCCTGGCCGTCGGCAGGCGGCGTCTGCTCACCGTCGCCGCCGCACCCTGTCGTCACCACGACTGTTGCCAGCATCGCTGTCGCCAGCATCGCTGTCGCCAGCGCTCGTGTCGTTCGTTCTCCAAGCCGTTCAGATCTCATCGCTCTTCTCCACATTGTGCTCCACTGTTCCCAATACCCGACGTTACTAGCCGGGGCGAGCTTTACGCCTGCCCCCGTCGAAATTGTCGCCGAAACGAAGACCCTATAGGATCTCGAACCACACGATCGATGGTCGGAGCAACGAGCGGGCGCAACGCCATGAGCGGAGCCGGGCTATCATCGGGGTCATACCCATCGGGACGACACTCAAGGGGCTTTGGATCGAAGGCATACGTTGCAGGGCTTGTGCAGCTTGCTAGCTGCCGTGTTTCTTGTTGGCTGCAGTAACGGTGAACTTCAGGACCGTGTCGAAGAACTGAGTCGCAGTGCAAAAGAGCAAGCTTCAACGATCGACCAAGGAGTCGAACGAGACACCGGAGCCTTGGCGGCCCGCGAGCTTCGTGCCCCGCTGAAGCCTGGCTCTGATAAGCTCGCCGCGTGATGGACGTCCTGTCGTTGCCTCTCGTGTTCACGGCCAAGCCTGACGAGGACGGTTTTGTTCAGCTCAAGGGGATCGGCAGTCGTTTGGAGGTCGGTGACTTCGTGGCGGACGACGCGGCGATGGCGGAGCCGAAAGCCGATCGCGAAGGACCGTGGTTTGCGCCTGGGCGGTTCGTGGTGCGGACCAAGTGGGTGCGCTGCGAATTGCGCTGGACGGGCGAGGCGCTCATCAACGTGCACACCGACGAGACGGTGAGGCTACCGGTTGGCGAGAGCGTGGAATGCCTGCTGGTGTCCCGATCGATCCGCGAGATCCTCAAGGGTCTTCTCCGAGCGGCCGATCCCGACGACGAGGTCGCCTGTCTCTGGTGTGAGACGAAGCTCAAGGGGCGCAACATGCTCCTGCACGTCGACAGGCAACACCCCATGCCCCGGGCTGGCGCGACCCGGCTTCGTCAGCTCAGTGGCCGAGGAGCGATGGAGGTGGCCAAGTGCACGGTCGAGCTGTTGTTCTCGGGTGCCGAGCTGTTCATCGTGCGGCGGGAGGGTAAGGTGTGGATCGGTGAAAATCCGCCCACCGTACCGTGGAGCGAATGGATCCTCGACGAAACCGGGTGCGACTACATGAAGAACCCCGAGCCGAAGCCGCCCGAAAGTGACGCGGGTCACGACGAGGGTTGGTTTGCGCTTCCGAACGAGGAGCCCGTCTTCGATTTGGAGAACCAGATGTACGCCGTGCCGCGGTGTCGCTTCGTGCTCGTCTTCGGCGAGACGGAGGTGCTGCTCGAGTGGACCGGTCATCACCTGGTCGCCTGCCAAGACGGCACGGTGATCTGCGGCACGGACGGAGCGAAAGAGTCCGGCACGACGGTGCATTAGCGGGGGAGTGGGAAGCGGGCTGCTGGCGGCGATGGCCTTCATCGGGACGTTGCTTCCACTCACTCCGCTTCGTCTTCATTCTCGTCGATCTTGCGGAAGGCTAGGATCTCGCCGGACTTGTGGAAGGTGATCAGGATCGCGCCTTCGGCCGCAACCGCGTCGAACAACTCCTGCATGAAGTCCTGTTGTCGTGGCCACGGATAAACGAAGAAGATGTCGATCTCGGCTATCGGGCGATCCATCCCGTCGTAGATCAACTCAGAGACGAAGCGATCATCTAGCGACAGCATTTGATCTTCTTTGATGAGGGCTTCGCCACCCATCCCGGAGTAGGAGTCGTAGCCGTCGGGAACGTAGCTCGTCTCCAGAACCTCGATCGGGATGCCGAGATCGTCCGTCAGACTGCGGGCCTTCTTGGCCATCTTTGGGTCAAGCTCGATGCCGTAGGCTTCGTATCCAAGTTTGGCTGCGATGCAGGCACAAATTCCGAAACCACAGCCCCACTCGCAGAACACCCGGCCCAGAGGCAAATGGCGCTCCGTCATCGTCTTCAGCACCCGGAAGAAAAGCTCCGGATCGCTCGGCATGTACCTCGGAACTTGCAGGTTGCCACCGCTGGCGAAGAGCGCATCGATCCGGCGGTCGGACTCGTCGATCATCGCTTTGATTTCAGCCGGGAGCTCGTCGTTTGAAATGTCGAAATCGATTTGTTTTAGCGCCATAGGCCTCTGTCTACCTGCTCCCACCCGAACCATTGCGCATGAGAGACATGATGTTAACTCTCGAAAGAGCCAAAAAGGCTTTCATCGGGACGATGCTTGGTCGATCTAAGGCTGCAAGACGTCAGCATCGAGCTGCAGTGAGGCAGCGTATCTGACGCGCTGCCTACTTGATCGCGATCAAGCGGCCATAGAGCGGAATGGGGAGCTTCAGCGCCATCGACAAGCCGAGCTCCCAGCTGTGAGGCTGTTTTCCGATGACC
>JAPYTK010000205.1 GCA_029941785.1 Polyangiaceae bacterium | reverse complement strand
GCTTGGGACCGTCCGCGCGAAGGGCTCAGGCCGAGCGGCTGAATCCGCGACGACTCAAGTGGTCGAGGTCGGCTGAGGCGCCAGATGCAGGTGGTGTGCGTCATCTTGGCCGCGGGCCGAGGCACGCGAATGGGCGGACCCAAGGCCCTGCTCGCGTGGCCCCGTCCTGACGGCGCGGCCCTGCCTTTGGCGCTCGTTCATGCCCGCGCGCGGCTCGCTGTCGATTGCGAGTCGGCGGTCATCGTCACACGCGCGAAGGTGGCCACCATCTTGGCCTCGTATCACCCCGCCGGGCCGTGCCATTTCGTCAGCTCCGCGGCGCCCGATGAGCAAGGACCTGCCGGGTCGCTCGCAGCGGCGGTGGCCCATCTCGATGCCCGCGAGCCACGTCTGGCAGCGACGGACGCGATACTCATTTCTCCGGTGGATTGTCTGCCCGCATCCCCTGCCGTCGTGGCCGCATTGCGGGCGACGCTGGCGGGTGGTGGATCGCGGACCTTGGCGGTGCGACCACGTCACGGAGGACGTGGTGGTCATCCCGTGCTGATTCGCCCGGCCGTGCTCGCGCCGTACCGTGAAGCGTCGCCGCCTCCCTTGCGTGATGTGCTGCGCGGCTTGGGCGAGCAGCTCGCCGATTGCCAAGTCGATGACAACAGCATACTTGGCGACGTCGATACGCCGCAGGATTACGCGCGCCACACGGGCGATGTGCATGGCCCGAGATTCCTCGCGGAATGGTCGTCCCGGGTTGACTCCGACTGAGTTCCTTTTTTTCCGGCGGCGGCTGGACACAGGCCCGGGAAGCGGCGAGACTCGGCGCCTGAATGAGCGATTCGACGGAACATGATGCCAGCGCGAGAAGCGTCGGTCGGAGCGTGTCGCGTGTGGACGGTGCAGCGAAAGTCCTGGGGACAGCGCAGTACGTCGATGACTTGAGTGCGAAAGACGGCGAACTGCATGGCGCGACCGTACGTAGCGCGGTCGCTCGCGGACGGATCCGGGGGATCGCGTTCGACGAGGCTTTCGATTGGAGCGGAGTCACTCGGGTCACAGCGAAGGACGTGCCCGAGAATATCGTGCAGCTGATCGTCGATGATCAGCCGGTGCTCGCTGACACGGTGATCCATCACGTCTACGAGCCGATTGTATTGCTGGCGTGCGAAGACCGAGCCAAGCTTGCGGACGCGTGCGCTGCGGTAACCATCGACGTCGAGCCGCTCGACGCGGTGCTCGACATCGCAAGTTCGCTCGCCGCCAAGACGGTGGTTTCGGGTGAGGACAACGTACAGACGCGTTACCTGATCACGAAGGGCGCCGCCGACAGCGAAGACAGCGAGACGAAGATCGACGAGGCGCTCGCGGCCTGTGAGGTTGTCGTGACGGGCGAGTATAGCTCCCATCACCAAGAGCAGCTCTACATCGAGACGCAAGGCATGCTTGCATGGTGGGATGAGGCTGGCGTCCACGTGACCGGTTCGTTGCAGTGCCCCTACTACGTGCACAAAGGCTTCAAACGTGCTTTCGGACTCGAAGGGGACGCCATTCACGTCACACAGGCGGTGACGGGCGGTGGGTTTGGCGGCAAAGAGGAGTACCCGACGATCATCGCTCTTCACGCCGCGCTCCTCGCAAAGAAGAGCGGCCGGCACGTGCGGATGATCTACGATCGTACCGAGGACATCCAAGCGACCACGAAGCGACACCCGGCGGCATGTGAAATCTCGACGGGGTGCGACCGTGACGGCCGGTTGAGGGTGCTCAAGATGCGGGCGGTGTTCGATGCCGGCGCCTACGTGACGCTCACGCCGGTCGTGCTGTCGCGCGGTGTGCTCCACGCGGGCGGGGCCTACAGCTGGCAAGACGCGCGTATCGAGGGCTTGAGCGTGACGACGAACACGCCTCCCAACGGCGCCTTTCGTGGTTTCGGGGCGCCTCAGACGATTTGGGCCATCGAGCGACACTTGGATCGGGTCGCGCGGGAGCTCGGACGCGACCCCGCAGAATTGAAACGACAGAACCTCCTCGTGGAGGGGGACACCACCGCGACCGGCCAAGTGCTTCGCGGCTCCGTTGGCGGCGAGGAGTGCGCTGACAAGGCCTTCGCATCGAGCGACTATTTCGCGAAACGGGCAGCAGGCCCGGTGATCGAGGGTCGCAAGGCTCGCGGAATTGGCGCGTCGCTCTTCATGCATGGTGGCGGCTTCACCGGCTCGGGCGAACGGATGCTCAAGGGCAGGGTCGCCGTCGATCTCCAAGCCGGCGGCCGGCTCCTTATCCGCAGCGGTTCGACCGACATCGGGCAAGGCACCGAGACGGTATTCAGTCAGATCGCCGCGGACGCTGCCGGGATCGATGTTTCGCAGGTGAGCTTTGCGGTGCCGTCCACGACGACCGTGCCCGATTCGGGACCCACGGTGGCGTCGCGCACGGTCATGGTCGTCGGAGCCATCGTCGAACAAGCCGCCGCGGCGGTCGCAGCGCAGGTTCGGGCCGCAGGTCGCGATGACGAGAGCTGGGTCGACGCGGCTGACAGGTTGCTGGCCGAGCACGGAGAGCTGAGCGTTCTCAAACAGTATGAGCCTCCGAGCTGGGTGGATTGGGATGAGACCACCTACAAGGGCGACGCCTACCCGGTGTACGCGTGGTCATGTGACATCGCAGAGGTCGAAGTAGATCTCGATACCTTCGAAGTGCGGGTGTTGCAGTTTTGGACAGCGGCCGACGTCGGCAAGGCCATCAACCCGGTCATGTGCCGGGGGCAGCTCGAAGGCGGTGCGTTGCAAGCGATCGGCTGGGCCCTGTCGGAGGACATCGTGTGGCGCGATGGCCACATTCTCAATCCGCGGATGACCAATTACATCGTGCCTACGGCGCTCGATGCGCCCCGATTCGAGACCATCTTGGTGGAGTGTCCGTACCCGCACGGCCCTGGCGGTGGGGCCAAGGGGATCGGTGAACTGCCGATGGACGGCGGTGCTCCGGCGGTCGCGGCAGCGATCGAGCATGCGACGGGCGTGAGCATGGATCACTTGCCCTTGTTGCCCGAGCGTCTTTTGCTCGCATCGATGGCCGGCACAACGTCCCAAGGAGCGATTTGAATGCGGGTCGAATTGTTGGTCAATGGACAGGAGCGGGTGGTCGAGATGCCGCCGATGGTGCGACTGCTCGACGTGCTTCGCGGGCAGCTCGGTTTGATTGGGGCGAAGGAGGGCTGCGGCGAGGGCGAGTGCGGCACCTGTACGGTGATGCTCGACGGCGAGCCGGTGAACGCCTGCCTCGTGGCGATCGGTCAGTGCAACGGGCGCGAGATCATCACTGTGGAGGGGCTCGCTGAGGGCGAACATCTCACGCCGCTGCAGCAATGCATGGCGGATCACGGTGGCGCGCAATGTGGGATCTGCACACCGGGGATGTTGATCGCGGCCGAAGCGCTCTTGCGCCGCGAGAGGAGCCCCAGCGACGAACAGATCCGGGCCGCCGTGGCGGGCAATATTTGCCGCTGTACGGGATACCAGCGGATCGTGATCAGCATCCAAGAGGCGGCAGCAGCGCGCCGCGAGCAGAGCGAAGGCCCCCGATGAGTGTCACCGACCTGCCGCGTTTCGACATGGTGCACCCCGAATCGCTCGAGGCCTTGTGCACCTTGATTCACGAAGAGAAGGAGCGGCCCGGTGGCGTGGCGATGCTTGCCGGAGGCACCGATCTGATGGTGGAAATCGCGCAAACGGGTTCGCGCTCGGGTCCGTTGCCGTTGGTTGTGGACATCAGTCGCATGGCCCCGCTACGGGGGATCAGCTTCGACGCCGGCAGGCTCCGCATCGGCGCGGCTACCACCTATTTGGAGATCGAGCGAAGTGGTCTCGTGCAGCAACACGCGCCGTTGTTGTGCCGAATGGGGCAAGACGTAGGGGGGCCAACCATTCAGGCTCGCGGTACGCTCGGTGGAAATCTCGCGACGTCCTCGCCGGCGGCCGACGGTGTCGCGGCGATCGCGGCCTACGATCCTGTCATCGTCCTGCGCAGCGTGCGAGGTGAGCGGCAGCTACCCTTGGCCGAGCTTCAAACGGGGTACAAACAATCCAGTCGCGCGGTCGATGAAGTTATCGTCGCGGTCGAATGTGACCCGCCACCGGTTGGGTCGCCGTGGATCTGGCGGAAGGTGGGAACGCGCCTCGCGCAAGCCATCTCCAAGGTTGCCATGGGAGGGGTGGCCGTTGTCGATGAGGGGCGAATTTCGCGCTTTGGGCTCGCGCTCGCGTCGGTCGCGCCCGTGACCTGTCTCATGAGCGCGACGCGGGCCTACGTGCTCGAGAACGAGCTGAGCGCCGTGTCGACGGCAGGGCTCGATGCTGCTGTCGAGCGAGATGTCGCGCCGATCGACGACATTCGATCGACCCGCGACTACCGGGTTCATTGTAGCCGGGCTGTCGTGCGCGCGTTTCTCCGTCAACTCGGGGCTTCGGTGTGATCCGACGCAATGGGTCTGCGCGGTTCAAGCTCGCCCTCGAGGCGAGCCATCCGGCTTAGGCGTCGAGCATCTTTAGCAAGCTCTTGGCGCGGTCATTGGCGCTCGCGCACAGTTCGTCGCACTCTTCTTGCGGGATGCTCAGGCGTTCGCGTAGCTGGTCGAGGAAGCTCAGCTCGCTGTCGTGTTGCTCGCCGTCGACCCAGGACAGGATGACGGCATGATGCATGAGCGTGCGACGGTCGCCGGCGGACAGCCCCGTTAACGGAATGTCGTCCAGGCTCTTGGAGGTCTCAGCATAGGAGCGAATCTCGGCGGCATCCTCGTTGCTGGCGCCGAATGACTCGATGAGCGCATCGAGCATTTGCTGTTCGCGGTCGTCGAATCGACCATCGGCCCAAGCGACGCTTACGAGTGACTGTAAAATGGCCTTGTCCTGCTCGTGCATGCTGACGGTTTTGCACCTATCTGCTGCGACCGTCAATCGCTTAGAGCCGCGGTGGCCGGTCGAGGCGCCGGTTGTTTTGGGGCATCACGGGGATCGCGCCGGCATTCGTTACCGCGGCGGCACGAAGAAGTGGCGGCTCTACGCGCAGGCGTTTGCGCTGGTAGGGGTGCGTCGGATTGACCACGAGCAGTTCCGCCGTATCTTCGCAACGTACGGTCACGGCGTTTCGGCTGCCCTGACCTGCTCCTGCGACCAGCCATAGTTCGGTGTTTGGGGCTCGGGCGGATACCGAGAGGAACCCTTTGGGACCGGTTCCGCCGACGCGCGCGGCTGGTGCCGAGGGCCACCATTGTTCGTCCCCTTGGCGGAGTGACAATCTCAGGGGCATGATCCACTTGCCGTCGACCGGCTGCCAGTCGGCGTCCGGCGGTACAACGATACGCTCTGTCTGGTGGCCCGGTGCCGTCGCCACGAGTTCGATCCGAACGCCTGTTGGGATGGCCCGCGATTCAAAAGGCGCGTCGCCGAGCTTCAGCAAGATCTCGTGCGGCGACGGCAAGTCACGAAGTGCTAGGTTGGCGTGACACCCCGTCACGTGGGTGGTTGCGGCCCGCGGGGTGGCGGAGCTCGTCTGGGCCGGGGGAGCCTCGTCGTCGCCCAAGAAGAGCAGCGAGGCGATGATGGCGATAAAGCCGGCCACCGTGGTGCCGACGGCGAGCGGGGTTCGCGACGCGAGCAAGCGCTGGGACAGGATGGTCTGTGGTGCGATGGCTCCGCTGTCGTCGTCATTGACGGCGGGGGACCCCGAAATGCGCATCGACGGGACGGAGGCATTGTGGCTCAGCGGCACGCTTGGCGTCAGTGCGTAGATATCGGCCGGAGGTGGCGTTGGCTCGAGCTCCGCGAGCTTCTTCAGGCTGGAAGCTGCCGAGCCCACTGCACTCTCCTCGTCCGAATCCCCGAAACAGTCTAGGAGTTCGTCGAGTCGACTCGGCGCGGTGAGGGTCGGCAGGGCGATGGGGTCGGCGATGTGCTCTTCACTTCGAGCGCTCTTGGGTTCTAGCAGCTCGGTGAGATCTTCGGCGTCCTGCTCTTCGGCGTCCTGCTCTTCGGCGTCCTGCTCTTCGGGCTCTTCGGCGATCGTCGAAACGGCGGGTTCTTCGAGCGAGCCAGCGGCTGCATTCGCGCTGGGAACGTCGGGCACGTTTGGATCCACGACGCACTCGGCTGCTCGATGGGCGCGAGCAACGGGCTTCTGGGGATTGGCCGCGCTTGGGTGGCTCGCGAGAGGCTCGGATTGCAGCTCGTGATGTGTATCGACGTGGGCATCGATCACGGTCGGGGTTGGCTCGAAGTTGAAGCTCAAGCCGGCGTTGCCCCGCACGTCGGCTGGTGGGCCGGCCAGGTCTTCGCTGGCCCGGTTGGGATGGAGCGGAGGAGGAACGGACTTTGAGCGTGGAGGGGCCGCCGGCCGGTCGCTGGCGAGCACGGCTTGCGCCAGCCGTTCATCGCTCCATGGCTCGCCCACAATGACAATATCGTGCTCGTCGAGGACGACGATTTCCGGATCTTCCCCATGTGCCTCAACCACCGTAGCCCGCGGCTTGGCGGCTGGAGGCGACTCGATGGCTTGCGGTTGCGGAGTCGGGGGGCGATCGAGCTGACCTTGCGCCGCCTCGAGCTCGAGGAGGCCTTGTTGTTTTGCCCGAACGGTCTCCCGCGCGAGGCGGGCGAGCGCCCTTTTGGCTGCCCCGCGGTTGAGCGGGATGAGCGCTTGGGTGATCACAGCGAGAACACGCTCGATTTCTCGACACTGCGCGGTACGTTTGGCGGCCGTGGCCAGCGCCGGCATGTTGCCCGTGGCGACTCCGATCAAGGCACTGAACAGTAGGCTCAATTGCTGGGCGGCTTGGTTGAGCGGGATGGCCTGCTTGCGACCCGCCAAAGAGACCGTCCCCTCGGTACTCAGCAGGATTTCGCTCGCGTGGAGCCGTACCGGCAAGCCCGCTGTGGCGCGGCCGAGCCCGAGCATCAAATGCCCCGCGGATTCCGCCACGAGTGAGGCGTGGCGGCCACGTGCTGCCGCAATCACTTCGAGAAGGCTTACATGCTCAATGTTCACGATGAGTTCCCGTGCGTACGGGTCGGTACCTTCGCGCAGTACCGCAAAAGGGCCAATTCGGCCAAGAAGGTGTATGGTTTGTCGGCGTATGACCGCTTCGGGTTGGAGCCCATCTTGAGCGAATCTGTGTCTGACATCGACGGGGAGGGGCGGGAGCTGGAAACACCTGCATCTGCCCGCATCAGCGATGTTGTCCCCACAGGGGGGGAGATGGCCCCGACGGAGGAGTCGCCGCCGAGCGAGCCCTCGGGCGAGGCCGACGGCGATGCCAAGAAATCGCCAGCTTCGGCCGAAACGACGGCGACCGACGCGGCTGCGGACGTGGAGGTGGGCGAGGTCGGCCCGGGCGGCGAAGCGCGGCCCGGCATCGTCGATGAGCTCACGGCACCGTCGGCAGGAATGGGCTCGGTCGGATCGTCAGAACTCGAAGATACCGGGCGGCTCGATGCTGCGCACCCATCTGCGGAAGCCCCACCCGCTAGAGGCCGCTTGGCCAGCTGGGCGTCAGCCCACGAAACGCACTCCGTGATGCGTATCGACGACGAGGACTCGAGCGATACCGACGGTGATGACCACGAACCCGATCCGCTCATCGGAATGGTCATTGCCGAGCGTTACCGGATCATCGAGCGTATCGGCCGGGGTGGCATGGGGATCGTGTACCGCGTCGAGCACGTGCGGATCGGCAAGCTCCTCGCCATGAAACTCCTCGCGGGGGAGCTATCCCACAACAAGGAGGTGGTGCGACGCTTCAAGCAAGAGGCGCTCACCGTCTCGAAACTCTCCAGCCCCTACACGGTGCAAGTGTTCGACTACGGCGTGTGGCAACATTTGACCTACTTGGTGATGGAACTGGTCAGCGGGGACGATCTCGGCCGACTGTTGCGGCGTGGCGGCCCGATGCCTTTCGCCAGGGTTGGCCGGCTGATGCTCCAAGTATGTGCCTCGCTCGCCGAGGCTCATTCCAAGGGAATCGTGCATCGCGACATCAAGCCGGAGAACATCATGGTCCTCCCCGAGGTGGATGGCCGCGAAGTCGCCAAGGTCGTGGATTTCGGCCTCGCCAAACTGCGGGAGACACCCGAACTCAACGAGGTCACGTTGCAGGGCTCCGTGGTGGGTACGCCCTACTACATTTCCCCGGAACAAGTTCTCGGCGAGGACGTCGATGGCCGTAGCGATCTGTATTCGGTCGGCGCGGTCATGTTTCGATCGCTCACCGGCAAGTACCCGTTCGAGGCCAATTCGCCCATCGCGATGTTCACGAAGCACCTCACGGAGGAGCCGCCGTCTGCTGTCGATCGTGAGCCTGATCTCGGAATTCCGCACGCAGTGAGTCAGGCCATCGCCAAGTGCATGGCGAAAGATCCGACCGAACGTTTCCAGAACATCGAGCAATTACGCGATCTCATCGTCAGCGAACTCGACGGTGCGGAGATGTCCAAGGCAGAGCGAATGTGGCTTGGGCTCGACTCTGATCAGGAGAGGGTTCAGGCCGTGGCTGACGTGACGCGAACGGGCCTGTACGGGCATCAGGTCGCGACGCGCGAGGAGCTGGAGAGCTACGAGAGGAAACTGCGTCGCACGCGCTACGGCGCCTACGTGACCTTTCTGGTCCTTCTCGTCGCTGTCGTCGGAGGGGGCGTGCTGTATGGGCTGCAGCGGTCTGCGGTAGCGTTTACTGGCTTTGAGAAGGAGCCGAACAACACGCGCGCTCAGCCCAATCAGCTACCACTAGCGCGCGATATTCGTGGACGGCTTGGCAAACGGCTCGATTCGACCACCAGCGACCGCGATTTCTATCGATTCGTCGTGCCGGGGCGTCCCAGCGATGTGAGCCACATCCGCTTGATGGCCTCGGCATTGCCGAATATCGCGACCTGCTCTTTGCTTTTTAGGGCGGGGTATCGTGACGCGGTGGCTCGCTATTGCGTCGGTCGGCCCGCCCAGGAGTTGCTCGTACCCGCGACGAGGCTGGCGACCGGCGAATATTATCTCGCTGTCGTGCAGGATATGAGTTCACCGGGGGAAAAGCCGCTCGTGCACGAAAACGTGTCCGACATGTATCGGGTGC
This sequence comes from Polyangiaceae bacterium, assembly GCA_029941785.1. Lineage (GTDB taxonomy): Bacteria > Myxococcota_A > Polyangia > Polyangiales > Polyangiaceae > JAPYTK01. Next base: position 1,053 of record JAPYTK010000205.1, on the reverse strand, counting down.
GTGTCGAGCAGATCGAGCCGGGGCCGAGCGACGAGGTCGAACCCAACGATGGCGAGCGGATGGCGCAGCGTGTGGCTGGTGGCGCCGAGGTGGTCGGCACCTTGGGGTGGCGGGGCGACGAGGATACCTACTGCGCGCCCAGTCGCTTGGATCGGCCGGTCCGGTGGAGCCTGAGCGACGCAGGCCGCCCGCCGGGCACCGTGATCGAGATGACGCCGCTCGCGTCCGGGGTGCCCGGTCCGGTCATGCGGGTGCATGGTCCGAAGAGCAAGCCTTTCGGGCGAATGCGGCTCGCCGCTGACGTCAACAGCCCCTACGTCTCGCCGCCGTATCCGGTCGAACATGGCGAGCGCTGCGTTCGTTTGCGCTTGACGAACGACCCGTGGGTGCGCGGCGATGCGCAATTTACGCTTCATCCCGACGGCGCGCGCTATCGCTTGAAGCTTTTGGTCGCGGAGCCGTGAACCGATCTACCGCCGCCGGCACGGCGCGAATGGTCACCTGGCTCTTCGTGAGCCTCGTCTACCCCACTGTTGGTGCGGCGGATGTGATTCGCTCCGAGGTGCCACGAACCTTGCGACTGGGGTCGGTCCGAGGACCGAGCATTCATCGGCTCGATGCCGCGCGGACGGGGCGTGGCGAATGGTCACTGCCTCAAAATTTGAAACGTCGCTGGCGCCTGGCTTTGCGTGCCCATCTCGTCGTACCTCCCGCGATCGGGCCGGACGGCGTCATCTACGTGGCGACCAAGCGCGGCGAACTGTGGCGCTTGAAGCAACGGGCCGACGCCGAGGAGGTGGCGCCCGAGTCGTCTCGGCTCGATTGGCGCGTACGGCTCGGATCTACCGCCTATTCGGCTCCGGTCATCGCGGCGAACGGTGCCGTGTTCGTCGTCACGCGGGACGCGCGCGCGTGGCTCATCGCTCCGGATGGCCACGTGATCTGGAGCGCGGCGCTCGGTGCGATCGCGGACGCGGCGAAGGCCGCACCCCTGCCGCTGGCGCGTGGCGGGTACATCGTGGCCACCGATACCGAGGTCATCCAACTTGGCCG
>JAPYTK010000204.1 GCA_029941785.1 Polyangiaceae bacterium | reverse complement strand
GGTCAATCGTCGAGACGGCGTCTTCGAGGATCGTTCGCACAACATTGGAAACCGGCACCCTGAGAGAGCTGGCCAACCGCTTCAGCTCCTGGTCGAGCACAGCGGGGACCCGCGTATGGAGGACACGCTCCTTTCGATGCGGATCGCTGCGCGTCTTGTCGTCCTTGGTGTTCATCTTGTGACACAGAACGTAACACACTGTGACACCAATGCAAGAAAAACGTATCACAACGTATCACATTTCGACGAATTGACGGTCTCGCCAATCCCGAAATCCCGTAGTAGAGTCGCGCGCCGTCGCTGCAAGAGAGCCGGCGTACCCACCCCGAGCAAAGGAATTTACGCGTGAGCTGCCATTGCGGACTCGAGCCAAGTTACGAAAAATGTTGCGGCCGCTACGTCGGAGGGGACGAGAACGCCCCGACACCTGAAGCGCTGATGCGTGCCCGCTATTCGGCCTACGTCGAACAGGAGATCGGCTTCCTGATGGAAACCATCGTCGACGACTCGGATGCCGACACCGACGAGAGCTCCACCCGGCAATGGAGTGAGATGTCAAACTGGATCGGCCTGCTCATCCACGAGACGGAAGGCGGCGCGGACGATGATGACGGCATGGTGGAATTCACCGCCGCCTACGAGATCAAGGGCCGGGAGTTCAAGCATCACGAGCGGGCTCGCTTCACCAAGGTCGACGGCAAGTGGCACTATTCCGACGGTGACATGATCAAGCCTGAACCCGTTCGCCGGGAAGGCCCCAAGGTCGGTCGCAACGACCCCTGCCCGTGCAACAGCGGGAAAAAATACAAGAAGTGCTGCGGACGCTGAGTCGCTCAGCTCGATAGCAATGCTTCGGCGCCGCGCGCGTCGAGTGGGCGGGCGAAATAGTAACCTTGAGCGTATTCGCAACCGAGCTTGTCGAGGTGCGTAGCTTGAAACTCGGTTTCGACGCCTTCGGCGACGACACGTAGGCCGAGATGGTGGGCCAAGGCGATGATGGCATGAATGATCTCGATGTTCTCGCCATCCGCGCCGATCCGCGCCACGAAGGAGCGATCGATCTTCAGCGTGTCATAGGGAAGTTGGTACAAATGGGAGAACGACGAATAGCCCGTTCCAAAATCGTCCAAGCTCACCCGCACGCCCCGTGCCTTAAGCTTCTCGAGCACCAGGACCGCGGCGTCGTGGTTCTCGAGGACGGCGCTCTCGGTGATTTCGAGGTTGAGTTGACGAGCGTCCAGTTCCGAGTTGCGTAACGCATGCTCGATGTGGCTCCACAAGTCCTCTTCGGCGAACTGCATCGGCGAGAGGTTCACGCTGATAGAGAGCGGGTTGCTCGCCGCGTACCGGCGATTCCACTCTGCCATTTGCTTGCAGGCTTCCTCGAGTACGAACTGACCGAGGGCGACGATGAGGCCAGTCTCTTCAGCCACTGGAATGAACTCGCCCGGAGAGACGAGCCCTTCGCTGGGATGGTCCCATCGAACGAGCGCCTCAAAGCCGCAAAGTTTCCGACCGTCGAGCTCGATAATGGGTTGATAGTGGAGGCAAAACTCGCGTTGCTGAACCGCATTTTGGAGTTGGTCCACGAGAGACATATAACGCTTATCTTCAACCCGCATCTGCGTTTGAAAAACAACATTGCGCTTACGCCTTTGCCGCCGCGCGCGACTCGCTGCCACCGCGGCATCCCGTAACACCTGCTCGCCATCCGCATATTCGCGCTCGCTCGTCGCGATGCCGATGATCGCGGAGATCGTCATGGTGTGACCGTCAATTCGATAGCGCTCACTTACGGTCTCTTGAATGCGATCCGTGATGGCACTCGCTTCGGACGCCTTGCCCGTATCGTGAATCAACATGCCAAACTCGCCGGAGCCAATTTGCGCAACCATATCGGCTGGGCGAAGAAGCCCCGCGAGGCGCTGAACGACCTCGGCGAGGAGTTTGTCGACGACTTGCTGACCGTAGTTGCCGACGAGCATGGTCATACGGTCAACCTCGAGCAAGAACACGCTGAATACCTGAGTCGGGTCATTGCCATGACGCACAATGGCGGCGCCGATCCCCGCCAAGAGCTGTGCGCGATCGCTGACGTCGGCCTGCGGCTCGGGAAACATCGTCCGCTTCGGTCGCTCGGCGCCAAGGCTCAAGCGGACGACGAGAGCTTCCACCACGCCGTCATTCATGTGATTGGCGGCGTAAGCGTCAAAGCGCACCTCGTTTCCGAGACGATGAATCAATCGCAAACTCATCGTCTGGTGCGAGCCTGGCGCCGCCGCCACACCGCCAAATGCTGCGCGCATGGCAGCAAGGTCGTCGGCGTGAATGATCTGTTCGGCCCGCAAGGCGCATGCGTCGCTCAGTGAGTAGCCCGTGAACCGTTCGGCCACGCCGTTGTCGCTGATGTGCAAGATCTGCCCATTCGGACGCACGATCGCCACCAGCTCGTTTGAGCCGGCCGTCACCGCCTGAATCCAGTGGGTTGTCACATCCGCTGGTTTAGGCGCTATGCCCGAGCGATTGGTCGCCATCTCAAGAATTCTCACCGCAGCCGCAGAGCAGCAGGTTCAAGTTAAGCGCAGATCGGGCTCCGGGGCCATGTTTGTTCGACAAGGCCAGCCAATTGTCTTCGCAGCCGATAATGCGCACTCAGGCGCCATGCGCAACAGCCACGAAATCGCGCATCTTGGCGAAATCCTTTCGCCCGGGAGCGCTTTCGACACCACTGCTCACATCGACCGCAAAGGGCGCCACTCGCTCGAGCGCGACGATGAGGTTGTCTGCGCTCAGTCCACCCGCGAGCATCACCGGGACGCGCCGTGCGACATGCGAAACGCGGTCCCAACACGCTCGGACCCCGCTTCCCCCACCCGCGGCGCTGTCGATGTTGACGAGTCCCCTTGGGGGCCAGCTCGGGGGCCAACACGACGTCTTCGCCAAGAGCCGCAATTCCGACTGCCACGCTACGACACGCGCTTCCAAGTCGTCACCGTCGAATAGCACGGGAAGAACCGCCACGTTGGCGCTCACCGCCCCACCTCCCGGGGGCCCGGCCCACTGCACCGCGTCAAAACCGAGCGACGACGCCTCGGTCAGACAGCTCGGGGGCCCCTTGCCCACAACCGCGAGGCTCATGACGTCGCCGCCGCGCATCGCGTCGAGCAGCTCGCGAGCCTTGGCCATCGAAACCGAACATGGAAATCCTGACTCGAGCACGACCCCGATTCCATCGGCGCCCGCCTCGACCGCGCGCTCGACGTCGTCGGAGGTGGTCAAACCGCAAATCTTGACCCACACGCCGCCGTTCACTGGTCGTACCCGATGTGTGTCATTCCGACCGCAAGCGCTTCGCGACCTCGACAGCCGCGTAGGTCAGGACGCCATCGCATCCGGCGCGCTTGAACGCGAGCAAGCTCTCGATGATGACCTTGTCCCAGTCGAGCCAGCCGTTGTCCCCTGCGGCTTTCATCATCGCGTACTCACCGCTCACCTGGTAGGCGTAGGTCGGCACACCGAAAGCGTCTTTGACTCGACGCGCCACATCGAGATACGGCATGCCGGGCTTGACCATCACCATATCCGCCCCCTCTTGGATATCGAGCGCCACCTCGCGCAACGCCTCGTCGCCATTGGCCGAGTCCATCTGATAGGTGCGCTTGTCCGCAGTCCCGAGATTCGCCGCCGAACCCACCGCGTCCCGAAAGGGGCCATAAAAGGCCGACGCGTACTTCGCTGCGTAAGACATGATGCGCACGTCATCGTGGCCGGCAGCGTCGAGCGCGTCCCGGATCGCCCCGATGCGACCATCCATCATGTCCGATGGCGCGATGATCTGACATCCGGCCTGGGCCTGCACGACGGCCTGTTTGCAGAGCAGCTCGACCGTCTCGTCGTTGACCACATAACCATCGCGGACGAGGCCATCCTGCCCGTGACTCGTGAACGGATCGAGCGCCACGTCACAGATGATACCGATCTCCGGGTGGGCTTGGGCCACCGCGCTGACGGCCCGACACACGAGGTTGTCGGGATTGGCCGCCTCGGCGCCATCCTCGGTCTTCTTGGCCGGGTCCATCTTCGGGAAGATCGCGATCGCCGGAATCCCGAGCTCGGCCGCTTCTCCGGCCGCCTCAACGAGCACATCGATATGCATGCGATCGACACCTGGCATCGACGCGATGGGCTCACGTCCACCCGAGCCTTCTTGAACGAAAATCGGCCAAATCAAGTCGTCGACCGTGAGCACGTTTTCTCGCACCAGACGGCGGCACCAGTCGTCTCGACGGTTGCGGCGCATTCGCGTACGAGGATATCGCTGGGTGTAGACCATGGGCTGCCCGGTCTAGCGCGCATTTTCCGCCGCATCCACTGCCATCGGCCAGCCCTACGCGCTCAAAGTTGGGTTTTCGACGTTTCACGACATCGCGTGGTAGACTGCACCCTGATTGGCGGGGGGCCAAAATGACTCATCCACTGTTCGCCTTTTTCTCCCAGATCCGACTGTTTTCTCAGCTCGATGCCGATGAACTCAACGAGTTTCTGCGAGCGGTGCAACCGGTCCAGCTGGACGCATACCGGCGCGTGTTCGCGACCAACGATCCCGGTGACAGCGCCTTCGTCATCGAACACGGCCGCATCGACATCACGCTACCGGGAGAAAACGGCCCGATCGTCGTGGCTAGCCTCGGGGCAGGCGAAGTCTTCGGGGAGATCGCGCTGCTCGACGGGGGACCCAGAAGCGCTACAGCGACGACAGCCGCGCCTTCGCGACTTCTCAGAATCGACAAGTCGGAATTCGACTTTCTGCGGCGCAACTTTCGCCCGGCCGGCTACAAGATCATTCGCGCCATCACAGCCACCGTGACCGAACGCATTCGCTTGAGCAATCAGCGCATCGCTCGTCTCTTGTCCGACGAAACGGTCGAAGCACCGACCGCACCGTCCACTGGGTCCAAGAACCGCAAGAGCTTCCTGCAACGCATGTTCAGCAGCCCTGACGATTGAGCCCCATCGAAGACCGATCATGAATCGTCCACCATCGTACACCGCGCAGCTTCGCGAACTTCCCCTCTTCAAGACCTTGTCAGACCGCGAAGCAGACCTGCTCCAGCAGCACGTGCAACCCATGTTCGCCCAGCGCGGCCAGACCTTGTTCGCCGAAGGAGATCCTGGCAATAGCTGCTTCATCATCGTGACCGGCAAGGTGGGCGTGTACAAGTCGCTCCCAGGCCACAGCGGCTCGGGCCCTGAGGGTAGCTCCAAGGTGGCCACGCTCGAAGCGGGCGCCCTGGTCGGTCACATGGCGCTCATCGACAACAAGAGGCGCAGCGCGACCTGTTGCGTCGAGGACGACGGCACGTTGCTCTTGAGCCTCGATCGCGGTGAGTTCGACATGTTGTTCAATGCGAGAACGCCCTTCGCATTCAAAATCCTCGACCAAATTGCGCTCGATCTCGTCGGGGCCTTGCGGCGTACGACGGCTCTTCTTCAGAAAGCCCACCAGGAACAAGATCGTTCCGAACAGGTCGAAGTCGTGCTCGCCGCGACCCGCCAAGTTCCGGGATCAGTACAATTCGATCGCTGAACCATGGCTGGTTCATCGGTGAAATCGGTCTATTTCACTTGAAGTCCATCGCGGCGAAACATACGACGGCCACATGCCTTCAACCGACCCGCGGCTCGACGACTGGCTGAAGCATAACGGCAGCGCCGAAACGGTCGCCTCGCTCGCTGACCTACTTCCCGATGTCGGGGTGTATCTGGTCGACGCTGAACGAAACGTGATCCTTTGGAGTCGTGGCGCCGAAAAGCTGCTGGGCTTCGGAGCAGGCGAAGTCGTCGGACAACCCTGCCTCAAGAGCGATCGACTGGACGACCACATGCGAACGACGCCCGTCACCGACGCGCGCAGCCTCGAGAGCGAGCCGCTCACGCTTTATCACAAGAACGGGACCCCGGTTGCCGTCCGCAAGAGTGCTCAAGCCATCTTCGACGACAACGGCGCCTTTCGCGGCAGTATCGAAGTCGTCATTCCAGATCACTTCGGGTCAACAGGCAACGACGAGGCGATGCGCATGCGCCGCGCTCTGCGCGCCCACAACGGGCACATCGGTCGTGCCGCCGCGACCCTCGGAATGAGTCGCCCCACCTTCTGGCGCAAACGCAAAAAGCACGACATCTAGCCCGCGACTCGCCTACATCAGCTCCTTGATCTCGAGGAAGCGAAGCTCGGGGAAGTCCTTCGGGATCTGCTCGAGATGCCAGGTGTTTCGAGCGAGAAATACTGGCGTGCCGGTGTGATCCTCGGCAGCGGCATCAGCATGACCATCGACGAATCGCCGGAGCGCGCGGGGATCATCGGTCTCGATCCAGCGCGCGGTCAGCAGGCTCGTCGCCTCGAATACAACGGCGATGTCGTATTCGTTCTTCATCCGCTCAGCGAGCACCTCAAACTGCAGCGCGCCGACCACGCCGACAACCCAACCGCCGCCGATCGCACGCTTGAACACCCGGGCCGCGCCCTCTTCGGCGATCTGCCGCAAGGCTCGCTCCAGATGCTTGTTGCGCATGGCGTCCACCGCCCGCACCGTGCGCAAGACCTCCGGCGCGAAGCTCGGAATGCCGGTAAACCGCATCATCTCTCCCTCGGTGAGGGTGTCGCCGATGACCAAGGCCCCGCGGTTGGGGATCCCGATGATGTCGCCTGGGTAGGCGCTCTCAGCGAGTTCCCTATCTCGCGCCATGAACATCACGGGATTGTGCACGTTGATCAGCTTGTCCTGGCGCACGTTCGTTAGCTTCATGCCCCGGCGAAAGTGCCCGGAGCAAACACGCGCGAACGCGATCCGGTCGCGGTGTTTCGGGTCCATGTTCGCCTGGATCTTGAACACGAAGGCGCTGACCTTTTCCTCGTCGGGCGCGACCTCCCTCAGTTCGTCGCCCTTGCGCGCGGGCTGAAGCCGCGGCGGCGGAGCGAAACGAACGAGGCCGTCGAGCAGCTCGGGAATGCCAAAATTGTACAGCGCGCTGCCGAAGTACACAGGGGTCAAGTTGCCTTCGCGGTAGCTCTCGAGGTCGAAGGGCGTGCACAGCTCGCGGGCCATCTCGACGTCCTCGCGAAGTTTGTCCGCGACGTCCTTGCCTAGCCACTCGTCGAGCCGCGGATCGTCGACTCCCTCGCACGCGGTCTCGGTGGCCTGCTTCTTCTCCTTGCTCTTCTCGAGCAACAGCAAGCGATCGGAGAATAGATCGTAACAACCGCGAAAGCGATCACCCATGCCGATCGGCCAGCTCGCCGGGCACACCTCGAGTTGCAGCGCCTGCTCCACCTCGTCGAACAGTTCGAGCGGCTCGAGGCCCTCCCGATCGAGCTTGTTGATGAAGGTAATGATCGGCATGTCACGCAAACGACACACCTCGAACAGCTTGCGCGTCTGCTTCTCAATCCCCTTCGCGGCGTCGAGCACCATGACCGCGGAATCGACCGCGGTGAGGGTGCGGTAGGTGTCCTCACTGAAATCTTCGTGGCCGGGGGTGTCGAGGAGATTGAAAGTGCAGTCCTGGTAGACGTAGGTCATCACGCTCGCGCTGACCGAGATCCCCCGCTGCTGCTCGACCTTCATCCAGTCCGAGCGGGCTCTCCGTCGCTCGCCGCGCGCCTTGACGGTGCCAGCCATTTGGATCGCGCCGCCCTGAAGCAGCAGCTTCTCGGTCAGCGTCGTCTTGCCGGCGTCAGGATGAGAGATGATCGCAAACGTCCGACGTTTTGCGATCTCGTTCTGAAGAATGGACATGGCCCGATCCGCGGCTTAGCGGCCCGGGAGGGTGAGCACAAGTGATGCGGGCCATCGAGGCCATCTCGGAGCAGGTCGCTCAGGTCTTGGCCCCGGCGATAATCGCCTCCACGACGCTCGGATCGGCCAGGGTGGAGATGTCGCCCAAGGCCTCGGGTTGTCCTTCGGCCACCTTGCGAAGGATCCGCCGCATGACCTTGCCGCTTCGCGTCTTCGGCAAGCCGGGAACCACCTGCACACGATCGATCTTGGCGTGCGCACCGATGGCCTTGCGCACCGCGTCCTGAAGTTGCTGCTCCATCGCCTCGCTCGGCTCGTGGCCCGCCTGCATGACGACGTAGGCGTAGACACCCTGGCCTTTGATCGCGTGTGGAAAACCCACAACCCCGGCCTCGGCGACCGCGTCGATGCTCACGAGCGCTGCCTCGAACTCGGCCGTGCCCATGCGATGGCCCGCGACGTTGAGCACATCGTCCACCCGGCCCGTGATCCAGTAGTAGCCATCTCGGTCACGGCGACAGCCATCACCGGTGAAATAGAAGGGCTTGTAGGTCTCGAAGTAGGTGCTCACGTAGCGCGGATGGTCACCCCACACGGTACGGGCCTGGCCCGGCCAGGGATGCGCCAGGCAGAGGCGGCCCTGGGCCGGCCCAAACAGGGGCTGTCCTTCTTCGTTGACGATGATGGGAACGATGCCTGGGAGCGGTAGGGTCGCGGAGCCTGGCTTCGTCTCGGTGGTCGGTGCGATCGGCGTGATGCAGATCCCGCCCGTCTCCGTCTGCCACCACGTGTCGACGATGGTGCAGCGCCCTTCGCCGACCACGTCGTAATACCACCGCCAGGCGTCGGGGTTGATGGGCTCGCCCACCGTACCGAGCACGCGCAAGCTGGAACGATCGTAGCGGCTGACGAAGTCGTCTCCCCTGGCAGCCAACGCGCGGATCGCGGTCGGCGCGGTGTAGAAAATCGTGACCTGATGGCGCTCGATCATGTCCCAATAGCGCCCGGCGTCGGGATAGGTCGGCACCGACTCGAACATGAGCGAGGTCGCCCCGTTCGCGAGGGGGCCGTATACGATGTAGCTGTGTCCTGTGATCCAGCCCACATCCGCCACGCAGGCGTAGACGTCATCGGGACGCAGATCGAAGACGGTGGCGTGGGTGAAGGCCGTATACGTGATGTACCCGCCGCAGGTGTGCACCACGCCCTTGGGTGTGCCCGTGGAGCCTGAAGTGTAGAGGATGAACAGCGGGTCCTCCGCGGCCATGGGCTCGGCCTCGTGAGCGGGATCGGCCGAATCGACAGCGTCGTGCCACCAGACGTCCCGCGACTCGTCCCAGGCGAGATCACACCCGGTCCGGCGGTAGACGAGCACCTTCTCGATCGAGCGGGTGCCCTCGAGAGCGTCGTCAGTGACGGATTTGAGCGCGATCGTTTTACCACCGCGCATCCCTTCGTCCTGGGTGATGATGATCTTGGACTGGCAGTCGTTGATGCGATCGCGCAAGGAGTCCGCGGAGAAGCCACCGAAAACCACGGAATGAATCGCCCCGATCCGCGCGCACGCCAGCATGGCCACCGCCGCCTCGGGCACCATCCCCATGTAGATGATGATCCGGTCACCCTTTTGGGCGCCAAGCGCGCGCAGCGCATTCGCCGCGCGGCACACCTGCTCGTGAAGCTCATGATAGCTCAGCGTGCGGGTGTCACCCGGCTCGTCGCCCTCCCAGAGGATGGCCGTCTTGTCCGGGTGCGATTCGAGATGCCGGTCGAGACAGGACTCCGTCACGTTGAGCACGCCGTCGGAGAACCAGCGAAAGGGCTGCTCGGCAACGGTCGCGTAGCCTCCCTCGAGGCCTACCGTCGGCTTGGTGCGCCAAGCGATCCGCTCTCGCGTCTGGGCGAGCCAGAAGCGATCCGGATCGCTTTGCGCGAGAGAGTACACCTCTCGGTAGGCGGCCATGTTGTTGGCGATGTTGCGCGAGCCTTCCGACACGCGCGCGGGAACCGGATAGGTCGTTTGCATGGCGTTCTCTCCCCCAGAGGGAAGCGCAGCCTAGCAAAACGAACCGCCTGACGCGCGCCCGTTGATGCGGGGGCCTAAAACCGACGCCGATGTCGTTCGCGCTACTTCGGATCGAAGTTGTCACACGCTTCGTCGATGATCTTGACCGATTCGGTGAAGTAGGGCGCAAAGTCCGGCTCGCACACCGAGACCTCCAGCCCACGATCACCCCACAAGCCGATGAACTCGGCCCAGTGCTTGCCCTTGTCGAGCGACTTCGCTGGCCCGCAACCCTCTGCCGTCGGCGTGAATCCGAGCACCGCCACCGCGTCCTTGTTGCCCTTCTTGGCAGCCACGACGGCGTTGTACCAGTCC
>JAPYTK010000203.1 GCA_029941785.1 Polyangiaceae bacterium | reverse complement strand
AAGGGGTCGATGCGTGCCAAGCCCGATGTGACGCGTACGAAAGAAGAAGCGAAAAAGCGGGCCACCGAGATCACGGCCAAGGCGAAGAAAGATCCCGCGAAATTCGGCGCTCTTGCCAAGGAGTTTTCCGATGGACCCAGCGGTCCGAAGGGGGGAGAGCTGGGCCAATTTCCCAAGGGCCGGATGCACCCGAAGTTTCAGGCCGGGGTCGAAAAGGCCAAGGTTGGTGGCGTCGTGGGCCCGGTGGAGACGCCTTTCGGCTACCACGTGATCAAGCGAACGAAGTAAGCTCCTCGTCCGCTGTTTTCGATCGAAGACCGGGCCCTCGCGAGAAGGTCCGGTTTTTCATTGTCGGCCTTCCGTTTATCGCGAAGCCTGGCACAGCGCCTTGAGCTTGGCCCGCTTCTCGTGGGCCTTGAGGACGTGCCCGCTCGTCGCTTTGCGCTTGGGGATGCCCAGCCATTCGTCGCCGATCCCGAACAGGCGCGTGCCGCAACGTGCGACAAGCCAGCGGCTGATGCGACCGCTCGCCGGCGCGGCCAAGTCGACCGTCATCGCGAGCGTTTCGTCACCGATCGGGGGTGTGACTTGCTTGGCGTTCTTCGTCTTGGCGAAGAGGCCGAGGCTCCGGTGTGTCGTGGCTGCGTCGTCCACCCCGGCCAGCACGCGCCAACGGGTCGGGCCGTCTTGATAGTAACCGTAGGCGCCGCCTGTCGCCCCTTTCACTCTCAAGGCGTCGCGCAGGAGGTAGCGAACACCGAGGGGGAGCCGATGGGCTCGTGGCAACCGCGCTGCGGCCTCGGGCAGGGCCGGAGTCCCAGGCAGGAGATCGCTGAGGCCACGGACGAGCGGTTTCAGTATGTCGTCTGCGCGCGCGCGCAAGGTCCGGACGTCGCTCGAGCTGTCGCTGTAGGTCAACTCGGCGAGATGCTTCCCGTGCCAGAGGTACGCGTTCCCGATCCCCAAGGCTGCCGCGCCTTTCGCCTCGAGTGGTCGCACGGCGTCGGTGATCGCGGGATCGCCGTCGCCCACGGTTCGCTTGGTGAACATGGCGTACGCTTGCTCAGAGCTCGAAAACGTCGACAAGTAGACGTTGATGGTCGCGGCGCTTCCCCCGCCATCGAGATACCGTGCTTCGACGACTCGCTCGATGCCGTGTCGCTTGTAGATTTCACATTCGCCGTCGAAAAGTCCGCAAATACCGTCGAGGGGTGCGGGCGCACCCTGGCCAAAGCTCCGGTCGCTGCCCCCTGGATCGAGACAGAACCCTGAGATGCGTTTGGGCAACCAGCGGACGTTTTGCGGGTCATTGAACACGGCGATGCGGTCGCAGTTGGCCTTGGGGGCTGGCGGAGGAGGCGGGGTTCGCTGCGGGCCATCTTCGCGGCAAGAGGCGGTGAGGCATGAGGTCGCGAGAGCGGCCAGTACCCACCGAGCGAGAGTTGTACGGCGCTGCGACGGCATGCATCGTTCGTACTACAGAATGCTGCGCTACCGGGGCCTGCCGCAAAGCCCGACATGTAGGGAAATATGGTGGTTACGTAATCTTTTCATAGGCATCGCAATCGTTGCCTAGAGCGCCACGGACGACACCTTATTAACTAACTGTATTTACTTGATTAAGTCCTGAATTTTTCAGGCATGGGCCTTGCTTAGTTGTTAAGGGTGCTAGTGCGTCCTCACTCCCGATTGTGCCAGCGCCGTGGTTTCACCATGGTCGAGCTGCTCGCGGTTATCACGGTGGTGGGTATTTTAGCGGCACTTGCGTCGCCCAGCTACACGCGGATCATGCGCTCGAAACGCATGAGCAGTGCTGCCCAAGAGGTCGCTGACCTCGCACGGGTTGCCCGCTCCAGGGCGATGGGACGTGGCAGCGCCATGTTGTTCCGTTGGTCGGCGTCGGCCAAGGGCAGTTCATCTGAGACGCAGCAGATCACCATCAGGGAGGCGATCGTCGGCAGCGGTGCGGACAAGTACCGACCTGCGACGAGCTGTTTTCAGACCAACTGGCAGAGCAACTCCAACAGTCGTTACGTCGGCGGTATTCACGTGAAGGCGCCGCAATACCAACCATCGCAGGCGAGATTCTACGACGTCAACGGCGCGGTGCGCAGCTTTGCCGAACTCTGTTTCACCCCTCGCGGACGGACCTTTGTGCGTTACTCCGGGGGGTTGGGCAAGTTCGTACCGCTCAACGGCGTGCCGCGTCTCCAGATTGCGAACACCGAGACGGGCCGGCAGCGCATCGTCGTGTTGCCGCCCAATGGGGCGGCGAGGGTGGTGACGAGGCTATGACGATTCGGAAGGCCAAGCCGAGCCTGGTTCAACGCGTGGCAGCGCGTGCGCGCCGTCGTTTGGTCGTCGGCGCTACGGTGATGGAGGTCGTCGCATCGATGGGCGTGCTCGGTGTGGGTGCGACCGGGGTCGTCGCGATGCAGAAGACGACCTTGATCGCCAACATGCGCGCGCGAAACCTCGCGGTGGCGAGCAACGTCGCATCGACTTGGATCGGCCGCCTGCGCAGTGATGCCAACGCCTGGGTCCGTTCGCCAACCGGCTTGTCGACCTTGAACACGACCAAGTGGTTGAAGCTGGTGTTAGTGGCGCCGGACAAATGGGTCCGTCCCGATTTCGACAAACTCGGTCAACAGTCGCCGATGGCGGATGTGCGCGGGGTCGACACGCTGACGACTACGAACGCAGCCTTCTGCACGAACCTGCGTCTGACGCAAGTCCTGCCCAACCTCGTGCGGGCTGAGGTCCGCGTCTTCTGGTTGCGCAACCAAGGTGGTGGCACCTTGGGGGGCAAGACGCTGTGCTCCAGTGACGGGGGCTACCTGAGCAATGTCGGTCAAGCGACAGCGAACTATCACTTTGTTTATGTGACCAGCGCGATGATTCGAAATGACACCACGGGTTGACAGACAGGGCCTTCGCGGCCTCGCCGAACGGGTGCGCGATGCGCGTCGGCGCAGCCATGCGCGTGGCTTCACGCTGATCGAGCTCATGATCGCGATGTTGGCGGGAGTTTTGGTATCGATGGCCGCCTTTCTTCTCGCACGCAACGCGTCGACATTTTTTCAGAATGAGGCCCGCGTCACGACGGCGCAGTTTGCGAACGTGCTCGGCATGGGGCGGCTCAAGACCGACCTTCGGCGAGCCGGTTTTCTCGCTTCGCCGAACGTGGTCGATGATCCGCTGCTGTGCGGCAATCCCTCCGGTTGGCCGAAGGGTATGAAGGAGTTCGCTGCTCTGCGCATCGACGCGGACGGCTCGAAACTCGCACATCCTGGCGATCATGGCTTGAGTTCGGCGAACGGGCTGACTCCCGATTCGATGATTATCGGGGGCACATTCTCCACCACCGAGTACTTCACCATTCAGAGTTTGGTGCCGGGAGGCGGTGGCGGATTTACCGTGACCCTTCAGAACGACGGCGCCATGCACCGTACGGTCCTCGGTGCTCAGGACAAGCTACAAGCGTTGCAGGCGATCTTTGTCGTTGGCCGGTTCTTGCGCGTGGTCGACAACGAAGGACGGTATTCATTCGGAATCATCAAGGGCGTGAGCGTACAAGGCGGTTTGGCTCGTGTCGCCCTGGCAACCAATCCAGCGATCCCCGTCAATTCGACGAACGAGCGATGTGGCTGCGATGACATGTGCGTCGGTGGAATGGTCAATCCGGTGTCCCGCGTGAGGTACGACCTGCGCCGCGTCGATCCGGCAAAGTATCCGCGGTATGCGCCGCTTTTCAACAAGGCTTTGACGGCGGGGTCTTACCACAAGGGCGAGAAGGTCGCCGCCCGAACGGAGTTGGTTCGCGTCGAGCTCGACGCGGCGGGCAACGAGCTGCCCAGCACGCTCGAGATCGTGGCCGAGTACGCGGTCGACTTGAAGTTTGGGATCACGACGGCCACCGTGCCTGGCCCGCCAAATCAAGCCCCGGTGATTCAGCGGTATCCGGTCGGATCGGCCAAAGGTTACGGGATCGTCAAATCGGTTCAGGGCGGTGGGTCACCAGAGCGGGTTCGTTCTGTGCAAGTGCGATTCAGTACCCGGTCCGAGGCTCGCGATCGAGACGTCGGGATCCCCAAAGCGAAAGATGGTGGGGTATTTCGCTACAGTCTCGGCCAGAACCTCGGTTTCGCTCGGGTGCGCACGCTGACCGCTGACGTGCATTTGTCGAATATGGGAGGGATCAACTGGTGAGCGTCAGTCGGGTCCAGTTCCTGCGTCGGCGCCAGCAGAAGCGGGGCGCGACGATGTTCATCGTCGTCCTCGTCATCACATTGTTGAGCGCGCTGGGCATGTTCGCGGTGCGGTCCGCGGGACTCGCGACCTTGGCGAGTGGTTTCGACCGGCAGATGACGCAGACGCACTATGTGACGGAGTACGGCATCTACACGCTGGTTGCTGACGTGAGCAACAAGCCGAACGTCTATTACCAGCAGATGGTCACGACCGATCCGGGCAAGAAGACCACGAGCTGCGTCGGGTATGGCCAGGTCCTTGGTGCGACCTGCATGAAGGTCGGTCTCGCCGATCTCGAGCAATTCGTCGTCCAGAAGCACAATCCAAAGAACAAGGTTTTCAGGACCTCGAAGGTCAGTGGCTACAAGACGGTCGAAGCGGGCAGTCTCGGCCCCCGGGAACTGGAGGGGGACTGGAAGATCGAGCTGACCGATTTGCACGGTCTGGCCTGGCCGGTAGCAGGGTACGACAACACCCCGGGCTCTGGTGCGCGGCCGCAGTTCGTCATTATGACGGTGTCTGCAGAGGGCATGGTGCGCCCCAAGCAAAAGACCAAGAACAAGTGGGACACGGGATCGGCGACAGCGGCATCGATCGAGTCGTCGCGCGCTCACGTGATCTTCAATGTCTACAAATGACGAGACGATGGCCATGACGAAGTTTAAAAAACGAGCAATGACGGGAAGCATGGCGGCGCTTGTCGGGCTGTGTAGTTCGACGGCGCACGCGCAGTTTGACATCAGCCCGCCGCTACCCAATGTGCTGCTGCTGGTCGATTCGTCCGGATCGATGGAATACATGGCGAACGGCTCTTCTCCTGCGAAGTGCGTACCCAGCGGGACCACGGAGCTGAACCGATGGGGCACCTTGGTCGAGGTATTGACGGGCACGGTCAACGGGCGCGGTTGCTATCGCATGGATCGGGGCAGCGCGGCCTTCAGGAGCGAGTTTGGCATCAACAGCGCCGCACCCTACGACAGCAATTACCACTTGCCCCATCACCGCTTGGTGTCCAATGGCTGCGTCAAAGGTCCGGGCGACGTAGCGAACGCGCTCGCAAAAAATCCCTTCGCTTGGCCGAATGGCTCGATCGTTTCACACGGTTACCAGAGCAAGAACGCCGGCTGCGGGAAGTTTGACCAAACCGACGATGGCTTGCTCGACGTGTTCCGCGATCGGGTGCGTTTTGCCTTGATGACATTCGACGGCAAGACGAACGCCATGACCGGGCTGGCGGGCAAGAGCATGGACGCGTCCGGGGGCATGGCGGGCATGTGGAGCTACTATTTGAACTGGCGATCCGGCGGCACTCCGGTTCAAGGGAATCCTCCAAACTGCAAGCTTTCACGCTTCGAGGTCGGCGCTCGCAATGCGGCGGCCCCTCCGTGGGAGGGCCGCATGATCTCCATGGGCGCCTCGGATCTAGAACTCGGTGACGTTCGCAACATCAACGATCAGGTTCAGGACAGCCTGCTGGTGATGCGCCCCTACGGTGCGACACCGCTCGCTGCGATGATGACGGACGCGCACACTTTCCTGCGCTTGGACGGCGAGAAGGATCCGATCGAACCGACCAACTACTTTGGTCCTGCGAAGGACGCGAAGTTCTGGGGCGGTTGCCGGGACACGTACATCATCTTGCTCTCCGATGGCGAACCCAACCTCGACCTTCGCCCTTATTGCCAGGCTGGCAACGGAAAGTGCCCCTACGAGCGATCGTACGAAGTGGCGAAGAAGCTCTCCTCACCAGCTCAGCCCAAGCACGCCATCAAGACGTTGGCGGTTGGTTTCGGTTTGTCCAAGGCTGCCAACTTCGACTGCAGCGCGCTCAAGATGCCACAAGCCTTTCAAAAGGGAGGGAAATGCGCTGGCGCCAAGGGTGCCTTGCGTGCGTGCTGCACCTTGTCGCGTGTCGCCTACGAAGGGGGCACGAAGAAAGCTTATTTCGCTGACAACAAGCAGGAACTCAAGGCGACGCTCTCGAACCTTTTGTCGACCATCGCTGCGGGCACCACGAGTCGAACCATGCCCGTTTTTGCGGTCGCGACCAGCGCCACTGGGGCGGGGACGCAGGCGCCTGCGGTGGCTTATGAGTTCACCTCGTCGTTTCAGCCCGAAAGCGGCGAGCTTTGGGGCGGCAACTTGGAACGTCAACGGTGGTTGTGCAAGACAAAGAACGGCAAGCTCGTCCCTGAGCTTCAGTCGGTCGAGGTAAAAAAGGGAGACGATTTTGCCGCCAACGTGAACAAGGGAAAGCGCAAATTCATGACCGTGATCGGCTACAAGAAGGTCGTGAGCGGCAAGGCCACCATCGACTCGAAGGGGAGCATTCGGCCGAATTTGACGGGCACCGGCGATGGCCTCGGCAGCTATTCGGGAAAGCCCACTCCCTTGCTGAGCAACACGAAGATGGCGAGCGTGGTCTTCAAATACCCGCCAGCCATGGGCATGTCCACGACGCCTGCGATGTGCACCGAGTCGAACATGAACGCCAAAACTCCGTCGAAGTGTGCGAAGCAATTGATGAAGTGGCAACTAGGGGGCACCAACGGTGGTGGCTTGCCCTCACGCAAAGGTCGGGAATTTGGCGCGATCTACCATGCGACGCCGGCGGTGCACGGGCTGCCGGAGGCCCGCATACGGGACCAGAGCTACAAGCTTTACGCGCAGAAAAGCAGCAAACGACCCTTGATGCTTTATGCGGTGACGACCGATGGCCAGTTGCACGCCTTCAAGGTTGCGCCCAACGATCTCAAGGACACCGGGGTCAAATCGGACCAACTCGAGAACAACGAGCTGTGGTCTTTCATGCCTCCGCATGTGCTGCCGGGGATCCAAGGACAATATGCCACGACGCCACAGGTTCTTCTCGACGGCGAGCCGGTGGTGCGCGACGTGTTTTTCGAGCGAACGCTGAGTCAAGCGGTGGCGGGCGGTACCAGCAAGGGGGCAAACTGGCGGACCGTTCTCGTGGGTGGCGGCCGCGGCGGTGGGGGCTTTTATTATGCGATGGACGTGACCGACCCCACGGACCCGAAGTTTCTCTGGCAGCTCTCGTCTTCCTACTCGGGCCAGCCCTTGTTCGGTCGCAGTTCGGGCACACCGGCGATCACGACGATTTCGCTGAAAGATGACAAAGCTACCAAGCAGGTTGCGGTAGCGATCTTGCCGGGCGGCGAAGGAAAGCCCGTGAAGGGATCGTGTTCGAAGGGGAAGGGCCGAGCGATTACGAAGTTTCCGCATATCGATCCGAAGTACAAGCCGCGCAAAAGAGTGCGCTGTTGGCAGAATGGGCCTGCGCGCTCACTCACGGTGGTGCGCCTGAAGGACGGCAAAGTGCTGAGGCGTTTTCAGCGCGGCCCGAGCGACGGTCCTGCGGCTCTCAAGGATGAACTCGTCGAGACGGGGTACTTTGATTCGCCTCTCACCGGCGTTCCCGTGCCGTATCCCTCCGGTGTTGGGCAGGTGGCCGATCGCATCTACATCGGGGACGCGGACGGCACGATGTGGCGGGTGAACTTGTCAAGTCCACAGACGAAGGATTGGAAGGTCGACATCCTCTTCGACGGCTATCCCCTCTCGAGTGACGGGTACAAGTCGGCGCAGCCCATCGAGACCCGACCGGTCATTTCCGTCGACGGCCAGGGCAACACGATCCTGTTGTTTTCGACGGGAGGCCAAGACCAGCTGACGTCCAACAAAGCGATTCGCAACCGCGTCTGGTCCCTGACCGAATACCCCATCGCGGTGCTTCAGGTGCCGTTCAAGGTGAAAGCGAATTGGTACGTTCCGTTCAAGGGTGGCAAGCGCGTCACTGGCGCGATGGCCTTGTTCGACAAGGTCGCCTATTTCTCGACATTCACGCCTCAGGCAGGAGGCGCGAACGCCTGCGCTGACGGCTACGGGTCGATTTGGGGCGTCGACTACATCCAGAGCAAGGCGTCGGCGCAAGGGCCAGCACCGTTGCCCAGACTCGCGAAGAATCCCAACGCCAAGAAGATCATTTACGTGAGTGAGATGAAGGAGGACCCCGGCACCATCGTGTACGGGGTGGCGGTGGCCAAGGAGCCGAGCTGCTACAGTTCGCAACCGACGGGCAGTGCCTACGTCGGTACGCACAACGTCGTGACCGAATCGTCGCCGTCGGTGTTTACCCTGCGCTACCAAACCGGAACGGGTGGTCAAGCCAACACGGGCGCCAAGACGAAGACCAAGACGCGGGTGTTGCCGACGCCGCGCCAGTCGACCAAGATTGATTCGTGGGCGAGCATCGTCGAATAATTCTGTGGGTTGGGTTGGTGGCGTCATGCCACAGCCTTTCTGCTTGTCGTGAGGAGCCGCCGCCGCCGCCGCCTGGCAGCTGGGCCTCCGAACCGGCTCCGGTGGTGAAGACGAAGGTCGACGTCGCCGATCCTGACGAGCTGGCCGAAGGAAAAGAGCGGGCTTTTGGGTTCCCCGTTCCGCGGGCGATGAGGGTAGAGGCCCGGTTTGACGATGCCGTCTATTTGGTAGGGCGGGTCCCCTTTGCATCCCTGAACAATTACATTCGCGAGCGGGTCGTTGCCGGCGAGATCGATACCGGCCCAGCAAAAACAGTGTATGGGAAGGCGGCGCTGAAGAACGGGAAGAAACGTCTCCTGGAATTGGTGGTCATCAATGATTACGGCAATATAGAGCTCGTCGTGCGCGATCGAACCCGCACGGCAGTCGAAAAGGGCCTCACGGAAGAGCAGCGGTGGAAACGAGCGGGCTTGACGCAGGACGGTCAAGTGATCGAAAAAAGCGCCGAATGAGCGATCCCAACATCACGCCCGTCCGGATCAAGGCACCGCACGGAGCGAAGACGACCGAAATACAGTGGGCCGACGGCCATCGCTGTGTGTACCCCAACACGATCCTACGCGGCTACTGCCCTTGCGCTCACTGCCAAGGCCACAGCGGCGAAACGCGCTTCATCGAGGGCGGCAACAGCGAACTTCGCGACCTGCAACCCGTAGGTAATTACGCCCTGAAGCTCGTGTGGGCCGATGGGCACGAGACGGGGCTGTACAGCTTTCGCCACCTGCGTTCGCTGTGCGACAAGCCTGAGTGTGAGCACCACGCGCCGAGCGCAGACGCGAGCGAGTCATGACCAAGCTTCAACGCGGAGGTGCGGCGGGCGCCGGGGATCCGTGGCACATCGTCGAGGCGGAATTCGAATCGGCGGCGCAGCAGGTGTCATCGTTGCCGCCGAGCACGGGGCCCGAGATCGCTTTCGCCGGTCGCAGCAACGTTGGAAAATCGAGTCTTCTCAACGCGCTCATGGGGAGAAAGAACCTCGTGAGGACGAGCGGCACACCTGGATGCACGCGACAGATCAACTTCTTCGTGGCGCGCGCGAGAGATGGGCAGCAGTTTCACCTGACCGACTTGCCGGGCTACGGCTACGCGCAACGATCCAAATCGGAGCGTGCTGATTGGGGCCGTCTCATCGAGTATTATCTGCATCAGCGGGTCGGCCTACAGACGGTGGTGCTGCTCGTCGACGCCCGGCGCGGGGTCGCTGCCGATGACGTTCAGTTGCTCGACTACATTCGGGCGCGCGAGGACGAGGCGGAAACGGCGGTGAGTACCTTGGTCATCGCGACGAAGATCGACAAGATCGCCAAGAGCAAGCGCCGCGCAGCGCTCAGCAAGCTCAAGGACCACACTGGCGCTCGGGTGTTATCCGTTTCAGCCGTGACGGGCGACGGCATCGAGCCACTGTGGTCGGCCCTACGTGCACTGAGCGTCTGATTCAGAGAACGGGACGACGTGTTTCGCCGCTGCGGTCGCCGGCGTTACCGTAGCGGTGATAGTCGTGGCTGATGCTCTGTTCGCGGAGGTACCACAGCAGTTCGACGCGGCCGCTCGCCAGCACCGGTGACTGGGCGACGTAAATGCCGCTGTCGCCGACCGCCCGCAGCACGCTCTCGGGTGCTCGGCCCGGTGCAGCGTAACGAATGCGATCGCACTGTTGTTCCTCGATGAGCTCGACGAGCGCCTCGTCGC
>JAPYTK010000202.1 GCA_029941785.1 Polyangiaceae bacterium | reverse complement strand
GTCGCCGGTCGACACCTTTGGGCAGGGATGGGACGGTTTCTTCACGACAGGCTTCGGCGGCGGAGGCGGGGGCGCAGACACGACGGCCGTGGCAGTCGCGCTCGCCGAGGCCGCGGTCTGTTCCGGAGCGGGCTCGTCACAAGCCAGACTCGAAGCCAAAAACGCGACCGTCCCAAACGCTATCACTGTTCGTTTCATGCTCAACATGGTCCTCTCCGTCCGATACTTCCCTATTCAAAACGAGTGACGAAAAGCCACCGTCCTCTGCGGTTCGCTTGTCCGCCGCGGCCGAACCTAACATGACGTCATCGCCCGGTCATCGACTGCGCTCGCCATTCGGCGAGCATATGCTCCGCCAAGTCGATCAACGCAAATTCGCTGCCCGGCGGTCCCATCAATTGGATGCCGCGTGGCAAGCCATCATCGAAACGGCCGCACGGAATCGTCAGGGCGGTGGAGTCGGCGACGTTCCCCGCAAACGCGCAATCGAGGAGGTGTGGGTTGCGATTGGTTGTCCCGATACGTGGTGCCGGATAGGCGCACACTGGCGCGACCACCACGTAGCCTTGCTGCCAAGCTTCGCTCACCTGCTGGCGATACGCGTGCGCCTCGGCGAGGGCCTTGTCCCGGTCCCGAAACAAGGTGTAGCGGCCGGCCATCACCGCAACCATGACCTCCGCCGTGCGCGGGTGAAGACGCTTGTCCCGGCGTCCCCCGAACACGAGCGCGCCAAGCACCGCCCCCACTCCCTCGCCCAGACTCATCGGGTCAGATTCCAGCAACTCATCGAAGTGCGACGCCCACACCGCGATGGCGAGATTTCGCGCTTCATGAGGGCGGGGCAAGCCATGATCGTCCCGTACCTCGTTGAAGCACCGTTGGAGCCACGGCCTCACATCATCTGCGAATCCCGGCCACCGACCGTGTTTGGGCGCGTAGATCCACGCACCATCTATCGAGACGTTCCGTCCATCGCCGACCCGCATATGCGGAGCGGCAACCTCGAGCAGAAGTCTCATTTGCGCCAAGGTCTTGGTGATAGGCCCCTGACCGTTCATCCATTTCATAGGGCCGGGGGGCGCTGGGAAGTAACCGCTCATGGGCCAGGTCTCGCTCGAAAGCCGCATACCATGCACGCCGCAAAACGCGGACGGGACACGGATGCTGCCCCCGATGTCGCTCCCCCAGTCGAACGCCGTCATGCCGTCGGCTACGGCAGCCGCCGCCCCTCCTGAACTTCCTCCGGCCGTGCGCGTCAGGTCATGGGGATTGCGTGTCGCCCCCCCGACATGGCTCGAAGCCTCTGGCGACACCGACAAGTCGCTCAGATTCGTCTTTCCAAGGAGCACCGCCCCTGCATCGCGCACGACGTCATAAATAGGAGCGCTGCCCTCGGGTACGCGATCGCGAAACCGGTACGACCCGCCCGTGGTGACGATGCCAGCGGTGTCCCAGGCATCCTTTAGGGAAAACGGGACGCCCTGCAAGGCCCCCCCGTCTGCCGCTGTCCCCGTCTCGGTCGCCGCCTCGTCCAGGCAGGTCGTCACAAACGCGCAGAGTTGGTCGTTCCTGGTGCGAATGCGATCCGCCGCCATCTGCACCGTGAGCGAAAAAGGCGAACTCGGCATGTCGAGAGACATACAGCGTCGCCACAGCGCAGGGAAGCACGCCTCCCTTGGAGTCAACCGCGACTCACTCGCCGCCTACTCGAGTTCGCCCTGAA
The DNA here is from genome assembly GCA_029941785.1 of Polyangiaceae bacterium. Taxonomy (GTDB): domain Bacteria; phylum Myxococcota_A; class Polyangia; order Polyangiales; family Polyangiaceae; genus JAPYTK01. The sequence goes on along the minus strand of JAPYTK010000202.1, from coordinate 8,580 downwards.
ACTCCGCGAGCGCCTCGATAAACACCGCTCCATACTTCAGCAGCTTGCTCTTCCCGACTCCGCTAAGTTCGAGGAAACTGGATTCGTTCCGGGGTTTGTTCTGGGCCATTTGTTTGAGCGTCTTGTCACCAAAGACCATATAGGGCGGCACACCCTGTGCTTGAGCGAGCTGACTGCGAACCTGCCGCAGCTCGGCAAAGAGCAGCTGCTCGCCCTCCGACAACTCCGCGATCACGGCAGCTGGCTTTCGCTTCTTCGCTGAACGCGTGGCCTTGCGGGGCATGGCCAATTCGACCGCAGCGTCACCTTTGAGCACCTCCCGCGCAGACGGCGCGAGCTTCAACACCGCGTAGTTGGCGATATCCTGGACGAGATGGCCCTGGTGGATGAGTTGCCGAATGAAGCTCGTCCATTGCTGTGCCGAGTATTCCTTGCCCACACCCCAGGTGCTGAGCTGTTGGTGTCCGAAGCGTTGGATCTGCTCGTGATTCATCCCCCGCAGTACGTCGACCACGTACTTGACTCCGAAGTTTTGGCCCACGCGGTACACGCACGACAATGCCTTCTGGGCCGCCACGCTACCGTCGAATCGATCTGGGGGGTCCTTGCAGATGTCGCAGTTGCCGCAAGGCTCGTGGCGTTGCTCACCGAAATAGCCAAGCAACACCTGCCTCCTACATCCGAGCGACTCGGCGAAACCCACCATGGCGTTGAGCTTGTGATTGTCGATGCGTTTTTGCGTCGGATCGGTGCCGTTTTCGACCAACGAACGGGCCGTGATGACATCCTGGTAGCCCAGCAAGAGATGCGCCTCGCTAGGCAGGCCATCTCGACCCGCCCGTCCTGTCTCCTGGTAGTAGCCCTCGATGCTCTTTGGAATGTCGTAATGAACGACAAAACGAATGTCGGGCTTATCGATCCCCATGCCAAAGGCAACGGTGGCAACGACCACATCGAGTTCATCACGGACGAAGCGCTCGTGAACCTCCCGACGCACGTCCGACTCGAGACCCGCATGATAGGGCGCCGCCCGGTGGCCCTTCTCCTCGAGTTTACGCGCGACTTCTTCGACACGCTTGCGACTTAGGGCGTAAACGATGCCCGACTCTCCCTCGTGCCGAGCCAACACCTGTTCGAGCTGGCCGATGGGGTTGGTCTTGTCGGAGACCTTGTACTCGATGTTAGGTCGATCGAAGCCGGCCACGACGATGGTCGGCTCGCGAAGCCGCAACTGTCTCACGACGTCCTGCCGCGTCTGCTCGTCCGCCGTTGCGGTGAGGGCCATGGTTGGTACATGAGCGAATTGCTCGCGCACAGCGCCGAGCCTCGCGTAATCCGGTCGAAAGTCATGGCCCCATTGGGACACGCAGTGAGCTTCGTCAATAGCGAGCATGGAAATCGTGATCCCTTGAAGCCTGTCGACGAACCGATCGTTCATCAACCGCTCCGGCGACACATAGACGAGATCCAGTTCGCCATTGTGAAGGCGCGCGAGCACGCGCCTCGCCTCCGTCTCCCCGAGAGTCGAGTTGTAATAGGCCGCGCTGACTCCGTTCGCGACGAGCGCGTCGACTTGGTCCTTCATCAAGGAAATGAGGGGCGACACCACGACCGCCGTCCCCTCTAACACCAGCGCAGGCACTTGATAACAGAGCGACTTGCCCCCCCCGGTGGGCATCAACACAAAGGTATCCTTGCCCGCCACGACCTCAGAAATGATCTCTTCCTGATAAGGTCGGAACGCCGGGTATCCAAAGACGCTCTTCAGGACCTGCAAGGGGCTCTTCATGGGCGGGCGGACAGTAGCAGTTGTCGGGGATCCTGACGATCCACTTGGGCTCCCATAAACGCGCAGGGTACGCCGCAACGAGCGGCGCCCCTCCCCGGCGGCGGCATGACCTCAGTATGGGTGTTGTCCGACCCAGTTTCCGGGCGGGTCATAATTGCACACCCAGACCTCGGCATTGTCCGCACAATGTGCCATGCCGCAACCGAGACGCTCGGTCGTCGCCCACACGATCTGCGTGTAGTGCCCACATTGCTCACCGGGTTTGCAACTGTTGGACTCGTAGTCGTAAAACTCGACCTCGCTCGCCCAGGAGGCGGTGACATCCTGCGAAGTCGGCATGAAGCCTTGTGACCAATACAGATTCTCGCCGTAGTCGGGATGCATCGAATGGTAAAACGCGCAGTTCTCCGATGCGAGCTTTTCGGCGTACGCTTTAGCCACAGCCGCGACGTTCTCGTCCCAACTGAGATCCGCGAGCCCCAAGGGCCGCCGCACCTCATTGTGCGCCTCGGTAAAACCGACCATCTTACCCTCCTCACCGGACGGCATGGAGCCACCACCGCCAACGCTCCCGACGCTGCTGCTGCTCCCCCCGACGCCCGTTGCCGGCCCCGTTGTTGCGGCGGCTGAATCGTCGTCGGACACCGTGGAAACAGAACACGCGATCATACAGATCGGGACAAGGCATGTGCTTCGGAGGAGACGGTGCATGACGATGGTCTGGCGGAACACAAAGATTGTAGCGGTCTTCTTTGCAGCTTGCACGTGCGGTCATGCTCGGGCCGCCACCCATGGCAGCACGTCGCCGTTCAAGGGTCCTGTCTCTGCCCGGCCAGGATAGATGGAGCCCTGTCCATTTCGTTGTCGCGACCACGCAGGCCTTGACAACCAAGTTGGCGCCAACCGCTTTCCGGCCCCCGGCGGAACCTCGTGTCTGGAACGCACGTACGTGCGCGATACTATGAACCACTACGGGATCCTTCGTCCCTCGACCACGGGCTATAGGAAGTAGGCATGAATGCTGCAGATGAATGATGTCAAGGAGACGCAGCCATGACCCCCACCCCATCCCGCATCCTTCGACTTTTCACCACCTCAGCTCTGTTGACCACCGGTCTCGGTGCCTTGGGCACCGCCTGTTTGAGCCGCCCCATCGATCCCTTAGAAGCTCGTACGACGTTCACGACGCAGAGCATGTTGCCCCGCAGCAACATCGACAAAATAGACATCTTGTTCGTGATCGATGACTCCGGTTCCATGGGGGACAAACAATCCGTGCTCGCGCAGGCCGTACCCGATCTCATCACGACCTTGGCCAATCCCCCGTGCACCGCAACCGACGGATCCTACGTCTCGAGCCCCGCCGATCCGCTCAGCGACTGCCCCAAGGGAAGTCACCGAGACTTCAAGGCCATTCATGACATTCACCTCGCCGTGATCAGCACCGATCTCGGTGCGCGCGGCGGCACCGGATCATGCGACAAGGACGGATTGGGCGCGGGAGCCAAACCACTCGTTGCCACGCCCGATGATGGCACGCTGCCATCCGTCGACGGCAAAGGCTTTCTCGCATGGGATCCCGCGGGAGCGGCTCCCGGAGATGGCCGTTACGACGACATTCAAGCGTTGGCGAAAGACCTCGAAAAGATCGTCCGTGGTGTCGGTCAAGCAGGTTGCGGTCTGGAGGCACCGCTCGAAAGTTGGTACCGATTCCTCGTCGATCCCAAGCCGTTTACGACCGTCAGCATCGACAAGGACAATTACCGAGCTTCCGTCGCCGGCGACGACACCGAACTCAAGGCACAACGCGAAGCCTTCTTGCGGCCCGACTCCCTCGTCGCGATCGTCATGTTGACGGACGAAAACGACTGCTCCTTCCAGTCCACGGGCTTTGGTCACATCACCAATACGCCGCACGGTCCGGGAGAATTCCTCCGTGCCCGCTCCGAATGCGCCGTCGACGTCAACGACCCCTGCTGCGCACCTTGCAGCCAGACGATGGCCAACTGTCAGGCTGATCCCCAGTGCCAAAGCCCCGAATCGCCCTTCCATCAAAAATCGAATCTCGGCTGCTTCGACCAAAAGCGGCGCTTTGGCATGGACTTGCTCTACCCGGTGTCCCGTTACGTCGACGCATTGACGAAGGAGGAGGTACCGAGTTCGGACGGCACGACCGGCGTCAACCGTCTGTTGGTCTCAAAGGACGGACTGCACCGTGGTCTTGACCGCATCTTTCTCACCGGAATCGTCGGCGTACCTTGGCAGTTGATCGCGCGAGATCCGAGCGATTTAGGCCAAGGGTTTCAATCAGCGGAAGAAATGGCAGCGACAGGCACCTGGGACGCGATCCTCGGCGACTTCGAAAACGGTGGCCAAGCCGGCGATCCGCACATGATCGAATCCATCGAGCCCCGCCCCGGTCTCGCTGGCCCCTCGACGAACGCAGGCTCCGATCCCATCGTCGGCCATGACTACACCGTCAAAGCCAGCGGCATGGGTTTGCTTCAGCACGCCTGCACCTTCCCTTTGCCCGGAGGACCCATCCCGAGCGACGTGACGGGCGATTGCGATGACCACAACTCGGCCAACAACCCACTATGCCAAGACCCTGCGACAGGGCAATATGGTGGAGGTCTGCAATATGCAGCAAAAGCCTATCCCGGTCTTCGGCAGCTCGCGGTGCTCAAGGGCGTGAAAGAGCAGGCCATCGTCGGCTCGGTGTGTCCTGCTCAACTCGACCGTGTGCAGGACGCTGACTACGGTTACCGGCCAGCCATGAACGCGCTCATTGCCCGACTAAAGGAAAAGCTCGGCGACCTGTGCATGTCCCGCCCCCTTCAGGTCGAGCAGGCCGGGAGCGTCAACTGCGTCGTGCTCGAAGGTCGGAAATCGCCCGGTGGTCAGAGTTGCGAGGATCCGATCGACCTCGAGGGGCGGAGCGGGGTCACCCCAGAATTTTTCGACGCCGAAAAGGTTGCCAGGCAATCCCCGTCCGGACAGGACCTCGATTGCTTCTACGTGGTGAATCAGCTTGAAAAAGCTGAGCTCCTCGCCTGTCAACAAGATAGCAGCGACCAACCCACCCTCGCCGACGGGACCCCTCTTCACGGTTGGTGTTACGTCGATCCAGCCCAATCTCCCGACGCAGCCACGAGCCTCGTCGAGCAGTGTGCACCAACACGTCAACAGGTGCTTCGATTCGTCGGCGATCCCAAGGACGGCGACGAAGGGCTGATGTTCATCAGTTGCTACCAGGAACGTTGAGGGCGGTCAGCTGTCCTTCGGCCGCGACCGGCAGTAGCTCAAGATCTTGTTCATGTCTTGCGGCAGCTCCTCTTCGTAGTGAAGGGGCTGCTCGCTCACCGGATGAACGAATCCCAACTCGGCAGCGTGCAACATGAGCCGCGGGGCGCGGATCGTCCCGGCATAGCCGTAGCGACGATCGCCCACGAGTGGATGGCCGGCCTCGGACAAGTGAACCCGGATTTGATGAGTCCGTCCTGTCTCCAAACGGCAGGCCACGAGAGTGGCATTCGCGAACGGTTCGACGACGCTCACATGGGTGACCGCCTCCTTGCCCGCGTTCGCTTGATTTGTTGAGCGATGCCTCTTTGCGCCGTCACCCAGTCGCGACCGAAAGCTCCTGTCCTCGACCTGCCCATGCGCAATCGCGAGGTAGCTGCGCGTCACGGTGCGGAGGGTGAACTGCTCTTTGAGATGGTCTCTTGCTTCGTTGGTCCGCGCCAACACCACGAGGCCGGTCGTCTCTTGATCCAATCGCTGCACGACCCACAGCGGTGGCGTGCCCGGCCTCCGCTTTCGCACCATCGCGTTGAGGGCCTGCACCAAGGTCCCGTAAGGGTGGTCATCGTTGGGCTCGGTCAGCCAGCCCGGCGGCTTACGCACGACGAGCACCTGAGAGTCGATGTGAACGATGACGTTGTCGGGCAGACGTGGGGGGCGTTGGGGGTTGGGCGCGTTGACTCGGACCTTGATCCGGTCACCGGCTCTCACCTCGTGGGTGGGGCTGGTGCGCAACTTGCCGTTCACCCAGACCTTGCCGCTCGTGATCGCACGCCGAACCACACTCCACGATAAGCCCGGCTGTAAACCGCGCAGGGTGCGATCCAAAGAGCAGGGCTGATGGTCGTCATCGACGACGTAATCGCCACTAGCGACGACAGGTTTTGGTGGGTCTACCATACGGTGCAGAGCCGAGCCTATCTGGCACGGTCCGAACAATCCAGTGCCCTGGCAGCGCTTTGTGGCCCACTTCCGATGGCGAAGGCCGAGTGGACCAATCTGAGCGCGTCCGCCTCGCTCGCAACATGCCGGTCCGGTCGCTGCGGATAACAAGTCGCGTATTTTCAGCCACTTAACCTCACATTGAGCGACCACGACCGGCCGGCACGGCGCAATTTTGCCGACGAGAGAGCTCATAACTGCCCACGGACCAAAAATGATTGGCAACGGTTTCTAGCGACGTTTCTTTACACTGAGGCCAATATCTGAAAATAAGGCACGCATGGATATCCTCACAGGTCTGAACGAGAAAGCCGACTACAGCAGCAAGCAGCTCCAAGCCATCATGGCGGCATGGGTGATCACGAGCCCGTTCGTCGGCGAGCCAAAGATGTCAGTCGAAAACGGAGACATCGACGAGGAGGATTACAGCAAGCAGTCGATCTACTCGCTGCTCTATTCGATCTACCGCTCGATGGGCGTGGTGAAGAGCGACAAGGGGATCTCCTACGAGCAGGTCTTCAATACCTGGGGCTACGACTGGCCTGAGGATTGGGACAAAGGCACCGCCGAGGACGACGACCCTCAGCGCTTCGGCAAGAACGCCTACGCCGGACACTTTCAGTGGCCGCTCGTGAAAGACTACGTCAGCGAACGTGACGGCAAGGTCCACGTCGTCGAAATGGGATGCGGCACGGGCGCGGGCGCTCACCACATCTGCAAGAATGTTCTGCCGAAATGCACCTTCGAGTGCGTCGACATGCAGCAGGCCGCCATTCACACCTGCGACCGAAAGTTCGTCCCCGAGCTCGGTGGTCGGCTAAAGGCCACACGCGCCGACTGCACCGAGCTACCGATCGACGATGCGTCCACGGACTTTGTCATCGTCAACGAGACCCACGTGACGGAGATCCCTGGCCAGGCCACCGATGAGGACCGTCGCTTCTTCGGATCCGCCTTCCGCATTCTCAAGCCGGGTGGTTACTTGCTCTGGGCGAATGCGATCCCGGACAATACCTGGGAGCCCTGCTTCGAAGTCATCAAGGATCTCGGTTTCGAGCTGACCGAAGTTCGCGATGTGACCCAACTCGCAGTCGACGCACGGGACATCGATGCCGACCGTGTCAATGCCTACGTCCAACAGTGCCTCGACAAGTTCTACGGTTTCCGCATCCCGCTGCTAGGCCGCAAGAAGCGGCTCGAGGCGGAGGCGGGCCTCAAGAACTTCATTCGTCATCCGGGCTCAAACCTTTACGAGAACATGACGAACGGCACAGACACTTACAAGCTCGTCATCGCGCACAAGCCTGCTTGAGCACGGCACCGTGCCGCTGAGCGTCACCGCTCGCAAACGCCACCGTCGATGACTCGCCGATAGCGAGCCGAACAGCTGGGTGCGCCACCGTATGGCCAACCGCGGATCCGCCGACCCCACGCGCACGCCTGGACACGAGAAGAGGGCCGAACATGGCCTGCGACAATCGTGACAGAGTCGTGACCACCACGACTGGCTCCGCCGTCGGTCCGGCGCTAACTTCAAAGAAGGTGGACACGGCAACGTCAGTATACGGTGAGGAGAAACCCCGCTTGCGAGGCGTGTCGCACCAGTTCGCCTTCTTTGGCTTCGGACTCGGGAACCTGATCCTTTTCGCCGCGACAACGGAACGGCGGGCCACGGTGGCGATTCTCATCTACGCACTCAGCGTCGCCTTCCTCTACGGCGTGAGTGCGCTGTACCATCGGGGCACGTGGAGCGAGCGGGCCCTGAGCCGAATTCGTCGTCTCGATCACAGCGCCATCTTCTTATTGATCGCAGGTAGCTACACCCCCCTCTTCATGCTCCTCCTGCCCGCCGATTACGCGGGCGGCCATCCGCTTCGACTGGTCTGGTTCTTCACCTGTCTCGGGATCCTAAAGAGCCTCGTGTGGCCGCGAAGCCCAGGATGGATCACCACCGTCCTCGCCATCGCCGCTGGCTGGTGCGCCATCCGCCATGTGCTCGCGCTGGCGCCGAGCATCGGCACGCTCTCCTTTACGCTGCTCGCACTCAGCGGGGTCGCCTACACCCTAGGTGGTGCGGTCTACGCGGTCAGGCGGCCCAACCCCTTCCCAAGGATCTTCGGCTACCACGAGGTCTTTCATGCGCTGGTCATCACTGGCGGACTCTTTCATTACGCCCACCTCTGGATGCTGCTCGACACGGTCGGCGCAGTCTAAGATCGTCCGCGCGAACGCATCGAGCAGGGCACAGCGGCTCGCCTAGTTGCAGACCAAATCGCAACTGAGAGTGCCGTTGACGCACGTGCAGTTAAGCTCACAACATTCTGAGCCGTAACACTTATCGGTGCACGAATTGAGGCCGCCGCACTCGAATCCCGGTGCACAAATCGGATCGGGCAAATTGCAGCCCGCACCACCGGTCCCACCGGAGCCGTTCGACGTCGTCGCCTCACCCCCGGCGCCAGCTGAACCGCCTGATCCATCGGCACCACCTTCGCCGCCGGCACCGCCCGATCCGGCGATGGGGTCGTCCTTGGTCCCCCCAGTGT